>CAZSDX010000129.1:0-14490 GCA_964605685.1 uncultured Polyangiaceae bacterium
CACGTCCTCGGGCTCCTTGGACGCCCTCGGGTTCCCTACACCGGCTCTTTCAACGGGGCTCGGAACAACGCCACTCGACTCCCATGGCACCTTTTCCCCATCGCCGATGGCCTCTCGGCTCGGGCTTACGACGCCACCTACGCCGGTACCGTGATCGCTCCGGCCGGGACCGCAAGCTCCTTCTCCGACAGCTTCCCTCGCGTCGCCACCCAGTTCTTCGGCGCTAGCTCCAGGTACCGCTCTCGTGGCCAGTACGGCACCACTCGCACCACCTCCGCTAGGTACCGCTCCACGTCCAGTCGATGCAGTCGGCACGACGCGATCAAGCTGAACAGCGCCGCCGCTGCCTCGGCATGCACGTCGCTTCCGTAGAACATCCAGTTCTTTCGCCCTACCACCACCGTGCGCAGCGCTCGCTCGCTTCGCGTGTTGTCCAGCGCAAGGCGACCGTCGCGCAGCACACGCCGTAGCTCCTGCTCCTGGTTCTTCGCGTACCCCAGCGCCTTGCTCGCCAGCGTTCGGCCGGCGGTCGTTCGCCCGACTTCGTGGACCCATCGGTAGAAGTCGTCGATCAACGGACCCACGCGCGCCACGCGTTCTCGTTGCCGGGCGCCCGGTGGCAGCTTCGCCAGCGGCGCTTCCGCCGCGTAGATCGCTCCGATCCTCGTCAGTCCCTCGACCCCCACCGGATATTTGCACACGGCCGCCTCGAAGAAGTAGCGCCGGGCGTGCGCCCAGCAGCCGACCAGCTCCACGCCCTGCTCTTGGTCGTCGAGGGGGCCACGCTCCAGCAGGTGGTAGACGCTGCTGGCGTCGCTCTGCAGCAAGCCACGGAAGCCCGCGAACATCGTCGCCACCGCCTTCTGCGTGTGCTCGGGCGTGTAGCCAAACAACACGTGATCCTGGTCGCCCACCACGACGAAGAAGTGTCCCTTGCGGCAGGCTTGCTTGAGCTTGTGGGGGTGCGCCTCGGGCTGGATGGCGGCGCCGGTGGCGTCGGTGGACAGCACCCGACAGTTCGCCAGCGTGTCGAGGCGCATCGCCTCGACGACGGTGGCGCCCAAGGCGTTGCCCATCTCCTCCATGCTTCGGCACATCGTGCTGCGATCCAGGCGCTCGCCCTGCGTCTGCAGGTGCTGCTCCAGCCGGTAGTGGGGCACGCCCAGGGCGAACTTTTGCACGGCGAGGAAGGCCAGCGCCGAGGAATGCAACAGGCCCCGCGGGAGCAGCAGCTTGGGGGCCTCGGTGCCGAGCACGGTGCGCTCACCGGCCACCTCGATCTCGTACTTGAGCGTGCGCTTGACCAGCACCGCCCACCCGCCCGGCTGGTACATCAGCTGGTGGCTTTCGTCGTAACCGATGACCTTGCCCTGCTTGGCTAGCTCGGGGTCGGGGATCTCGACGACGACCTTGGGCAACCTGGAAGCGGACAGATCGCGGCGACCTTTGGGGGGAGGCCGTGGCGTGGCCGGTGGCTTGGCGGGCGGCTCCTTCGGTTCGTCGTTGCCCTGCTCGTGGCGGCTGCGGGAGAGCTCGTCGAGCTGCTTTTGCAAAGCGTTGTGCTGGTCGAGTAGGTCACCCAGAGAGAGTTGCAGTTCGCTGGTGGCGGTGCGCTCGCTCTTGGTGCCAAACAGGCGCCGCTTGAGCAGGGTGTTCTCGCTGCCGAGGGAGACGAGCGCGGCCTGCAGGGCGGCGATCTGCCCCTCGAGCGAGGTGAGCGTGGCACGCAAGGCGGCGATGACCTGGTCACGCTCGGCCAGCTGACGCTGGAGCATCGAGACATCGGCAGAGAGAGGCACGGACACCATGCGAGCGTGCTCTCTTGGACGAGCGAGCGCAGGAAAAAATCACACCCATCAGAAGATTTTTTTGTGCCTTGGGTCAGTGGGTGGTGTGGAGCGAGAAGCCGGAGAGCAAGGCCTCGAAGACGGCGTCGGTGACAACGACGGACGCGTCTCCAGGACAGTCCGGCAGGGGCAGGTGGAAGAGGCCGCGATCGAGCTTCTTGGTGGCCAGCACAAGGCCGGTGCCGTCCCACCAGAGCAGCTTGGCGGTCTGGCGATGCTTGGCGAAGAAGACGAAGAGAGCACGGGTGCGCGGCTCGCGTTTCATGCGCTCGCGCACGAGGCCGCCGAGGCGTTCCATGCCGAGGCGCATGTCAACCGGCTGGAGCGCGACGAAGATCTCGAAGCCGTGGGGGATCACGAAGTCACCCCCTCGACCAGGGCGGCGACGACGGCCCGCAAGAGAGCGGGATCGAAGCCCTGCTCGACCCGCACCCGCACGGAGCCGACCTCGACAACGAGGGCCCGTGGGGAGGCCAGGAGACGGACGAAGGAGAGGGAGTCGGGAGGGGGGGGCGAGGAAGCGTCGAGGAGAGCAGCCCAGCGCGGGAGGTTGGCCGGGGAGAAGCCGTGTTGTTTGGCGAAGGCGTAGGCGGAGAGTCCAGAGAGCTTCCAGAGGCGAACGAGGTCAGCGCGCTGGGCGAGGGAGAGGCGAGGTCGAGTCATGAGGGGAGGGTGAAGGACTCGCCGGGGGCCTCCCAGATGGGTTCTGTGCAGCGCTTACGATAAGAACGCCCACTACGTCATGGCCCTCAAAGACAACCAGCCTACGATCCACACCGAGGCGCAGGTCGAACTGGGCACCAAAACCGAGCCGCGTCGCCCCACCGCGAGCTTCCACAAGACCGAGGACCGAGGGCACGGCCGCACCGAGGTGCGCCGTGTCTGGGTGACGTCGAAACTCGACCACCTCGCCACTCTGATCACTTGGCCCGGGATCCAGACGCTGATCCGGATCGAGTCGGAGCGATGTGTCGAGGGGAAGACTTCGTTCGAGGACCGTTACTACCTCAGTTCGCGCGTGCTCACGGCCAAGGAAGCCGGGGAGATGGTGCGCGGTCATTGGAGCATCGAGAACACCTGTCACTGGACGCTGGATGTGGTCTTCGGCGAAGACGATGCGCGGGTGCGTGAAGGGCACGCGCCAGAGAACCTAGGGCTGATCCGGAGCTTGATACTGAACGTGTTCAAGCGAGACACGACGAAGACAAGTTTGAAGCGTAAGGCGAAGCTGTGCGGATGGGATCACGACTTCATGCTCCGAATGGTTCGGAGCATTTTTTAGCCTTGAAGTATGCGCTGGCCCTGGTGGATGACCTCGATGACGCGCAGAAGGAACGTGCCTGTGCCGAGCGCCGGGTCGAGCACCTGGACGAAGGGCTCTTTGGGGTTGATGCCCTCGGGCACCTTGAGCTTCTTGGCCTTGGCGAAGTCAGCCCACGTGGTTGTGTCCGCAAGGCCCAGTCGCAGACCGAAGTCGTTTTGCAGCGAGGTGGGACCGTTCAGGGGGATGCCAAAAGCCCGAAAAATCGTTGAGTTGAGATCGTGAGAAGGTGTTGAGGCTCCAAGACGAGCAAATGACGCACCCCGGAGAGGTGGAGAGGCCCTCTGTCGGCGCCGGCTCAGCAACTTCTATCCTAAAATTTGGCTGGTTCGTGAACATCCAAAAAAGTGACCCAGGGCTCCCAGGAGTTCGTGGATGCACGCGATGCGTCATATGCCTTTTTGCCGAATTTCAGGCTCGCTTGCCTGGCTTGACCTTCTCACGATCTTTGAACGGTCCCGCCTGGCTCGAACCGGTGGCGATTCGCCTTCAGATCAGGAAGGCGCTCGAAGAGCTCGAACAACCCGACCGCCCTGGACAGCATGGCCGGGCTGAACGGGAGCCTCGGATGCGACGCCAGGCGGGCGAGCGCCCGGGGCTTGGGTCCAGGACGGTGGAGCGCACAGGCGTCCCCCGCGAAGAGCTCCCGGACGACGAGCTCCCCCACCTGCAAGGCAAAGTCGAGGCGGTTCCGACGGTCGACCTCGATCAGCCTGTCCACCAGGAGGTTGAGCCTGGCCGAGAGGACCTCCTGAGGGTCTGTGTTCCGCGAGGTCGACTTCTTGTGCGGGGCTTTTGAGGGCGAATGTGCAGCGAGTGGTCGAGGAGGGCCGGGTCTTTCCTCGGACGAGGCCTGGGAGGCGTGTTCTCTTTCCATACGAGTTCTCCATGTGGATGAACTCCAGGGGACGGAAATCGCCTCGGCCTGTCAAGACCTGCGACATGCCCAGTGCAAGGCCCGCGACACCCCACCTGGTCCCCTTGGGGTGACACGGCGGCGCCTCCGGAATTATTTCTCGCGTGAAATGATTTCGGGGGCTCCTTTCGCGCCCTCGGTGACCGCGATCAGCCCGCAGGCTGCGTTGACGTCGAGGCGCTCGGGGCCGGCAGCAACACCAGAGCGCGGGTGCCGCGATCCAGCTCGCTCTTCAGCGCGATGGCGCCGCCATGGGCCTCCACGATCCGGCGCGACAGGGCCAGCCCCAGGCCCAGCCCTCCGGTGGCGCGGGTGCGGCTCCGGTCGGCGCGGAAGAAGGGGCGGAAGACCCGGGACAGATCCTCCTCCGAGATACCGATCCCCTGATCGATGACCTCGATCTCCACGCCTCCTCCGGGGGTCTTCCGGGCCCGGAGCGTGATCGGCGCCTGCGGCTGCTCGGTGTACTTGTGGGCGTTCTCCAGGAGGTTGTCGATCACCCGCCGGAGCAGCACCGGATCTCCGTCGATCTCCGCCAGTCCGCCCTCGATCTCGCAGGCCAGCGGGCGACCCGGGTGGGCGCTCCGGAAGCGGGCGGCGGCCTGCTCCAGCAGGGCCTCGGGGGCGAGCCGCTCCCGGCGCAGCGGGGGGACGCCGCCGGAGCCCAGGTCCAGCCGGGCGGCGGTGAGCACGTCGTGGATCAACCGCTCCAGCTCGTCCAGATCGCCGGCGATCTCGGCGAGGGACTCCCGGGCCACCTCCGCGTCGCCCTCGGCGGCCAGGTCGAGGGCCACACGGATGCGGGCCAGGGGCGTGCGCAGCTCGTGGCTGATGCTGGCGAGCAGTTCCTTCTCGGCCCGGAGCAGCGCCGCCACCCGGTCGGCCATCTCGTCGAAGGCGTGGGCCACCTCGCCCAGCTCGTCGGCCCGCTGGAGCCCGGTCCTCGCCGCCAGATCCCCTCCGCCCAGCGCCCTGGCGGTATCCGAGAGGCGCCGGAGCGGGCGGGTAAGCGACCGCGCCAGCAGCCACGAGGAGACGCCCACCACCACCAGCACCACCAGCACCACCTGCCAGCCGATCAGCGGCGGCCTCCCCCGGCGCTCGATCTCCAAAAACCCCGCGTGCGGCCCCGGCAGCGGCAGGCGCACGCAGAAACCCTCCCGGTTCGGCCCGGCGTCTGCGGGCAGGCAGGGCGGAACCCCGGGCGGAAAGGTGGAGGCGAGCACCTGCTCGCCCGGATCCAGGACCCGGGCGCGGATCCGGAGGTGGCGCCGGAGCCGTGTCAGCTCCCGGGTCAGCTCCGCCGGATCCCCCGCGGAGGAGGCCACGCGCTCGGCGATGTAGCCGGCCTGCTCCTCGAAGGGGCTGTTGCGGGCAGGGCGCGTCAGGAAAAGCAGCACCGGGAAGCCCACGGCGACGGTGGCGAACTGGGCCAGCCCCGCCAGGTAGATCCAGAAGGCGAGCCGGGGCCGCAGCCTCTCCGGGAGCAGAGCGCTCAAGGGAGCTGGAACTCCTCTTGCCAGCGCTGGATCAGGTAACTCCCCCGCTCGGGCCGGAGCATCACCAGGAGCTCGTCGCCGAAGAGGCGCTCGGCGCCGAGGCGAGGGGTCAGCACCCGGACCCGGAGCAGCACGTCCCCAGGCTGCATATCGGCGGGGCGCCGGGGTCTCCCCGGGAGAGAGGCCTCCAGATCCTCGGAGGTGTAGACCTCCGCATCGGACTCCCGCAGCAGGGGGAACCCCGCGAGCTGCTCGTAATCGAGGCGCCGCACGCGCTCGCGGAAATGCACCGGCAGCGGGGAGCTGCTGTTGCTCTGGGGGTTGACCCAGGAGCCCCGGGCGGCCAGCAACGGCTGGATCACGGCGAGATTTTCCAGGGTGAGGGCGTCGAGGACACGGCGCAGCACGCCGAGCGCCGCCTCGACGGGGGGCGGAGGCAGGAGCGCCACCGGCCAGGGCGAGGGCGCCTCGCCGCGGGCCACCGGAGAGGTGGGGGCCGGCAAAGGGTCAAGAGCGACACCATCCGGCTGACGGCGAGCGGTCTCCAGGCGGTCGGTGGTGGGGAAGGAGGGGGAGCGGGGCGGCGGCGAGCAGGCGACGGCGGTCAGGGCGAGCGCCAGCGGGGCGAGGCGGCGCTCAGAGGGGCTCGACGGTTGGTTCGGTGGCACGGGTGAGGGTGAGTATCGAGCGGTCCGGGACCGGGGTAAACTCGCGTGGTGAGCCCTCGTGGTCGGCCACCATGAGCTGGAGCTTCGAGGTCTCGAGGTCGGCGCTCCGGGAGCGGCGGAGCCAGTCGTCGCCGAGGATGTTGCCGAGGTCGTGGCGCCCCTGGAAGACGCGGTAGATCATGGGGGCACCGGCGTGGAGGGCCACGATGGCCTCGCCGTCGGTGAGGGCGATGTTGCCGACCAGGGGGGCGCCGCCCTCCTCGGCGGAGAGGCGATCGAGGAGCACGACCGCGGAGCGGAGCGCCTTGTGGGCATCGACGGGGGCGATGACGGAGCGATCGAGCCCGCCGGCGTCGTGGAGGAAGGAGAGGAAGAGGTGGAAGATCAGCTCGCTGTCCGTGTCGCCGCGGACGTTACGGCGCAGGAACTGGGGGATCGACTCGAGGAGGCGCTCGCGGAGCGAGGCGAAGGCGGGGAGGTGGCCGGTGTGGGCGAAGAGCCACTGGCGGAAGCGGAAGGGGTGTGTGTTTTCGGTGCTGAGGGCGCCGACGGTGGCGAGGCGCACGTGGCCGAGGAGCGCGGTGGTGCGCAGGTCCGCGAGGGAGCTGGCGAGCGGCAGCGTGGGGCGATCGTCGACGGGGCGACGACGCAGCAGGATCTCGCCGCCCTGGTAGAAGCCGACGCCCCAGCCGGTGGGGCCGGCGG
The DNA here is from genome assembly GCA_964605685.1 of uncultured Polyangiaceae bacterium. GTDB lineage: Bacteria > Myxococcota_A > Polyangia > Polyangiales > Polyangiaceae > JANWXX01. The sequence goes on from CAZSDX010000129.1 coordinate 6,957, forward strand.
GGGAAGGGGTGGGGTTGATCAGGGAAGCTTCCGCCTCCAGCACCTTGGCGCCAAGATCCGGACGGTTGGCGAGAAACGCGAACAGACGTGCCATGCGCTGCCTCCGTGGCCAGAAAGTCTCTACAGGGAGTAGACGGACTGCGGGCCCGAAACGATTTAGCCGGCGGCTCGGGATGTAGTATCCGTTTGCCGGGTCCGGTCAAGTATCTGGCGGGTTGCCTGGTGAGCCTGCGCTCGGGCCTGTCGCAGGTACGATCGCACCAGCAACGGGCCCACGACGCCCACCAGCAAACCCAGCATCCACCAGGGCGGACCCTCGGGCATGGAGGGCACCTTAGCACAGCCTCCGCAGCTCCGCCTTCCCGGGGGTGCAGCCGGGCGCGAGCCGCGCTACAGGAGGCCATGTTCACCCGCTCCACCTCGCTGCGCGGCGGCGCCCCCGCGCTCGTTGGCCGCCCGCTCACCCTCGCTGACCTGGAGGACGTCGCCCGCCGAGGGCGCCCCGTCGCGCTCTGCCCCGAGGCGCACGCCCGCGTCCGGCAGGCGCGCGCTGCCATCGACGCCATCGCCTCCGGGGGAGACGAGGCGCCCCGCGTCTACGGCGTCAACACCGGCTTCGGCTACCTGGCCGAGACCCGGATCTCCGCCGAGCATGTCCGGCAGCTCCAGCTCAACCTGGTGCGCAGCCACGCATGCGGCGTCGGCCCGGCCCTCGGCGCCGCCGAGGCCCGCGCGATGATCCTGCTGCGGGCCCAGGTGCTGGCCCTGGGTCACTCCGGCGTGCGGGTCGAGGTGATCGAGCTGCTGCTGGCGATGCTCAACCGCGGGGTCACCCCGAGGATCCCGGCCCAGGGCAGCGTGGGGGCCTCCGGCGACCTCTCCCCCCTGGCGCACCTGGCGCTCCTGCTCGTCGGCGAGGGCGAGGCCCTGGACGACGACGGCGCCACGATCCCCGGCGCCAAGGCCCTCGCCCGCGCCGGGCTCGTCCCCCTCACCCTCGAAGCCAAGGAGGGCCTCGCCCTGATCAATGGCACCCAGCTCATGGCTGCCCTCGGTACGCTGGCGGTCCTCGAAGGGCAGCGGCTCTGCGTCCTCGCCGATGTGGTCGGCGCCATCAGCCTCGAGGCCAACAAGGGCTCGATCCGTCCCTTTGACGCGCGGGTGATCGGGGTCCGTCCTCACCCTGGTGCGGCGGCGAGCGCCGCCAACCTCCGCGCGCTCCTGCGGGACAGCCCCCTCATGGCGAGCCACGCCGACTGCGATCGGGTGCAGGATGCCTACTCGTTCCGCTGCATGCCCCAGGTCCACGGGGCCTCCCGCGATGCGCTCGGCTGGGCGGCCGAGGTGCTCCACCGGGAGATCAACAGCGTCACCGACAACCCGCTGGTCTTCCTCGACGACGGCGGGCGGGCCGAGCTCATCTCCGGCGGGAACTTCCACGGGCAGCCTCTGGCCCTGGCGCTGGATCTCGCCGCCATGGCCCTGGCGGAGCTGGCCAACATCTCCGAGCGCCGCGTCGAGCAGCTCGTCAACCCGGCGCTATCCAGCGGCCTGCCGCCCTTCCTGGCTCCCAACAGCGGCCTCCAGTCCGGCTTCATGATCGCCCAGGTGGCCGCCGCCTCGCTGGTCAGCGAGAACAAGGTGCTGTGCCACCCGGCCAGCGTGGACAGCATCCCCTCCTCCGCCGGCAAGGAGGACCACGTCTCCATGGGGAGCGTCAGCGCCCGCAAGCTGCTCTCGGTGCTGGAGAACGTGCGCCGCGGCCTGGCCATCGAGGCGATCACGGCGGCGGCGGGGGTCGACCTCCGGGCGCCGCTCCAGCCTTCCCTGGGCGTCCGCGCGGCGGTCGCTGCGCTCCGGGAGCGCGTCGCGCCCTTCACCGAGGATCGCCCGCTGCACCAGGACATCGCGGAGGCCGCCGGGCTGCTGGCCTCCGGCGCGCTGCGGGCCCGCTGCGAGGACGCCGTCGGGCCGCTGACCTGATCCAGACGCCGCACGTCGTCCGAGCCGCCACCAAAAACAAGACGGCGGTCGGGTTGTTCAGGCCGCAGCGAACCCCGTGTACGGACGATCCTCGGGGGCATGGAAGGCGAGCACGATCCGCTCCTTGGGGATGCCTGCCTCGACCAGCTCGAGCGCGATGCCGTGCTCGGTGCCGTCGCGCTGCACCCAGATCTTGCCGTCGATGATGTCGAGATGCACGAGGCAGCCATGGACACGCCTGTTCTGATCCTGGCCCTGGACCATCAGCAGGTAATGGTCCCCCTCTCGATCAAAAACCGGGAGCGTCACCATGTCGCCGTGGGCGTAGGGGATGGCGGCGTACTCGCGAAGGAGGCGCTCGATCAAGGGGCGCCAGGTCTCTGGGGTATCCACTGCGTGATCTCCTCTCTCGCTGGGTCGACGACGATGAGCATGATGCGTCGGTTTTGCAGGAGCAATTCTCCGAGAGGATCCTGGAAGATCCCCTCGTAAGCCCCCTGAGGGACCGCCAGAAACAGCGTTCTCCCTGCATGGATCTGCTGGAGAAGGTCCTGGTAGAGCACGTACTGCCCGAGCGCCCGCTCCAGCTCGGCGACCGGGGAAGGCCCGAGGAAGCTCTTGATTTCGACGGCAATGCGGGTAGCCCCCAGCTCGGCCGCAAGAAGCGTCTCTGCCCCGAGGTCGACGTACATGTCCCGCGCCCCCCAGCGCAACCGCAAGGGATCGTGTGTGATGGTCCAGCCCTCGCGCTCCAGCGCAGCTTTCACGCAGTCGTGGTAGCGATCTCGGGCGGGCATGCGGCGCCAAACCTAGAGCACCCCCACCGTCCCGACAAGCACGGGCCCGCTGCGAGGACGCCGTCGGGCCGCTGGGGTTATCCTCAGCGCCGCTGCTCGCGCCGCTGGGCCTTGCGCCCTCGCCCGCGGGTGGGCCCCTTGTAGTGCGTCGGGTCGCGGAGCGGCGGGCGGCTGGCGTCCAGCGCCTTGCGGAGCGGGTCCAACGCGTCGTCGCCCAGCCCGTGCCGCTGGAGCCCCCCGAGGCACCGCTCGAAGGCCTCCCGGAGCTCTGGCTGCTGCGTGGCGAGCCACCCCTGGAGCCACGGTAGGAGGCCAGGGTTCCGGGCCACGATGGGCGGCAGGAACTCGGAGAACGCCTCCAGCAGGCGCCGCCGCCCCTGGGTGCGTTCGTCGGAGCGGCGGGCCTCTTCCGCCAGGCGGAGCGCCTCGTCCAGCCGCCCGGACAGCGCCTCCTGGGCGGTCAGGGGGAGCCGGTCGAGCACGGAGCGGCGCGCCAGCGCCTCGACGCCCACCGCCGCCTGGAGGAAGCCGTCCATCCAGGGAGCCAGCCGCTCGATCAGCACGTCGCCGCCCAGCCGGGAGCCCACCCGCACCAGCGCCTCGACCACGCCGTCGCGGGCGGATTTCCTGGGGTCTCCGGCGAGGTCGTGGAGCCCCTGGAAGGAGCGATCCACCTCGTAACCGGCCAGGATCTGCGAGGCGAGGGCCTGCGCCGCCACGATCAGCAGGAAGACCTGGGGGCTCTGGCCGGGGGCCTCCCGCTCGTCGAGGGAGGCCATGGTCGAGAGCAGGCGGCGAGCCCCGGCGCGGTGGCTGGCGAGGAGATCCCCCACGGCGACGGCCAAGTCGAGGTTCGGGCGAGGCCCCGGGAGCCCGCCGTGACGCCCCAGCAGCGAGAACAACCGCTGGGGAGAGCCGGACACGAGGGCATCGTCGAGGGAGAGCCGGATCTGGTCGTTGCGGAGCGGCTGGTTCGTCGCGCTCACTTCTTGGCCCAGGGGTCGACGATGTCTCCGCCCCCGCTGGGGCGGCTGGTACCCGGCGGCTTGGCGGGGCCCGTGCCGCCCTTCGCCGGCCCCGGGTTGGCTCCGGCCGCGGGGCGCGCCTTCTCCAGGGTGAAGTTCTGCTTGGCGTTCTTGCCATCCAGCTCGACGGTCTTGGTGGTGTAGCCGGCGCGGCGCAGCTCGATGGTGATGGTCTTCCCCTCCGGAACCTGGACCTTCACCGGGGGCTTCCCCAGGTTCTTGTCGCCCTGGAACACCTCGGTATCCATCGGGAGCACCCCCACCAGCACCTCGCTCATCTTGACCACGGGCTCCACGGTGGCGGTGGCGGTGGGGGTTGTCTCCGCGGTTTTGGTGACGGTGGTCACAGGGGCCGAGGGCGGGGGAGGAGGCTGGGCCGCGGTCTCCGTGTCGCGCCCCAGGATCATCGCCACCAGGCCCACCGCCACCGCGACGCCGACGCCGCCGGCGATCAGCCCCCAGCGCCTGCGCTTCTCCGGCGGGGTCGCCGCAAGCATCTCGGAAACCGCCGGCTGGTTGAAGTAATCCGCGGGAACGTTGAACGCCCCGGAGCGGGCCATCATCTCGCTCACCGCCAGGGGCATCTCCCCGCGCTCGACCCGGGCGATGTCCTCGGCCAGCTCGGCCATGTGCTGGTAGCGCTGCTCCGGCTTCTTCGACAGCGCCTTGAGGATGATCGCCTCCAGCCCCGGCGGGATGTCGCTCGACGGCGGCGGCACCAGCACCCGGATCGGCACCGGCGCCTTGTACATGTGCTGGGTGAGGATCCCCATGTAGTTGTCGGCGTCGAAGGGCACGCGCCCCGACGCCATCTCGTACATGATCACGCCCATCGCGTAGATGTCGGTGCGGTGATCGACCGGCGCGCCTGCGGCCTGCTCCGGCGACATGTAGTGGGGCGTCCCGAAGACCGTCCCCGCCCGCGTCAGCTTGTTGGTGTTGCTGGAGGTGACCTTGGCGATGCCAAAATCCAGGATCTTGACGAAGTCTTTCTCGTTCCCCCGGTCGATCAGGAAGATGTTATCCGGCTTCAGATCCCGGTGGATGATGTTCTGGCCATGGGCCGCCTGGAGCCCCTCGGCCGCCTGCCTCGCCACGTGCAGCAGCCGCTTGAGCGGCACCGGCTTCGTTTCGTTCAACACCCCCGACAGCGACCGCCCTTCGAGGAACTCCATCACGAAGTACGCCGCCCCGTCCGGCAGCGTCCCGAAATCGCTGATGTCGATGATGTTCGGGTGCCCGATGCTCGACGCCGCCCGCGCCTCCTGGAGGAACCGCTCCGTCATCTCCCGGTCCCGGGACATCTCCCCCCGCAGCACCTTGATGGCGACCTTCTTGTTGATCACCTTGTGCCGCCCCGCGTACACCACCCCCATTCCCCCCTCCCCCAGCACCGACTCGATCCGGTAGCGCCCGTCGATCGTCGTGTTGAGGTACGGATCCGGCGCCTTCGGCGGCGGCGGCATCGACTTGCCCGCCTTGTCCTCGTCCAGCGGCGCCGCCACCCCGATGGCGGGTTCCGAGGAGACCGGCTCAACCCCGCTGGTTTCGTCTTCGTTGATCGGTGGAGGTAGAGGTTCGCTCATGGGAATTCTCGCGCCGGCCTGGCGCACCGCAGCACCCGGGACGTACCCGCTCGGTCTAGCAAGATACGATCCGGAGGCCCGGAAGACCACTCTTCGGGGCTCCCCCTGAATTCCCGGCTTGGCCACCGGAACCCGCGGTGCGCCATGACAGGCATGTCACAGCTGACTGTTCCTTGCGTACCTCTCCTTCCCGCCCCCGCCAACCCCTGTTCTACTGGGTCAGATCGTACCTTACCTGGTGGCGGGCGGTCTCCGGATCGTGGACCGCCACCGTCGCCACCAGCGCCGCCACCGTCACCCCCAGCGCGCACAGCGGCACGTCCAGGTCGAGCCCCGAGACCAGCAGCAGCGCCACGCCCCCAGCCACCGCAGGAGCCTCCCGGCGGTGGGCCACCGCCAGCAACCCCATCAGCAGCCCCGCCACCGCCAGGAACACCCGGATCCCAGGGGGCGCCGGGGGGGCCGGAGCCGCCAGGTACTGGCTCGCCGTACGGGCGATCACCAGCCTCCAGGAGGCCAGGTGCCCGGCCCCCGCAGGCTCCGCGAACCAGGACGCCGCCAGCGCCAGCGCCGAGCACAGCGGCGTCGCCAGGTTCAGCCACCGGGCCTTGCGGGTGGAGAGCCACAACAACCCCACGGTCACCAGGACCCCCTGGAGCAGCAGCGCTGCCCCCGCCACCCACACCCCCGCCAGCGCCACGTTCGCTCGCGTCCCTCCCGCCAGCACCAGCGCCAGCGAGGTCTGCCTCGTCAGCGCCCCGGTCGCCGCGAGCGCCAGCACCACCCCGAGAATCCGCGTTTCTTTCGGTGCCATCGCCTGCGCCGCCCCCGCCAGCGCCGCTAGCGCCGCCGCCACCGCCAACCCCACGCTGAGCCCCGGCGCCAGCCTCGTCACCCCCGCCGGGACCACCAGCCCCAGCACCACCCCCCCCAGCGCCGTCACCCCCATCCGGTACGCCACCGGCAGCGCGCCCAGCCGCAGCATCCCCGCGGTGAGCCACACCAGCGCCCCCACCAGCGCCAGCAGCAACCCCTGGCTCACCAGCCCCGCCGCCAGCCCCACCGCCCGCACCACCCCGTCCGAGGCCACCCCCTGGAGCGCCGGATGCAGCCCCCGGCCCAGCAACGCCGCCAGCGCCATCCAGAGTCCCAGCCAGCGCACCCACCGGAGCGGCCCAACGACCTGCATCCTCCGGTTCTTACCACAGACACGAAAGCCCCCCCCACCGGCGGGGTAAGTTTACCCCGAATCGCCCTGCTTGGCGCCGGGGGCTTGCCCTGCCTTCCCTCGTTCCGTCGGGACCTCGGGAGCGCGAGGCGGTGTCCTGGGCGACCCGCCTCCACCCGGGGGATCCTTGAGGATGAAGGGGCGGGCGTTGCCGGTGGTGCAGGCGACCTCCGGCATGCGGTGGAACTCCCAGTGGAGGTAGACGTTGCCGTCGGGCGAGAGGATGGCCGGCGGTGGCTTACCGAACCCCCGGTTGGCGCCGCCGGACGCGCGCTCCATGGAGTCGAGGGCGGCGATGTCGAAGGCGGTCACGCCGCTGGTCTTGGTGATCCCCATGCGGACGATGCGCCCGTGCTCGCCGTCGACCACGACCTCCAGGGAGGTGGAGAGCTTGCGGTTGAGGGGGTGATCCTTGGGGAGATCGTTGAGCGACCAGAGAAAGTCGTCGGCGAAGATCGGGTGGAGCCGGTTGTGGACGTGGTTGAGGAAGGTGGCGAAGGGAACCCGGGCGGTGTTGAGCGCGGTGGTGTTCCCGGGCTTGACGCTGGCCACGTAGTTCTCGATGGAGGCGCGCCACTTGTCGATGGGCGACGCCTTCCAGTTGCCCCGGTGGGCGGACTTCCGGCGCTCGCCGTCCAGTTCCCGCTCGCGCTTGATGGTCTCGACACCGATGGCCGCGATGGCCGCACCCGGAGTGAGGTTGAAGTTGACCCCGCCCTTGGGCCCCGGCTGTCCGCCCAACTTGGGCAACGAGTAGAGCGGGGCCGAGGCGGTGGGCGCCGGGGGCGCGGCGCTGGCGGAGGTCGCCGGGCTGGTCTCGCCGCTGCGGAACGGGTTGATCACGTAGTTCCCCTTGGGGGAGTCCTTCGTCTCGGGCGAGGCCGCGGGGGATTGGGGTGGCGCCGTCGGCGGAGG
>CAZSDX010000130.1:0-14487 GCA_964605685.1 uncultured Polyangiaceae bacterium
TGGAAGATCCCTACGAAACGGGTACAAAAGAACCCGTCACCCGAAATCCACGTTCAGAAGGCCGACCACGGGCCCGCCGACGAGGCCGCCGGGGTGAACCCCGGCGCTGGGACGTGGGGGGGAGGAAACGAGGCGGGGAAGCCCTCTTCCGAGGGCTCGCTTCGGCACGAAGCGAGGCCGCCACAGCAGCCTTCTCCCTGCCGTCGCCCTCCAGCACCCGTTCCGGCGCCGGGGTTCAACTCGGCGGCCTCGTCGGCGACAACCGTTCCCGTGGGGACGGTCTTGTGAACAAGGCCCAACGTTGGGCGCACATTTGTGCGCTTATTTGGTTGGGTATCCTCGCTCAAAGACCAAGTGCTGGCCACCGTCGTCGTGCCGTCCAGCCAAGGAACCTTCCCCCCAAGTTGTCGCGTTTCGAGCCGTATTCTGCTCCTCTCCCCGGGGAGAGGGGCCTTGGAGTGAGGGCTCCGGATGGCACGATGGTTGCTGAAGTGCCCAACCTACAAGCCTTGCTCTTGCAAGTCGTGGACGGAACGAGAGTTGGCACATGTTATGCGTGTGAGTGTTCATGCCGAGCGTTGTTCGTTCGATCAAAGCGTCGTGACAAGCGATTGGTGTTGCCACGGTACGGCCTTGCACCCGACCCCGACAAAAGCGGGGGTAAAAGTTACCCATACAAAGCGTTCTCAAGGCGCCGGCCACCGAACCACCAACCCTTGGGCTTGAAGGGCTTCTGTCGAGATTAGGTGCAAGGCTCCACAACACATTAACTCAGTCCAAAAGGAAAACCCGATGAAACCTTACCTCCGCTGGCTCTCGAATATCACTAAGCTAGTTATTCCTTCTACAGCACTGGGCCTCTTTGGTGGCCTGGTTCACTGTATTGGATCAACTCCGGAAGAGTCCCGTACGGAAAATGTACAATCGAAGTTGTGGGGCACCTCCTGGGTAAACCCTGGGTGGGGCACCCCCCCACCCCTGGTTGGTAAACCGTCTATTTCGTCGTGGAGTTCCCAGCAGATGCAAATTTGGGCCCGTGGTGTTGATGGGCACATCAAGACCGTTTCCACCTCGAATGGTGGTGTTAGTTGGGGACCATGGCATAATTTCCAACTTCCGAGTGGATTTACTGCGATAGGCGATCCTGTCGCCGTATCGCGAGCAAAAGATTGCATTGATATCGTGGTGAATGGGAGTGATGGTAATATTTGGTACAACCGCTGGGTAACCAACAACTGGATCGGATGGCAAATCATACCAAATTCATTTGGAATCGGCGCAGTTGCTCTGAATTCATGGTCAAAAGAACGGCTCGACTTGTGGGCAATCAGCGCGAGCGGAACTCAGATTGTTCACAACGTACTCGTCCAATCTGCCGATAGCACGGCCTCCCCTATATGGAGCGGCTGGCCAGCTGGCGGAACGCTCAGTACACCAGCAGGTATCATCGATGGCATTACAGCGATTTCGCGTGGCCATGGCTTGATTGATATTGGCGTTCTGAGCCAGTCAACGATCTATACAAAGCACTACAACGAAAGCGCATGGGCTTGGTCGGCTTGGCGCAACTGGGGGACGGCCAGTCGTCTCGGCACACCATCGCTATCCTCATCACTAGGAAATCGCCTAGATGTGTGGAGTGAAGCTCTGGTCGGCATGAACCGGATCGTTATCCACAAGGCTGCAGTAGACGGTCAGCCCATTCCCAGCATCTGGGACAATTCCACAGTCGCGAATGGTGGCCCTGGTCCAGCAGCCATTTCCCGGTCTACTGGTGAGACGGACCTTGTCCGTCTTTGGCCGGGGTCTAACTCCATCGGATACATGAAATGGACCGCGCCTACTTTGGCAGCTGGGGCTATTACCAAATCCGATGACGCTACCATATTCAATCCTGCGCCTGATGCCGCTGGCAAGAACTACTTGTGGGAGTTCACTTCATCCGCAACCCAGGGTCCTTCCTGCCCTTCGGGTCGGATTGTGGTTTCTGGAGCGGCAGTCGGTGCTACCCAGCACGAGGCAAACGTCGCTATCAACCTTTCAGACTGGACGCAGGCGACAATACCGAGTGCTCCCCCGCTACCATCCGGTTTTCCAACAGGGAGTTGGCTCGAAAACGATGGACAGTTGGTTCGCACCAAGAATGGTGCCCTCATTCTTGCACGTGGTGTCGTCAAGAAAGACAGTCCCGATCCAAATTTTCCAACCCCGCAGGGGCGATCAGGGACGATGTTGTGGCGAAGCACTGATTGCGGAACGTCGTGGAATTTTCTTTCTTACATCGATCCAGGTGATTGGCCCACAGGTGTAGATGGTTGTCCAAACTACGGCGTCCCGGCGGCGGTTGATAGTGTGGCAGGATGGGATCGAGAAGAGGTTTATATTGACCCCGCGAGCGGTCGTATTTACCTATCATTCTCTGGAAATGCTTGTCCTTCACCTAACCAGATTTCGGGGAAACAATTGCTCTTTCGAAGCAATGGGAGTGCCGATGGGGCGTTCAACGGTGTGAATTCCAGCTTGGACTTCACCATGACAGAGAGCCAGCTCACAGATCCTCCTAACACCAATCTCGGGATAGTGACCATGACGTCTCTTGGAGGGAATTCGTCGCAGGATGGTCGACTGTACATGCATGGTTGCGCTGGTGGGGTCCCCAGGGTCGCCTGGCGAAACGCATCTGGAACGCTTGTGGCAACTACTGCTCTGTGGGACGAGGGGAACGGTCAAACGGTCAGCGCAACCAACCAGTGTAGCTCGCCCACGTGGGGGGTAGAGGGGAGCACATGGATCACTCGCGTGGGTCGCTACACACCTCCGGCTGGAGGACCTCCGGTTGATATCCTCCGTACAGCATACCCCTCGGTCACTCCTGCGGACGCGCAGGCACCTCAGGGGCGCACCGTGATGCGGGTCGTTTATGTGGCGGTGCCTTCGGACGCCATCTCAGGCTCGCAAGCAAGGGTTCGCAACGGTAAAACTATCGGTGCAGGCTTTGGGACGAACAACAGCATGGTGCAGATGACTTGGATCGAGCCAGACGGTCAGGCCAATTCGGATCTACCAACGGCTTTTGTTTATTGGAGGGATACAAACGGAAACCATTGCGCGAACGTCAATACCACCTGCACGTGGACTATTCGCGGTATGTTGGTACGGGATGGTACGGAGACGGTGTGGTCTTCTCCTCTGACTCTCTCGCAGGCCGCGTTTTCCACGGATAACGCCACATGTCCTGTTGGCACATCGAACACCTGCATCAAAACGGGCGACTTCTCCAAGGGATCGTTCGTTATGGTAAACAATAAAATGAGGTTTTATCCTCAGTGGATCACTCCTTATCTTTCAGGGGGGGGCATCACTCGAGAGCTCCACGCTGCCTACGTTGAGGTACAATAGCACCGGGACCTTAAAGACTTCTTGTTGCAGGTTGCGGACCAGTTCGCTATCGAGGTACGCACGTTCTAGTCAATTGTTGCTGGAGAGAGTCGTTGCTTCGTGTAAGGCACATCGTGCCTCTTCATTCTCCGCATGGAGCATCCGTCTTCAGAGAAATTCGAAGAAAACGGGCTATTTTTCTTCACCGAAAAGGCTGCTCAGGCACTCGCATTGCTCAAGCTCTCGGGGTTTCTCCCAGCGCAGTTTCACGCTGGTTGACTTCGGCAAGAAAACACGGGTGGCGTGGGTTGAACTCCAAGGGCCTTGTGCCTAACCTCGACAAGGCCGGGGCAAATAGGACCCATGTGGAGTGTTCTCCAACCGCCGCCTACCGACCCCCCAACCCCCTGGGCTTGAGGGGCTTCTGTCGAGGTTATTGACCTTTGCACGCATAGGTTAATTTTTCGAGACCGGCGTGGTGGATCAAATTCTTGAGCAAGCCGACCCGTCTCCTCAGCCTCCCAGTGACGTCTTGCACCCGAGCCCACAACTGGTCCAGCGAGAAGCTCGTCAGGTTCTGCAGCTCCGCGTACTTGAACTGGCGCCACACGTACTCTTGGGGGTCCACCTCGGGGGCGTAGGGAGGGAAGTGCTCGATGACCAAACGCTCCTGGGTGTCGAGCTTGCGGAAGTCAGCCAGCTGGCGACTGCGGTGAATGCGAGCGCCGTCTCACACCACCGTCAACGGACCCGGGACGTGGAGCGGCAGGTGGCGCAGAAAATCGATGGCCCCGCGAGCGTTGATCGCGCTGCGGTGGACCTGGGTGTACAGGTGGCCCTCCCAGGTCAGCCCGCCGATCACCGAGAGGTGCTCCCTCAGCAGGGGCGCCGACAAGACGGGCGAGACCCCGGCTGGGCTCCATGTCTTGACGACCGAGGGGCGCAAGGAGAAGCCCGACTCGTCCACGAACACCAGCGTTCGACCCTCGCGTTCGGCTCTCGTCCGCATCGCAGGCCAGTCCTCGGTCAGCCAATGAACGATGCGGGCTTCGTCGCGCTGCGAAGTTCGCAGCACGGGCTTCTGGTAGGTCCACCGCAGGCCGTGCAACAGGCGACTGACGTGGCTGGGATGGTAGGTCACACCGAACTGACGCTCGATCACCAACGCGATGCGCCGGCAGGTCCACAACGAACCGACGAATCCATGCGCCTCGGCCCCTCGCTCCAGAAGGGCCGGCAGTTGCGCTCGTTGCTCCTGCGACAGACGGCTTCCTTGTCCTCGGCGTGGCCGCGCCCGCAACCCGTCCTCTCCTTGAGCAAGAGCACGGGCGAGCCAACGGGAGATCGCCGTGGGGGTGACCCCAAGGGCTTCGGCGATGTGGACCCCAGACCAGCCTTGCTGGTGGAGCTGCCAGGCACGTCGACGACGCCCCTCTTTCCAGCTCATCGCGGAGCTTGGGGGGTGGGGCTTTTTGGCCATGGCAAGGGAGTCGTAGCAGATTCGAAAAATTAACCTATGCGTGCAAAGGTCAATAGGTGCATGGCCGGAGGTGCAGGTGTTCTTGAAGCTGGACACAGACAAAAGACTGAAAATAGAGGAGTTTCCCTTCTGTGCTCCAGAACTAAACCCGCAAGAGTACATATGGAGACAGTTGAAGTGCGACGACCTGGTGAATCGAACAACGTACGGGCTAGAGAATCTACGAGAGCACTCGAAAAAGGCTGTGAATCGACTGAAAGAAAAATAGAGATGGCGAAGAGACTCGTCTCTCACGCTAGACTTAGTTTGGATTGACAGAAAACGTGCCCGGAAAAAAAATTGACTTAACCTCGATAGAGGGCATTCCCATGGCGAGGCATTCTATCCTCGTTGACGCGGGGGAGATAGGCTGGATGGATGCGAGGGTCTCCATGATTCTGAAACGAGGCATCGGACTGGCGGTCCTTCTTGGCGCGCCTTCTACCTGGGCCCAGGCGAACAGCCCCGAGCTCGTCGTCGGCGAGCCCCTGGAGGTCGTCGTGCGGGCCTCTCCCAGGGGGACCGACGCGGAGGTCTCGTCTCGCTCCGTGCTCTGGGTGGACGCCGACGCGCTGCGGGCCTCCGCTCCCCAGAGCGTCGCGGACGCGCTCCGCTACCAGGGCGGCGTCGCCGTGCAGCAGACCACGCCGGGGCAGAGCACCGTCTACGTCCGGGGGCTCTCCGGCAGGGAGGTCGTCCACCTGGTCGACGGCGTGCGGATCAACACCACCTCCTTCCGCGCCGGGAACAACCCGTACCTGGCGCTGATCGACCCGTACTCCCTCGCCCAGCTCGAGGTGGTCCGCGGCCCCTCCTCCGTGCTCCACGGGAGCGACGCGCTGGCGGGCGTCCTGGTGGGGACGACGCGGCTGCCGGGCTACTCCCTCGACGGGCCGCGCACCCGGGGCAGCGCCTTCCTCGCCGCCTCCACCAACCCGCTGGGATCGGCGGTGCGGGTCGCCGTCGAGCACAGCGCGCGCCGCTGGTCCGCGCACCTCGGCGTGACCTCCTACGGGGCCGACGACGTCCGGCCCGGAGGAGGCGAGCGCAGCCCGGTCCCCTCGTCCTGGTCGGGCCTGGAGCGCCCGGTGGGGGGCGTCTACCGCCCGGCGCTCTCCCGCTACGAGCGGGGGACCGCGTTCACGACCCACGCGGGCGACGGCGTACTGCGGGTGAAGCTCGGGAGCGGGCTCGACCTGGCGCTGCGTGCCCAGGTCGCCTACCGTCCGGAGCTGGCTCGCTACGACGAGATCACGCCGAGGTTCAAGCGGGCGTTCCCGGCGAGCGCGGAGTCGTCGCTGAGGCCGCTGAGTCGGTGGATGACCTCGGCCACGCTGGCGCATCGGGGCCCCTCCGCTCCCTACGAGGAGCTACTGGTGGCGCTGTCGTACCAGCGGATCGAGGAGCACCTGCGGAGGCGTCCGTGGAACGAGTCCTGTGTCGAGGACGAGGATCCGTGCGTCTCGGGGTGGAAGCTCGCTCCGTCGGCGCGGCTACGGCGGGAGAGCAACCGCTCGGATGCGGTGGGGCTGCGAGCGGAGTCGCGGTGGGCCTCGCGCAGGCGTGGGCTCGGGGCCATCCTGGGGGGAGAGGTGCACCACGACCGGATGAGCAGCGAGGCGTCCAGCGTGCGGGGAGATCGCGGGACCATCACGCCAGATCCGGAGCGTTACCCGGATGGGTCTTCCCAGACTCAGGCGGGCCTCTTCGGGCAGGTGGAGGCGGAGCTGGCGCCGGGGCTGCGGGTCCACGGGGGAGGGCGAGCGGCGCTGTTTGCCCTGGCGATCCGGGAGCGGACCGGAGACGAGGCGACGCCGTCGTTCTCCTCGACGCTGCTGGGGGGGACGTTCTCCGCAGGGGCGCGGTGGGAGTTTGCTCGTGGGGTGGCGTGGGTGGCCAACGCAGGGCGCGGGGTGAGGGCGCCGAACGTGCAGGATTTTGCCTCGCTGGGGCCGCGGGCGGGGGGGCGGTTCCAGGTGCCGAACCCGGGGATCCGGCCCGAGCATAGCCTGGGCGTGGACACGGGGCTGAAGGCGCGGGTGGGGCGGTTGCGTGCGGAGGTTTTTGTGTTTGCGCTCCGCTACCAGGACGCGATCGTACTGGTGCCGACGGTGGTGAACGGGGCGACGGAAGATCCGGACGGGCTGGCTTACGTGCAGAGCGCCAACGCCTCGCGGGTGGAATTGCTGGGGGTCGAGGGGGACGTGGCGGTCCCGCTCACGGCGCGGACCGGGGCTTACCTACGGTGGCTGGCCATGCAGGGGACCCAGCGCAACGAGGCGCGGACCGGGCTACCGGCGAGCACGCCGGCGGATCGAACGCCGCCGCCCACGGCGACGGTAGGGCTGTGGGTGGAGCCCGGGGAAGGTCTCCGCCTGGAGGCGTTCGCCCACGGGCGGGCGAGGCAGGGGCGGCTGAACGATCCGACCAACCTGGAGGACAACCGGATCCCGGAGGGCGGGACGCCGGGCTACGTGACGCTGCACGTCGCGGCGAGGGCGGCGCTATCGCCCCGGATAAGCGGACGCCTGGCCCTGGACAACCTGACGAACGCGCGGGTGCTGGACCACGGGAGCGGTTTTTACCGGGCCGGTTTCGGGGCCACGGCGTCGGTGGCGCTGCGAACGGAGTGAGGGATCAGTCCGGCCTGCGGGCGACGCAGAGCACGGAGACGCCGACGGGGAAGGAGAGCCGGTCCAGGAGCGGGATCTCGGCCTCGAAGATCGCCTGGAGGGCGCCGTTGACGGGCCAGCGAGGGACGCCGACGGCGTCGTTGCCGTCGCGCTTGAGGAGCCGCTCGGTGAAGCGTCCAGCGGCGATGAGCCCGAAGAGGAAGGTGTTGAAGTAGGTGAGCTTTTGGAGGGTGAAGAGCGGAGCGATGACCCGGCGGAGCTGCCCCGCGGTGTAGCGGCGGTAGTGGTGGTTCACCTCGTCGGTGGGGCTCCAGAGGAACATGAAGGCGGGGACGGTGACGATCAGGGCTCCTCCGGGCTTGAGCAGGCGCCGCGCGGCCTCCAGGCAGGGCCGCTCGTCCGGGAGGTGCTCGATCACGTCCGCCAGGACGACGACGCTAGCGGAGCCTTCCTCCAGCCCTTCGAGCCGGTTGAGGTCCGCCTGGCGCACGTTCTCGTGCCCCCGGGAGCGGGCGAACGCGACGGCCTCGGGGGAGGTGTCCACGCCGAGGACAGGGCCGAAGCGCTCGAGCACCGGGAGGTTGGCGCCGACCCCGCAGCCAAGGTCATAGATGACACCATCCGGCAATCCTTCGTTCTGGAGGTTCCGGAGGAGGTGAGCCAGGAGGTTGCGCCGGGCGGCGTACCACCAGTGGCGCTCCTGGACCTGGTGGAGGGCGGCGTAGAATTCGGACTCCATGGGGGGCTTTCGCGTCAGGTTCTGGCGGGGGAGGATCGCATCAACCAGAGCCCGGCGAGGAGGCCGAGGAGGTTGAAGAGGTGCTGTCCGGTGTAGGTGATGAAGACGTAGAGGGCGCCCCGGGAGAGGACGTCCTGCTCCGGGAAGAACATGGCGAGGCCGCAGTAGGAGGCGAGCTGGAAGCCGCCGAAGAAGCCAGGGCCCGAGGGGACGAGGATGCCGAGGCCGACGACGCCGATGACCACGGCGGACTGGGAGAAGGTGGCCTCCAGGCCGCAGCTCCGGCAGCCGAACCAGGTGTAGAGGATGCAGAGGAGCCAGTAGAGGACGGAGTCGCGGAGGAAGGGGAGGCTGCTGCGGGTGGAGGGGAGGAACTTGAGGCTGTCGGCGACCCGCTCGACCTTCTCGGTGAGGAAGTCGGCGAGCCTGGTGGAGACCACGCCGACGACGGCGCGGGTCGTCCTGCGGGCCCAGTCGCGGGCCCAGTAGAAGAGGCCCATGGCGAGGAAGGCGCAGGTGAAGAGGGCCAGGGCGCTGTAGGCGGCGTGGGGGATGGCGGCGACGGGGAGGGGGAGCTTGCCGAGGCGGTCCGGGAGCCGTTCGAGGGGGGTGGAGGTGAGGAGGCCGAGGAGGAGCATCACGGAGAGCATGAGGCCGTCGAGGATGCGCTCGGCGGCCACGGTACCGGTGGCCTGGAGGAAGGTGATGCTGCTCTCCCGGGAGACCAGGTAGGGCCTGGCGAACTCACCCATGCGGAAGGGCGCGAAGGCGATGTAAGCGAACCCGACCAGGCTGATGCCGAACATCTTGCGCACCGGCAGCCCTCCGAGGGGGTCGAGGAGGTAGCGCCAGCGGTAGGTGCGGAGGATGGTGATGACCAGCAGGGTCAGGAATTGCAGGGGGACGAAGGCCCAGACCAGGTGCTGGAGGGAGCCCTTCGCCGGGAGCAGGGGGAGGTCGCCCTGGCGAAAGATCCAGACAAAGCAGCCCGCGAGCAGGAGGGAGGCGGCGATCTTGAGGAGGAGATCGCGGCGGTTCCCGGGGGTGGCCGTGGGCAAGACGGGGGAGTCGGACACGGGCCGGGGTTTACCAGATCCTCCCCGGGGTTGCCCGGTCCGGTAGGGGTCTTTTTTGCCTTGGGTGGGGGTAGCGCCTGGGCGGCGTTGCTGGTAGGTCCGGGGGCCTTAGCCATGAACGATCTACAGGATACTTCCACGATTCAGCTCTCCGTCGTTGCCCCGTGCTTCAACGAGGAGGCAAACATCCCTGAGCTTGTTCAGCGCGTGCTCCAGGTCTTCGAGGTGGGGGAGATCGAGGGGGAGCTGATCCTGGTGGACGACGCCTCGCAGGACGGTACCGCGCGGGTGATCCGCGAGCAGGTGGCCGCGCATCCGGGGCGGGTGGTGGGGCAGTTTCACCGGAAGAACCAGGGGATCGCCGCGGGCTGGCGCACCGGGACCGAGGCGGCCCGCGGCGTCAACGTCGCCATCATCGACTCGGATCTCCAGTACCGCCCCGAGGACCTGCTGCGCCTCTACCGGGTGCTGATGGAGCAGAGCGTCGACGTGGTGCAGGGCTGGCGCAGCCCCGTCGGCCGGGAGAAGGGGACGCGCTACAACCTCAGCCGCGGCTTCAACTACCTGCTCAACCGCTCCTTCGGGATGGATCTCCAGGATAACAAGTCGGGCTTCGTCTGCTGCGCCCGGGAGGTGATGCAGGATCTCCTCACCTACCAGGGGGACTACCACTACTGGCAGTCCTTCATCATGGTGGCGGCCCACGCCAAGGGGTACTCGTACCGCGAGGTGGAGACGCTGTTCGAGAACCGCAAGCAGGGCAAGAGCTTCCTCGACGGCCAGGCGTACCGCGCGGCGGCGCGCAGCCTCGTCGACCTGGGGAAGGCGGTCTGGGAGTACCGCGTCGCCACCGAGCCCCACGACGTGGCGCGGCAGTTCCTCAAGAAGCACAAGGTCGAGCTGACGGAGCCCCCCTCCCGCGCGGCGCACCCGGCCCGGTGGCGCGCCTACATGAGCACCTTCGAGCAGACCCACTGGATGATCACCCGGGACGTGGAGCGCTACTACGAGACGCTCAACGCGACCCAGTGGATGACCCCCGCGCAGATCCGCGAGCTCCAGGACGAGAAGCTGCGCCGCATGGTCCGCCATGCCTACCGGTCCGTGCCTTACTACCGCCGCCGCATGCAGGAAGCCAAGGTGCGCCCCGAGGACATCCGCGGCCAGGAGGACCTGCACAAGCTGCCGTTCCTCACCAAGGACGACGTGCGCAAGCACCTGCACTTCGACATCATGGCCGAGGGGGTGGATCACAAGAACATCCTGAAGATCTCTACCTCCGGCAGCACCGGGGAGCCCTTCGTCTGCTACGCCGACCGGGAGCAGCTCGAGTTCCGCTGGGCCGCCACGCTCCGGTCGCAGGAGTGGACCGGCTACCGCTTCGGGGACCCCACGGTGAGGCTCTGGCACCAGACCCTCGGCATGTCCCGCTCCCAGGCGCTCCAGGAGCATGCCGACGCCCTGTTCGCCAACCGCACCTACGTGCCGATCTTCGACATGACCAACGAGAAGCTGGAGGAGATGATCCGTTTGCTCTGCGAGAAGCAGCCGGTGCTGATCGACGGCTACGCGGAGGCGTTCGATTACATCGCCCAGTTCCTCCAGGCGCGGGGGGGGCTCTCGTTCCGGCCCAGGGCGCTGATGAGCAGCGCCCAGACCCTCCCTCGCAAGAGCCGCGAGCTGATCGAGGGAGCCTTCGGGTGCAAGGTCTTCGACAAGTACGGCAGCCGGGAATTCTCCGGGATCGCCTACGAGAGCGACGCCCACAACGGGCACCTGATCGTGGCCGAAGGGTACATCGTCGAGGTGCTGGTGGACGGGCGTCCCGCGCGCCCCGACGAGGTGGGTGAGGTCGTCATCACCGACCTGAACAACCGCTGCCTCCCGTTCCTCCGCTACCGCATCGGGGATCTGGCCCAGGGCGTCTCCTGGGAGCCGTCGGTCTGCGGCCGCGGCCTGCCGCGGATTGGTGAGATCCAGGGGCGCGTCCAGTCGATCATCCAGGGCACCGACCACCGCTGGGTGCCGGGCACCTTCTTCGCTCACGCCCTCAAGGAGTACGACTACGCCCTGCGGCAGTTCCAGATCGTCCAGGAAGAAGTCGGCGCCATCCGCTTCCGGGTGGTCAAGGGGAGCCGCTACTCCGACGACGTCCTCGACGAGTGCAAGGCCCTCATCCGCCAGCACCTGGGCCACGACCTGAAGATCGATGTCGAGTTTGTCGACGGGATCGAGATGGTGCGCACCGGCAAGCGGCTCGCCAGCGTGTCCAAGGTCAAGATTGACTTCCAGAAGGCCGGCAACGGGCTGCGGACCAATACCTCGACGGGGGGCTCGGGGGCCTGATGGCGAGGGTCCTCGTCACCGGCTCCCAGGGGTTCGTGGGCAAGCACCTGCGCGCGGCGCTGGTCGCCCGCCGCTGCCAGGTGATCGGCGTCGATCGGCCGGGGACCGGCGCGGAGATCGAGGTCGACCTCTCCGCGGTGGATCTCGACACGGACGCGCTGGCCGCCGCCGCGGGGCCCGTGGACGCGCTGATCTACATGGCCGCCACCATCACCCGCGGCTCCAGCGTGGACGCCTTCGCCCGGGGAAACCTCCGGGCCATCGCGGAGGCCCACGTCCGCCTCTGGGAGTCGCTGGCCGCCCGGGGGACCGCCCCGCACCACGTCTACTGCTCGACCTACAAGACCTACGGGCCTGCGGCCTCGCTCCCCATCGATCCGCAGCTCCCCCCCCAGCGCCCGGACCCGCACTCCTACGGCTCGGCGAAGTCGCTGGCGGAGCGCCTCCTGACGCTGTCGGCGGCTCGTCTGGGCGCCACCTTCGCCGTCGTCCGGCCCACCTGCATTTACGGCCCGGGGCAGCACCTGCACAACGCGATCCCGCTCTTCCTCAAGGCCGGGCTCGCGGGGAAGAACCCGGTGGTCCTCGGCGACGGCAAGAGCCTGCGGGACGACGTGCTGGCCCACGACCTCTCCTTCTGCCTGGCGGAGGCGGCGCTGCGGGGGGCGACGGGGGCCTTCCACGCCGCCGGCGAGCGCGCCCGGACCATCCTGGAGACCGCCCAGGTCTGCTGCGAGGTCGCCTCCGAGCTGACCGGAGGGGCGCCGCTCTCCGCGGAGATCGATGCCACCCGCCCGGCGAAGTGGTGGATCGATCAGTCCTTCGACCTGGCACGCACCCGGGAGCTGCTGGGCTACGAGCCTACCCCGCTCCGGGAGGGGGTCACCTGGGAGGCGCGCTGGCTCCAGGCCGGTGCCGATCCCGCCGATACCACCCGCTTCTGCCCGGCTCCCCGGGTGCTCACTTCCGCGTGAGGTTTCCTTGAACATCGTCGTCACAGGGGCCACGGGCCACCTCGGTCGCCAGGTCGTCCACCGCCTCGCCTCGGCGGGGCACGCCGTCGTCGCCGCCTCCCGCTCCGGGAAAAGTCCGGAAGCTCCCTACAACCACGAGCCAGTCTCCGTCGCCACCCTCGCGATCGATGTAGGGGAGGACGGATGTGTCGACCCGCTGGCGGAGGCCCTCGGGGTGGGGGGGGTGCTTGTTCACCTGGCGGCCTGGCACCCGCCGGCCACCGCCGCCACCACCGCCGCCGACCGTCGCCGCCTGATCGAGGTCAACGCCCTGGGGTCGATGCGGGCCTACGAGGCGGCTCGCAAGGCGAGGGCGTCGGCGGTGGTCTACGCCTCGACCTTCGAGGTCTACGGGGACGTGCGGGACAACCCGATCACCGAGCGTTCCCGGGTGAGCCCGCTGACCGACTACGGCGCCACCAAGCTGTCCGGGGAGGATCACCTCTGCTCGCTGACGGCGGAGGAGGGGATCCGCGGCGTTTCCCTGCGGATGCCGGCGATCTACGGGCCCGGGGAGGTGACGTCCCGGGCGCTGCCGAATTTCCTCCGGGCGGTGGCCCGGGGGGAGCGCCCCGTGGTGGCCGGGGACGGCTCCGACGTGCGGGATCAGCTCCATGTACGAGACGCTGCCCTCGCGATCGAACTGGCGATTCTGTATGGAGGCTCCGGGATCTTCAACATCGCCGACGGCGAGGCGCACCGCATCGGGGAGGTCGCCCGCGCGGCGATGGAGGTGGCGGGGATGGCCGGGGAGCCGGGGTCCGTGCCGAGGCAGAAGGAGCGGCGGGATTACCACATGAGCATCGAGCTGGCGGTCCGGGAGCTGGGGTTCCGCCCGGAGGTCCGGCTGCGCGACGGGATGCGGGAGCAGCTCGAGTGGCTGAGGTCCCTCGGGGGATAAGCACCCGCAGCCGGGCTCGGCGCAGTCGAGCTTGACCGAAAGCTCGTAGCTACCGCTGTCATCGAAGGCAGAGGTGCGACCGTCCACGATGAGGAAGTGCCAGCCTTCCTGGGTGGCGGTGAAGGCGTGGAAGCTGTTCCCGCTCTTGCACTGGAGCAGCTCGTTGCAATTCTGGTGGTCGGAGCAGCTTCCGGCGTAGCGGACGATCAGCACGCTGTCCCAGCTCGTGGCGTCCGGGCACTTGGAGCCGGTCTTGAGCGTCGGTGTCAGCTTGTCCCCGACGCGAAGGTAGATGCGAAAGGTGTGATCCTTGCCGAAGTTCCAGCAATTTCCGCCTACATCCGGGGCGGTGCTGCTGGCGTTGCAGGTCTTGTCCGAGACGGTGAAGCCTGCCTCCGCGGCGAGCCTCCCGATGGTCTCGGCGTTCTTGCAGCCCTTGCGGGTGTTGCTCGCCCCCACGCAGCCGAACACCTCGCAGCCTCCGCTGGTCCCCCCCGTCCCCGAGGAGCCGCCCTGCCCGGAAGCACCGCCCTGCCCCGAGGCTCCGCTGGTCCCTGCCTCGCCACTCGAACCCGCAGTACCGCCGCCTGTGCCGCCGTTGCCCGCGCCACCTGTGCCCGCTTCGCCGCCCTGGCCGGATCCTGCCGAGGAGCCGCCCTGTCCTGCGGCGTTGCCTCCTGTCCCTCCGCTCCCGCCCTCGCCTGCGAGGCCGCCGTTCCCTCCGGCGCCACCACCTGCGCTCCCTGCGGTACCTGCGCCCCCGAAGCCACCGCCTTGCCCGCCGTCTCCCGCTGCGGTCCCGCCGGAGCCCGCCACCGTGCCCCCGCCTGCGCCGCCTTGCTCCGCGCCCGCGCCGCCCTGTCCTGCGCTTGTCCCCCCTTG
>CAZSDX010000131.1:0-14471 GCA_964605685.1 uncultured Polyangiaceae bacterium
CAACCACAACCCAGATGGCTGCATAAATGCCGGGAAACGCTGCCAGACACCCTCTCAACGATTTTTCGGGCTTTTGGCATCCCCCTGAACGGTCCCATCTATGCACATCCACAATTCGGCACGTTTTCGTACCAGAAAATTCAATACCAAAGCCATGCTTCCTACAGGTCCAAGATTCCCCTTCTACATGGATTGTAGGCGGAATTTTCGAAAAAATACTAAATTCCATGCCACCCAAGCATTGTTCGAGAAGAGTTATTTGTAGAGAAACGAATCTCTTGATTTCATCGAAAAAAGATGTTTTGTAGCTAAGCGACATACTGGTTACTTTCCAAAACTGATCTGTGATTCAGCTACTTGAACCATAAGTTGATCTGCCGTCTCTTGCGTAATTTGCCAGATACGCACAGGAATTTTTTCCAAAGACTTCGTACCTTGCGCAAGTGCGGCACCCGCTGCCCGAACTCGATGGTGTCCGTCAAGAATAACTACCTTGTCACCAACGATAGCTACATCAACTGGAGATCTACTCCAGTCAAATTTACCATTCTTCATCTTTGACCTATACCTATCGAGTGACGCGCTCCACCGGCTGCTAGGAGAACTAGAGCATCCTTCCTTGAGGGTCGCCGAGTCATCCGATGAATAGATACGCCAAACACAAGCCTCCACAGGTTTTTGAGACGCTCGGTACCTTTTGGGAATCCGCCCATACCTATCACGAGGAGAAAAATATTGCCAATAATTTTGAAAACCGGAGTGTATCGTAATTCCTGCCAAAAGCTCGACCGCAGGCGATGTTAAGTATCCCATGAACGGGTTCGGAGGGTGGGTCTTGTCCGCGCCCCCCGAGTGGCCGGACTTGTGAACAAGGCCCGAAAAGGGCCAGTCTCCTTGGAAATCTAGCCTTGAGAGTTAGCCAATCGCCAGGGTGGCAAAGCCCTCATGTTCCGGGAAAATCGAACATCTCATTGGCCGCATCAACTGCGAGGACTGCCGCCGCGATCAATCGCGGTGATACGGTCAGCGTCGCCAAGTAGTCCGGTACGGGTTCAACGAAACGAACACCATCCTGTTCGGACACTCTGCACGTGCATTGCCTGGTAGTCCCTTCCACGTCAAGCGTCACTTCGTACTCGCGGGCCCGTAGCCATACGATGGATGTTAGCCGAGTGCTCATTTCCAAACACCTCCAGCGACCCAACGCTCGATCCAACTGGCTTCGACCGTGTAGGTGACGCCAGGCAACGGATCCCGGACGAGAAAGCCTGCAGGACGGGGCTCGATAATTTAATAGCAGAAATTATGGCAGGGATACCATTTTTGTTAAGGTGCAGCGCTACAGCCTGCGCTTTTATCTTAGTCGTACTCAGCAAAGGCAAGATTTTCTTTGCATTGAAATTTTCAGATGGAAATGCTTTGAGCGAAATCAGAGCCTTCATGCGATGTTGTGGCTCAACAGAAACAGTCCAGAGACCATGAAGCGTAATAAACATTGCTTGAACTACCTCCGGAGTTTCTTTCAGATGATTGTAATCACTCTCTGTTTCGTGAGAGCAACTCCTGCATTTAAAATGACAGCTGATACCATACTTGATCTCAGTTGCTGTTGTGTAGCACTTTTCGTAGTAGGTAGCGTCTCCGTCTGAACCACAGCTTTCGCAGGTTTCTACTGCAGTAACCTGCTCTGATTCGTAGTTGCTGATCATTTCCCTGCCCCTGCCCTTTGCTGTTGCTGTTTGCGGATGATGCGCTTATAGCGTTCTATCACCTTGTCGAATCGGGGGCCCGTCGCAGGGCCGTGGTGAGGGCTTGCAATTTTACGTTTCCACCATCGATGGTGGAGTTCTTCATGGATGATGGTATCCATCAATTCCCATCGGTTCAAGAATGAACGAGGTCCGATTTGAGTTCCTAGACCATGTTGAGAAACACCCAAAGGTTCCAGAAACGGATTGTATTCAGGTTTATAAGTTAGTTTCAACCCCTTCAACTCATCGTCCAAGACTTCCTGGATCATTCGATTTCGCAACTTGGCCGTTTTCCCATTCACATGAGAAAGACTGGGGACAAACGACCTAGTCATGGCTGTTTTCTTGTGTGAGAGGCCAAGAGGTCCTGTCGCAGCTCCTAGCATCTTTCCAGCGCTACCAAGGAGCACCGAAATGCCTACATCGATACCAGCGGTGCCTACAGCTCTCCCCGCTGGGCCAAAGTCGCCACCGACCGCGGCGGAACCTATATCCGTGGCCTTTTCGAGAGCGCGTATCCCCTCATGGATTACCATCGCGGATCCGATACCTGGTACAAGTGATAGGGCTGGTTTTGCTCCTTCCGCGGCCATCATCCCTTGATCCATACCCATTTGACCCAGGGTACCAAGACCCCCCAGGATGTTTCCGGACGCAAATTGTTTCAGTGCATCGATGGGTTTGAGGAGATGATCCCCCAGACCCTTGAGTCCTCCGAGAAAATCACTTCCAGCCTGCTTGAACCCTTGGACAAAGGAGTCCCACCCCTTCGCTAGCGCCTCGGGGTTCCCCCCGGTAGGAGCCATCCTCGGAACGGCGTGAGGTTTGCTCGCCGCAACGTGTACGGCTGCGGTACCTCCCTGCTCCGTCACGGGAGCCCGGATGGTCTGACCCGTGGAAGAATCCACTGCACTCAGACCCAAAGGATCCGTCGCGCGGAGCACTTGACCGTGGACATAGGCGTAAGCGTTCAGATCGCTGCCCAAGCCATGAATCGTCAGAGGGTCGGCGCTCATCCAGCGTCCGAGAGAGGTGGAGAGGTAGCGTGCTCCGAAGTAGGTCAGGCCGACTTCGACATCGTCTTCCTTGCCCGTGAAGCGTTCATCGCTGCGGAAACGGTCCCACCGATCCGGGCGATAATCGCTCTCCGTGGAACCGTAGGCCTGGTAAGTCGTCCGCTCTACCAGTTCACCCTTCGCCTTATCCAGCACGATCGAGCCGGAACCCAGATGATCGGCCAGCTCAAAGAGCTGAGACGTTCCTGATACATTCCGCTGACATCAACTTCCCCAACCACGACGGATCTCCCGCAGAATAGCGGAAATCCTTTGGGCCTTGTTCATTTTAGATTAAATCGGGAACCATTTATACCTATCGCTTCTGCAATCATATCAAACATAGTTGGTCCCTTACGATTCGGAGCATTTATCAAAACGTCTTGTATAAAATTTACGGCACTTTCGTCTATCAACCCTTCCGAATTCAAAGTCATCCATCTGGAAGAATTAGCCGTACGAATTGCCCAGAGAAATGCTGCGTGATGGTTCAGTGAAGATAGAAAAATTTCTGAATTTTTAACGAATATCGTAAAAGGCGGTTTTGCGCCAAACCCGCCCACCGAACAATCTCGGAGAGAATTCAGATCAAAGCCAAAATAGCCTTGTTCTCCATTGACAGCCTCACCGATAGCGCAATAAAAATCTAGCTCAGATAGAATGTCAGCGCCGTTCAGATAGATATCGGATTTTTCTGCTACTTGAGGTTTACTAAAGTGAATTTCCATAGCCTCATTGAGCCAAAATTCTTTCTCTTGATCACTCATACCTTTCCATCGTCCTAGAGTCATATTTTTTTCTACCTGCGATGCGTATCTTTAAGCATCCACTCAAGTACCTTGCGAAAACGTTGAGAGTCGTCGGGTCTGTCCGCGATTCGCGAGGCCAAGGGAGACCTCACCCCCTGTCCCCCTCTCCGTCTTCCGCGGAGAGGGGGGATCCTCCGCAGATCGAAGAAAGGGGGGCAGGGGGGCAGGGTTTTTTGACCCACGGGAGTGTTCGTTCTTTCCGGGGCCTGGTTGCGCGCTCTTTTCCCTGCTTCGCCCTCTCCCTCTGCCGGGAGTCTCCCCCTCTCCGCGGGAGACGGAGAGGGGGGACAGGGGGGTGAGGCGCTCCACGGCCTCACGAATCGCGGACAGATCCACTTCCACCCACAACGGGTGCTCCGTCGTGACCCGCAGCGTCTCGCTTCCGCCGGGCCAGGTGAGGGCGAGGTTCCGCTCACGATGGAGGGCGAAGGGGGGCGCATCCGTCCTCGCCGGGGTCATCCAGGGTGATCCCTCCGGTGTAGGACGAGATCCCACGGAGCCTCGCGGCAAACCTCGCCCACTGCGCCTTCGCCCCTTCCTCCTGGTGGAGCGGCCTCGGCTCCAGCCCCAGGATCCTCAGCGGACACACCTCCACCGCCGGATCGGCTCCCCTCGCAAAACGGACGCGCACCACCATGCTCAGCCCGGTCCACGGATGATCCCGGTGCATGCGCATCAGGAGGTTCCCCAGGCTGTAGAAGATCGGCTTTCCCCGGTGCCAGCCGACCCCCTGGAGCACATGCGGGTGGTGGCCAAGCACCACGTCGGCTCCGGCCTCGATCACCGCCGCATGGAGCTTCCTCGCCGCCGGGATCGGCACCTCCCGGTACTCCTCGCCGCCGTGGTAGCTCACCGCCACCACATCCACCCGCTCTCGCAGGGCGCGCACCGCCGGGACCAGCCAGGAGGCGTCCGCCTCGGCGACGTGCTCCCGGCCCGGGTGCCTCGCCAGGGCACCCTGGTTCCAGATGCCGGTGGCCGCCAGAAAGCCGATCTTCCAGCCGTTTCGTTCGACGATCACCGGAGCCTGCGCTGCCGCGAGGTCCGCGCCGGTGCCGACGTGCTTGACCCCGGCGCGTTGCAGGTGCGTCAGCGTCTCCAGGAGCGCGCTTTTCCCGTAATCCCAGGCGTGGTTGTTGGCGGTCGAGACCAGGTCAATCCCCGCGCGGGCCAGCGCCTCGGCCCCCACCGGAGGGCCGGTGAAGACCAGCGGATTCCGGGGAGACACGGTCTCTCCCTTCTGGTCGCTGAGCGGTCCCTCCAGGTTCACAAAGCGCACATCCCCGGAGCGCAGCCACCCGGAGAGCGGCGCCAGTGGGTCCAGCGAGGGATCCTTGAGGAGCGCCTGGCCCATCGCCCGCGCCAGCTCCACGTCGCCTCCCGCCACCAGCACCAGCGAGGAAGCAGCAGGCACGTCCACGGCCACGGCCACGAGGGCCGAGGACGAGGACGGGGACGCAGACGGGGCCGAGAACGAGCACGGGGACGGGGACGATGACGAGGACGGCGACGCGAGGGTGCTCTGCGGGCTCCCCCCTCTGCCCTTGAGGGAGAGGGGGGCCGGGGGGGGTGAGGTCTCCCTATCGCAGGCGGCGAGCAGCACGAGCCAGGGCGCCCAGCGCCAGCGCCAGGACGGCCAGGGCGCCCGTCGTCGAGGAGGCGCCGGCGCTGGCGCAGTCGCAGGACGAGGTCTTGTCGTCGGGGGTCGATCCGGGGTCTGCACCGGGTTGGGTTCCTCCTGCTGCGGAGGGTGACCCGCCGGGGCCAGCGCCGCCAGCCCCCCCGCTCGCTCCCGTCCCGCCGGAGCCTCCGGAGCCGATGCCGAGGGTGGCCTTGAGCTGGGCCCACTCCTGGGCGCAGATGGCGGCGGGCGAGGGCTCGGTGGCGCAGCCGGAGATGGGGCCGGTGAGGGACTGGTAGGAGGGGAGGAGGGGCTTCCAGGTCTTGCCCTCGTCGGCGGAGAGGCCGACGGCGAAGCCATCCTTGAAGGCGTTGGCGCAGGCGTAGAGGCCCTGGGGGGTCCAGGTGAGGCAGGCGTTCTCGATGGCGCTGACCTGGGCGAACTGGAAGGAGCCGGTGTCGGCGACGAGGACGCCCACGGAGGGGCCTCCGATGGCGATTTTTTTGCCGTCGGGGGACAGGGCGAAGCCGAGCATGGAGCCGGGGACCGTGGCCAGGGTGGTGAAGGATTTTCCAGCATCCTCGGTGAGCAGGAGGCGATCCTGCTCGGCGCCGCGGGTACGCAGGAAGATCCGGTCCGGGTTCTGGGGGTCGACGGCGGCGATGTAGACGGATTTATCCGTGCCGAGGTCGAGGTCGCGGCGCTCCCAGGTCGTGCCCCGGTCGTCGCTGACCATCAGGGCCCCGGAGCGCTCCTGCTTGCCGTCCACGATGACGCTGGAGAAGCCGCTGACGTAGAGCCGCTGCTTGCGGGAGGGCGCCGGGTCGATGGTCTCGGCGAGGAGGGAGGGGTCGATGGGGGTTCCGATGAGGGACCAGGATTTTCCGGCGTCGGTGGTCTCCAGGACCCGGACGTTGAAGGTGAGCCCACCCTTGCCGGTGGAGGTGACCGCGACGGCGCTGCTGGGGTCACCCTTGTCGGTGGCGACGTCGATGACAAACTCCTTCTCCACCTCCTTGACGAAGGCGAAGGAGCAGCCGCCGTCGTGGCTGGTGGCCAGCCCCTCGAAGGCGGCGACCAGGAGCGATCCGTCGCTGGTGAGGGCGACCGCCGGGTCCTGGACGCCGCCGTAGCCGACCGCCTTCTCGCAGACCCAGGAGAAGGTCTGCCCGCCATCCCGGCTCAGCAGCATCCCGAAGGTGACCCGGATCAGGAGCTGCTGCGGATCCGAAGGGTGGACGACGAGCTGGTTGGCCGCGGGGAAGCGCCCGTTGGCCAGGGCCAGGGTGGGCGCGGCGAGGAGCGAGGCGGCGAGGGCGAGAGGGGCGAGGCGCATGGGGTTCAAGGGGCAAGGAAGCCGAGGTAAGCGAGGAGATCACCCACCTCCGCGTCGCTCAGGGTCTCGACGGAGAAGGGGGGCATGCGGCCCGCATAGCCGAGGAACGATCCGTGGCGGATCTTCTCGATCACCGTGAGGCGTAGCTCAAGAGGACCGTAATCGCTGTGCTCGGCGATGGTCTCCTCGGGGAGCAGCGAGGCCCCGGGGAGCCTCCCGGCGCCGTCGTGGGGGGTACCGTGGCAGGAACGGCAGGCTTTTTCGTACATTTCACCGCCCCGGGTGGCGTCCCCGACGGGGACATCCTTGATGACACCGACCACGGTGAAAGGGGCCGGTCCGGTCTGCGTTGGCGGCAGGGAGGCCAGGAAGGCGTAAAGATCAGCGCCCCGGGGGTCGTCGCGGGTGAGCCCCTGGCTGTCGAGCATGAAGATCCGGAGGCAGTGGTTGACGCTCCGGAGCAGGTCGCCCTCCTGGCCGCCCCAGAAGTGGGGGCGGGCGACCACCCCGTCGAGGTCCGCCCCGGGCAGGAGCCGCCCGGCGGCGGGGTGCTGCGCGGTGGCGTGGCAGGTGGAGCAGGCGAAGGGGTTGAACTGGTTGCGGGACAGGGACGGCGCGGCGAAGAGGGCGGCGCCTCGCTCGGCGGCGGTGCGCTGGACCTCCTGCGGATCCTCCGAGCAGCCAGCCAGCAGCGCGCCGACGAGGAGCAGACGCGACCTCATGGGGTGACCACCAGCACCTTGTCCGGGTAGACCTCCATGGGGAGGCTGGCGCGGGTCTCCAGGGTGTCCGGGTCGAGGATCAGCAACGAGCCGGGGTGAACGTGGTCGCCCTCGCAGACCAGGAGCAGCTCCTGGTCGTTGTTCCAGAGGGCGGCCTCGTGGGGCCTCTGGCACTCGTCCTGGGAGAAGGTACGACGGGCCAGCTCCGCCAGCTCACCTTGACCGGAGAGGGTTACTTTGGCGAGAAAATCGGGGGTCTGCACCGGCACGTAGGCGACGGCGCTGGAGGCGTCCGCGGCGGCGAAGAAGACCGAGCCCCCGGCGGAGTACCAGCGAGGAGCCATGGCGCCGGTGTCCACGTCGAAGAGGCGCAGGTCGCGCCCCTCGGTGGTCCCGACCAGGAGCTGCTTGCCTGCCGGGTCAAGGACCGCCGCGTAAGGCCCGTACTGGAGCGAGCTTCCGGAGCCCGCGGCGGGCCCCACCGGGATCCGGGTGACGGCGTCCTCTCCCTGGGCCTGGAGGTCGACGACGGCGATGGAGTCCTCCCCGTAGCAGGCGACGAAGGCGCGGCGTCCGTCGGGGCGGGAGAGGGCGACGCCGTGGGGCGTGATGCAGGCGGGGAAGGAGCGGGGAGAGGCGTCCGGGCGGAAGTCGTCCGGGTCGTAGAGCAGCAGCGAGGCGCGCTGGGCCTCGACCCCCTGGGCCGCGTTGGTCAGGGCTTTTTGCAGGTCAAAGTGGGTGACCACCAGCCGGGAGCCGTCGTCGCTGAGGAAGATATCGCCCGGGTTGCTGTCGGCGCGCATCTCGCCGGTGATCTGGCCGGTGGTGGCGTCGAGGCGGACCACCTTGCCAGGGCGCTGGGAGGACCCGTGGGCCGCGTGAGGCCCCGGGGCGATGGCAGGGGCCGGGTAGGCCAGCGCCACGAAGATCTCCCGGCGCTGGCGGTGGTAGGCCAGGTGGTGCGGTCCGTCGATGTCCACCGGGTCGAGGCCCGCCCGGAGCGTGCCCGCGACCCGGCGCTGCGCCAGGTCGACCACCGACACCGTGTCGCTGCCGTTGTTGGACACCAGCGCGAAGGGCCCCGATGGCCAAGTGAAGGCCATCGGCGCCGCCGGGAACGGGTCGCCCCCGGCCGGCTGGTCGATGATTTTTGGCTCCCCGGGTGAGGAGCAGGCCGCCCCCAGGGCCAGCAGACCGAGTAGGGTGAAAAAGAACCCCCTCACCGGGATCCTGGCCCCAGCAGCCGGATGCTGCCGCTGGACCCCTCGGACACGGGGCGGTGGAGGACGATGGAGCGTCCGGCCTCCTTGCCGCGCTCGTGGGCCTCGGAGGGGCCCGCGCCCTGGTAGCGGACGGTGCGGACCCTGGGGTGGCGCCGGTGCAGGTAGCCCTCCAGGTTCCCGTCCTTGACCCAGACGAGGCCCTGCTCCTGGTGCTGGCGTGCCTGCTCGCGGAGTTTTTCGAGGAAGCCGAGCATGACGCCGGAGAGGAATTTCTGTCGATCGCGGTTGGCGCGCTCGCCGGAGCGCTTCTTGTGGGAGATCCAGAGGCGCTCGGCGGTCTCGCGGAGGAAGGAGTGGACGTAGGAGGCCATGTCGAGGTTGGAGGGGGTGCCGCAGATCTCCAGGACGGTGCCTTTTTTGGCCTGTTCGGGGCGGTAGACGGGCACCCAGATGGTCTCGACGAAGAAGTGCTCGCCGAGGATGGTGGCCAGCCAGCGCTCGTGCTCGAAGGTGCGTCCGGAGGGGGTGCCGAGGTGGCGGAAGTGGTAGGTCGCGGTGCGACCGACGGACTCCAGGTTGTGCTTGAGCATGAGCCGCTGGGCGGCGTTCATGGCGGCCTGGGCCTCGTGCTCGTTGGAGCTCTCGGCCAGGGCCAGGAGCCGGGCGATCCGGTCGAGGATGCGCTGCTCCTGCTCCGAGTGGGGGGAGGCGCCGGGGAGGCCGGAGGCCGAGGCGTCGATGCCGAGGCGGGCGCAGACCTCCTGGAAGGCGCGTCCGTGGGCCGTCTCGTCGTGGACCCGGAGGATCTCGAAGACGAACTGGTGGGCCATCTCGTGCTTGAGGACCTCGACGAGGTGCCCCCAGGGGTGGCCGAAGGCCAGGGAGCGGGCGAGGGCGATGCGCCGCTGCCGGGGGTCGTAGAACCCGAGGCGCCCCTCGCCCTCCAGGAAGAGCAGGGTGACGGGGCGCATGGCGCCGTGGAAGAAGAGGTCGTTGAGCCGGTGCCACTCGGCCAGGATCTCGCGCAGGGTGGCGGCCTCCAGCTGGGCCTGGAGGGTGGCGGCGCGGGGATCAGCGGCGGGGTCGGTCATCGGGATTTCTCCTTCCGTCTAGCCCTTCCGGGGCATCCTGGCCAGCCGTCGCGACAAGGAAGGCGACGGGGAGCCCGTTGCCCGGTACAATGAAGCAGCAATGAGCCATCCTGGCCGCAATTCCTCCCTTTTCTCGCGTCCCGCGGCTCGCGGCTTGCTGTGTGCTTTCTTGACCCTCTCGGCCCCCCTGCTGCTTCCGGGGCAGGTCTCCGAGGCCCAGGCGGGCACCGTCAGCCCCCAGAACAAGAAGAAGGCGGCCGCGCGGTTCAAGGAGGGAGAAGCGCTCTTCCAGAAGCATGCGTACGCCGAGGCAGCCCAGGCCTTCGAGGAGGCCAACTCCATCGCGCCCCACCCGGCGGTGCTGATCAACGCGATCAACGCCTGGGCGATGGCCGGGCAGCCCGCCCGCGCCGCGACCTTGTGCCAGAAGCTCATCGCGGACCCGGAGGCGGACGAGAAATCCAAGGAGGAGGCCCGCTCGCGGCTGGCGGATCTCCAGGGGAAGATCGGGAAGCTGAACATCCGCGGAGCCCAGATCAAGAACCTCACCCTGGACGGGAAGGCCGTCGAGGCGGGGGAGGTCATCGTCGACCCTGGCGATCACCTGATCGAGGCGGAGGTGGAGGGGAAGGCGGTGCAGCGGAAGGTGAGCGTGGTGGCGGGGTCGTCGCAGCAGATCCTGCTGGATGCGCCGAAGGAGAAGGCCCCGGAGGCGGCGCCAACGGCGAGCGCGCCGGCGGCGGCGACGGGGGAGATCCAGGTGGAGCCGAGGAAGGGTCTGTCGCCGGTGGTGGTGTACGTGGGTGGGGCGATCACGCTGGGGCTGCTGGGGGCGACGGTCTGGAGCGGGCTGGACACGGTGAAGGCGAGGGAAGATTTCGACAAGAAGGCGGTGAAGACGGAGGCGGACAAGGAGGCGGGGCTGGCAAAGCAGACGCGCACCAACGTGATGATCGGGGCGACGGCGGTGGTGGGGCTGCTGACGACGGGGGTGGCGCTGTTCGCGACGGACTGGAGCGGAGGGAAGAAGAAGGAAGGGGCGCGGCTGCAGGTCGGTCCCGGGTCGGTGCTGGTGGAGGGGGTCTTCTGATGACGATGTCGGCGCGTCCTTCCTCGGTGTCGATGCTGTCCACCGGGTCGGTGCAGGGGGCGGCCCTGGTGGGGCGCTACGAGTTGCTGATGGAGCTGGCGTCCGGCGGGATGGCGACGGTGTACATCGGGCGGCAGCGGGGGGCGGGGGGCTTCGAGCGGATCGTGGCCATCAAGCGGATGCACCCGCACATCGGAGCGATCCCGGAGCTGGCCGCCTCGTTCATGGATGAGGCCCGCATCGCCTCGCTGATCCATCACCCGAACGTGGTCAGCGTCCACGATGTTCATGAGTCCGACGGCGAGCGTCTGCTGGTGATGGACTACGTGGACGGGGTCAGCCTGGGCTCGCTGATCAAGGGGGCGCGCCGCAAGGGGCAGCGTGTTCCGCTGCACGTCTCCATCTACCTCATCGCCCAGGCGCTCCGGGGGCTGCATGCGGCCCACGAGCAGAAGTCGCTGGCGGGCGTGCCGCTCGATATCGTCCACCGGGACGCCACGCCGCAGAACATCCTCCTCGGGGTCGACGGCAGCGTGCGCCTCACGGACTTTGGCATCGCTAAGGCCGCCGAGCGGTCGGCCCACACCACCACCGGCAACGTGAAGGGGAAGTTCCGTTACATGGCTCCCGAGCAGGCCATGGGCAAGAACCTCGACCGGCGCACGGACATCTTCGCCATGGGGGCGGTCCTCTGGGAGATGCTCTCGGGGCAGCGGTTCCTCAAGGGGGACACGGACGCGGAGATCATCCACAACCTGGCGATGGCGAACTTCGAGGATCTGCACCAGGTCGAGCCGTCGATCCCCCCGGAGCTCTCCCACATCGTGATGAGCGCGGTGGCGGAGAACCCGGAGCACCGCTGGCCCACCGCCGAGCAGTTCGCCGACGCCCTCGACTACTGGGCGCGCTCCACGGGCTACATCGCCACCGCCACCGACGTCGCCGCGCTGATCCAGGAGCTATGCAGCGAGCCGATCGGCGAGCGGCGGCAGATGCTCGCGGAGATCCTCTCGGGGCAGCGGCCTCCGGTCTCCCTCGGCGTCCCCTCGGCGCCGAATTCTCTGGACCTCTCCACCGGCTCTGGCTCCGGCATCGCCGCCCTGAGCAACGTCGGCGGGACCATCCAGCCGACCCCGGAGTTCCCCCCTGCGCGCTCCCCGACCCGGCTGGTCGCCCTGGTCGGCGGCGTGGCGCTCCTGCTGCTGGTCGGCGGGCTTGTCGTCCTGCGGGCCACCTCCTCGGCCCCTGCCGAGGCGGCCGCCTCGGTCGCCAGCGCTCCTGCCAGCGCCCCTGCCAGCGCCCCTGCGGCTGCGCCTCCGGTCCGGGATCGGGTCACCATTTCCCTGTTTTCCGGGAAGCCGATCACCGAGATCAAGGGACCGGACGCGGACGACATCCAGTTCCGCAACGACGGGGCCACCTTCTCGCTGCCCCGCGGCGCCTCGCCGGTCACCATCACCCTCCACTTTGCCGACCGTACCTCTGTCGAGGAGACCTTCACCCCCTCGGGGAATATCTCCCGCCGTCTGGTCACCGAGCCCGCTGCGGACAGGCCCTCCAAGCCGACCGAGAAGGCCCCCGTCCAGCCGAACCCGGCGCGTCCTGCGGACAACAAGCCTGCGGATAAGCCCGCCGATAAGCCTGCGGACAAGAAGGGCCCCACCCGCCCCACCCTCAAGAGCAACCCTTACGACGACTGATCGTCGTCGCGCTCAGGGCTCGTTGCACCCGGGCTGCCAGTTTCCCTGGCAAAAGCCGCCGGAGCATGAGTCGTTCTTGGTGCAGAAGATCCCGTCGTCGCAGGGGGCACCGTTGTTGAAGGGGTACTCGCACTTGCCGGTGGAGGTGTTGCAGGTGCCGTTGGTCTGGTAACACTCCCCGCCGTTGTTGCAGGCCTTCGAGACGCCGCCGACGCAGGTTCCGTTCTGGCAGGTGTCGCTGGAGGTACAGGCGTTGCCGTCGGAGCAGGCGGTCCCGTTGGTCTTCACCGGGTAGCTGCAGAGGCCGTTGCTGGTGTCGCAAGTTCCAGCGGTCAGGTAGCACTCGGTGTTGGGGGGGGAGTTGCAGTTCTTGCCTGCGCCACCGACGCAGGTTCCGTTCTGGCAGGTGTCGTTGAGGGTGCAGGCGTTGCCGTCGGAGCAGGCGGTTCCGTTGGAGAGGAAGGCGTAGGAGCAGAGTCCGTTGGCCTGGTTGCAGACGCCGGTGGCCTGGTGGCAGGCGTTGGGAGGGCTGTTACAGGGTTTGGGGGTTCCGGCGCACTGGCCGGAGCCGTTGCACTTGTCGCTCTCGGTGCAGGGGTTGTTGTCGTTGCAGTTCGTCCCGCTGGCGACGTTGGCGTAGGCGCACTTTCCGGCCTGGCAGGAGTCGGTGGTGCAGGGGTTGTTGTCGTTGCAGTCGGCGTTGGTGGTGCAGGGCTTGCAGTTGGGCAGGGGCGTGTGCGACACGTTGCCGGTGGCGGGGTCGCAGGAGTCCGACGTGCACTCGTTGCCGTCGTTGACGTTCTTGGGGGTTCCCTTGCAGACGCCGGCGTCGCACTGGTCACCGAGGGTGCAGGCGTTGCCGTCGTTGCAGTTCGCCCCGGAGGAAGGGGTGTATTTGGGGTTGCCTGTGGCCGGGTCACAGGCGTCGTTGGTGCAGGGGTTCCCGTCGTCGACGTTCTTGGGCGTCCCGACGCACTGGCCGCCTCCGTCGCAGGCGTCGCCGGAGGTGCAGGCGTTGCCGTCGTCGCATTTCACCCCCTGGGCGACGCCGGCGTAGGCACATTTGCCCGCGTCGCAGAGGTCGGTGGTGCAAGGGTTGTTGTCGTTGCAGTCGGCGTTGCTCTCGCAGGACTGACAGCCCGGTGCGGGTGCATGGGAGACGTTGCCGGTGGTGGGGTCGCAGGAGTCCGACGTGCACTCGTTGCCGTCGTCGACGTTCTTGGGGACACCTGCGCACTGGCCGCCTCCGTCGCACTGGTCCCCGTCGGTGCAGGCGTTGCCGTCCGAGCAGGATTTTCCGGGGGCGGGGGTGTATTTGGGGTTGCCTGTGGCCGGGTCACAGGCGTCGTTGGTGCAGGGGTTCCCGTCGTCGACGCTCTTCGGTGTCCCGGTGCACTTGCCGCTGGCGTCGCACTTGTCGCCGTCGGTGCATTTGTTGCCGTCGTCGCAGTCGCTCCCCGGGGGGGCATCCTGGTAGTTGCAAATACCGTTCTGGCAGGAGTCGGTGGTGCAGGGGTTGTTGTCGTCGCAGTCCGTGGCCGTCTGGCAGGCCCCGCAGCCGCTCTTGCCTTTGTGGTCGATGTTTCCGGTGGTGGGGTCGCAGAGGTCTTCGGTGCACTCGTTGCCGTCGCCGACGTCGAGGGGGCTACCGGCGCACTTTCCGCTGGCGTCGCACTTGTCGCCGTCGGTGCAAAGATCGCCGTCGTCGCAGGTCTTCCCGGTCTCTGCGGTGTGAACCGAGGTCCCTGTGGCCGGGTCGCAGGCGTCGATGGTGCAGGGGTTCCCGTCGTCCGCGTTCCTCGGCAGGCCCACGCACTGACCGCTCGCGTTGCAGCGATCGCTCTCGGTGCACTTGTCGCCGTCGTCGCAGAGCGAGCCCAGAGGCTGGGGCATCCCCTGGCACTTGTTCTGGATGCATTGCTCCGCGGTGCAGGGGTTGCCGTCGTCGCAGTCGTCGCTGGTCTGGCAGTTCTCGGGCAGCGTCCCTGAGCCTGCGGCGCCGGCGGTACCTCCGGTGGTCCCGCCGGCGCCTGCGGTCGTCCCGCCGGCCCCGCCGGTGACCCCTCCGGCTCC
>CAZSDX010000132.1:0-14397 GCA_964605685.1 uncultured Polyangiaceae bacterium
ACCGCACCTCGCCCTTCGCCTTCACCGGCAACAAGTTCGAGTTCCGCGCCGTCGGATCGTCCCAGAACATCTCCTGGCCCAACACCATCATCAACACCATCGTCGCCGAGAGCATCGACCACGTGGCGGACCGCCTCGAAGCCGAGCTCAAGGCCGGCCTCTCCGTCGGCGACGCCGCTGCCAAGATCCTCCCTTCCCTCGTCGCCGAGGTCAGCCCTGTCGTCTTCAACGGCAACAACTACGACGATGCCTGGCACAAGGAGGCCGAGCGCCGCGGGCTCCCCAACGACCGCGACACCCCCACCGCGCTCCGTCACCTCGTCAGCGAGCCCTCCCTCGCCCTCTTCGAGCGCTACAAGGTCCTCAACCGCAAGGAGCTCGAGAGCCGCTACAACGTCCGCCTGGAGAACTACTGCAAGCGCGTCGCCATCGAGGCCAAGGTCGCCATCGAGATGGCGCGCACCGGGGTGCTCCCTGCGACCTTCTCTTACCTCGCTCGGCTCGCGCCCCTCAAGGAGATCCCTGCCGCTGGGGAGACCTTCTCCGAGGTCGGCAAGCTGGCCAACAGCGTTCATCAGGGGATCCGATCCCTCGAAGCCGCGCTGGCCGCCACCCACCACACCAGCGGCGTCGTCGAGGAGGCCGAGGTCTTCCGCAGCAAGGTTCTCTCTGCCATGAGCGAGCTACGCGCCGCCGTGGACGCCCTGGAGGTCCGTGTCGACGACGACCTCTGGCCTTACCCCAAGTACCGCGAGATGCTCTTCATGGTCTGACCGCCCAGGGGATCGCCCCCACCACCCGCTCCGGCGAGGCGCGCCGGGTTCCTTCGATCCACGGGGCCGTCGAGCGGCGGGCGCTGCATCCTCCCTGGCCCCGCCCGGCGGGCCCAGGGGATCGCCCTCGCCACCCGCTCCGTCGCCGCGCCGCAGCCGCCGAGGCAGGTGACCCACCGGGCCCAGGGGGCGAGCAGTTCGCAGGCACGCTCCGGTCCGGACGCCTGCACCACATGAACCCCCCGGGGGAACGACGGCACCAGCGCGCCCTCCGGCTCCGCCTGGAACCCCACCGCCGCCGTCGCCCCGGAGACCACGTCACCGACCGCCTCCATCGCCGCCAGGTAGCGGCGCCGCGCGGCGGTCTCCTCTGGTTCCTCCAGGCCAGGGGGGAGCTCTCCGGCGAGCGCCTCCAGCTCCTCGTGGAGCCCGCGGGCCAAGGCCGCTCCGTCCTCCTCGGAGCCCACCCAGACGACGAGCCGCGGGCTCAGGCATCCTCGCTGGTCGAAGTACACCACGTCCCGGGCGAGCCCCCGGAGCACCTCCGGCGAGAAGGCATCCAGCGCGGCGATGCCGAAGCCGTGGCCGTGGCTCCAGAGCCTCGTCCCGGGCGGCAAGGAGCCACGGATCGCCTCCAGCGCGGCGTCGCTGCCGTAGGCGTGGACGCCTTCGTCTGGCTCCGCAACGAGGGCGTCGACCAGGGCGACGGAGCCTTCGCCGCCGTCCTCCTGGAGCGCCCGCGTCAG
The DNA here is from genome assembly GCA_964605685.1 of uncultured Polyangiaceae bacterium. Lineage (GTDB taxonomy): Bacteria > Myxococcota_A > Polyangia > Polyangiales > Polyangiaceae > JANWXX01. The sequence goes on from CAZSDX010000132.1 coordinate 1,520, forward strand.
CAGCTCGGGCACCACCCGCCCCCGGCGCGAGGGCTTCACGATCACCTCCGGCGCAGAGGCCCACGCCAGCGCCAGCGCCCGCACCGGCGCCACGAACACGTTGCCCGCGAGCACCACCCGGACCCGCCGCTCCTGCGGGACCGACGCCAGGAGCGAGGCCAGCTCCTCCTCGGTGGCGGAGCGCTCCAGGCAGGTGTCCAGGGCAGCGAGCACCGAGGGCGCGGGGAGCCCGGTCTCCGGGGGGAGCCGCTCCATAGCCTCCCGGTGGAGCGGATCGCCCCGATCCACCAGGCGCGCCGCCGCCCTCAGCGCCCGCAGGACGCGCTCACGAGCCCCCACCGAGCATCTCCTCCACCGCCAGGCTGCATCCGCGGGGGACCGCCCCCGGGAGCCTCCCCAGCAGCTCGAACCCGCCCTCCACCTCCCGCACCCGGTCCTGCGTCTGGATCACCACGGCGCTGTCCACGTTGGCCAGATCGGTGATCCGGGCGATCCCCTCGTGCCCCGGGGGGACCGGGCGCAGCGTCTCCGGATCCACCGGCGTCACCCGCATCCAGGGCGGCGCCGCCAGCACGCCTTCCCGGGTCGCTCCGTCGAGCCCCAGCAGCCCTCGCAGCGTCCCCTCGTAGGCCTGGCTGCACAGCTCCGTCATCCCGTACTCGCTCACCACCGCGCCCGGGGCGATCCCGAGGGTGGAGGCCACCTGCCTCCGCAGCTCCTCCGCCGGAACCTCCCGGGTGCGGCCCTTGTAGCCTCCCGTCTGCATCGCCCGGCTCCCCGGCGGCAGCGGGAGCCCCTCCCCGGCCAGCGCGTCCAGCAGGTACACCAGCGCAAACGACGTGGCCAGCAGCAGCACCGGAGCCCCTGCCTCCCGCGCCTCCCCCGCCTCCTGCTTCAGCCCCTCCACGTCCAGGGCGCCGCCCCGCAAAAACCACCGCCCGCCCCCCGCCCACGTCCGGGCAAAGGCCGCCGCCATGAACCCCAGCGACGAGTCCGGAGCCTCCTCCGGCGCAGGCACCAGCAGCAGCGCTCGCAGCCCCGCCGGGCGATCCGGGGCGAGCATCCGTTCGCCTACCCGGAGCGCTCCGTGCAGGTAGGTCTCCGTTGACCACAGGTGGTGATTTCCTCGGGCGCCGACGGTGGTGCCGCTGGTCCGGAAGATCATCGTATCCGCGGAGGGGGGGTGAGCCGCCACCCGCGTCATCCGGAAGACGTCGGTGGGGACCGCCGGGATCTCCCGGGCAGAGCGGAGCGCTTGCGGGTCCACGCCGCGGGCGCGGAACAGCCGGGCCACGGCGGGGCAGGAGGCGGCCTGGTGGCGGGCCAGGTCGCAGGCCAACTCGTCGAAGGACGGGAGAGGCCGGTCCAGAGGAGCATCCATGGCGGCGCGCACCCGGGCGTGAAGCTGCGCGGAAGGGCTCACCGGGGGGCCTCCGCGAGCAGGCGGCGCAGGGTCCCGGTGAAGCCGCAGAGCAGCTCCGGGGCGATGAGGAGAGGAGGGGTGAGGGTGAGGGCCTCGTAGTCCCGCCCTCCGCCCACGGTGAGGTAGCCCTCCGCGAGGAGCTTGCGTCCCACCTCGAAGGCCAGCGCGCCAGAGGTCAGCTCGATGCCCACCATCAGCCCCGCCCCCCGGACCTCCACGACCCCAGGGAGCCCTCCCAGAGCCTCCCGGAGCTCCTGCAACCAGGCGGCGCCGACGCGGGCGGCGAGGGCCGGGAGGTCCAGGCGGCGGACTTCCCCGAGGAGCGCGAGGGCCGTGGCGCAGGCCAGCGGGGAGCCGCTGAAGGTGGCGGTGTGGACCACCTCGCCGCGGCCCCGGGCCCAGCCTTCCATGGCCTCTGGCGTGCCGAGGCAGGCAGAGAGCGGCAGCCCGCCGCCGAGCCCCTTGCCGAGACAGAGGAGGTCCGGCACAAGGCCCTGGGCGACGGAGGAAAAGAGCGCCCCGGAGCGCCCCAGGCCGGTCCAGATCTCGTCGGCGATGACCAGGGCCGAGGCCGCGCGGGCTCGCTCCCCCGTCGCCCGGAGGAAGCCGTCGGGGGCCGGAACGCAGCCACCTCGCCCCAGGACGGGCTCGACGAGCACCGCCCCCACGTCGCCGGGGCGGAGCGCGGCGTCGAGGGCGCCGAGGGCCGCCGGAGCCTCCGAGGCCGCGCGGGGGAAGGGGACGAAGCGGACATGGGGGTTGAGCTGGTCGAGGAAGGGAGCGCGGAAGCTCTCCCGGTAGCCGCAGGCCGCCAGGGGCCCGTAAGAGAGCCCGTGGTAGGCGCCGGAAAAAGCGACCACGGCGGGCTTCCGGGTGGTAAGGCAGGCGGTCTTGAGGGCCGCGGACACCGCGTCGGCGCCGGACTGACCGAGGAGCACCCGGGCGTCCGGGAAGGGCGCCAGCGCCGCGAGGGCCTCCAGGAGCTCGACCTTGGTATCCGCGGAGTACACGTCGCCCAGCGCATGCCAGAGGCGCCCGGCCTGGCGCTGGAGAGCCTCCGAGGTGGCGCCGGCGCCGTGCCCGAGGAGCAGCGCCCCGAAGCCCGCGGTGAGGTCGACGTAGCGGTTGCCGTCGGCGTCGACCACGTTGGAGCCCAGGGCGGACGCGTACACCAGGGGGAGCTGGGAGACCCCGGAGGTCTCCTCGCGGAGCGCGCGGCGGGCGGCGCTGGCGGGGTACTCGACCCGGGCCAGCCGGCGGGCGAGCTGCTGGCTGCGGGGGCCCGGCGGCGGGACGACCATGCAGGGAGCTTCTTGACCGGTCACCGTCCGCTCACTCGTTCCGGAGGTGGGCGATCAGCAGGCTCACCCCCAGCCCCAGGGCCACGAAGGCCGGGACGTGGGTGGTCATCAGGGTCTTGCGCGTCATGCTCCAGGGCTCGGCCCGGAGCTGCTTCGCGTCGCCCCAGAGCGGCTGGTACTGCGACAGGAGGATCCCGAGCAGCGCGCCCAGCAGGGCTCCCTGCTTGAGCCGGTGGCGTCGATCCGGGGTCATCACCATGAGCCCCCCCATACGACCTCGCCCGCCCTCCGCCAAGCCCTCCTCCTCCGTTCCGACTCGTGTTTCGCCATCCGGGGAAGGAGGGCTCCGGCCTCCGGCCCCCGGGCTCCGGCTCCCGGCCTCCGGACCCCGGGTCCCGGACCCCGGCCTCCGGCTCCGGGCCCCGGGTCCCGTGAGCGGGAGCTGGAGGCGTCGCTCAGCGGGTGGGACGCCGCGGAGAAGGGCGAGGGCTCGCCTTCTTCCGCGAAGGCTTCGCCTGCTTCTTGAGCCGAGCGGCGATGGTCTTCTGCACGTCCTTCGGAAGGCTCGCGATGTACTCCGACGACAGGCCGCGCAGCGCCTCGTCGGGCAGGGCGAGTACGATGTGTTCCGGCGCGAGGCCCGCAAGCCGTTGCTCCGGCGCGAGACCAGCGAGCCGTTGCTCCGGCGCGAGACCAGCGAGCCGTTGCTCCGGCGCGAGACCAGCGAGCCGTTGCTCCGGTGCGAGGCCCGCCAGCCGATCCTCCACCGGCAGGCAGTCTTGCATCCACTTCTTCAGCGCTTCCCGGTACCCCTTCGCTATCTTCTGCACCTCGCTCGCCATCAGCCCATCTCCTTCTTCCTCGAACCTTTGCACATGCAGGTTCAACTGGCGACACACCGCCACTTCTTCTTCCGTCAACGGCCTGCCTCCCACCGGGTCGTCCAGAAACTTCTTCGACAGCGTCCGCCAGAGCACTTCTCCCGGGTATTTCTCTCGCTCGGCGGTCTCCACCACCTCCAGGCGGAACCCAGCCACCACGCCCTGCCACAGCCCTTCCTCCACCCGGGCGAGGCGTCCTTCGAGCAGCTCCAGGGCGGCGAGGTAGCGCGGTGTCAACGAGGAGCAGATGACAAACAGGGCGGTCTGCTTCTGGATCTCGGCGGGCTTTCCGCCCTGAAGGCGGAGGAACTGGCAGCCGTAAGCAAGCAGGGCCAGGGCGTCGTCGGCTCCCGGCTCGTCGCTGGGGGAGATGAAGTGGACGAGGGTGTTCTTGGCGAAGCGCTCGATCTCGGGGCGGAGGAGGGAAGGGAGCGGGGCGTTGGCGAGCCTGCGGACGACGAGGACGTCGAGGCGAAGAGGCTCCTTGGCGAGGGGAACTTCGGGGAGGACCTGCCATCCGCGGCGAGGAAGGACGAGGCGAAGCAAGGCGACCAGCATGGGGTGCCAGGCGGTACGCGCCGAGGAGGAGCGGGGAGCCACGGGGAGCGAAGGTACCACGGGGCCGCCGTGGTCCAGGGGACCTTGTGTCAGAGCGGAACCCGCACGCCCCGTAGCAGTTCCAGCACCAGCGCGTCCGTCCCTCGCCCTGCGTAGCGGGCCTCCGCGGTGAGCTGGACCCGGTGCGCCAGCACCGGCACCGCCAGCGCCTGGATGTCCCCCGGCGCCACGAAGCCCCTCCCCTCCAGGAAGGCCCGGGCCTGCGCTGCCCGGAACAGCGCCAGCGTCCCCCGGGGGCTGGCGCCGAGGTTCACGTCCGGGTGGCCCCGCGTCGCCGCCACCACCGAGAGCAGGTAGCGCCCCACCGCCGGCTTCACCTCCACCTCCCGCACCGCCGCCTGCATCGCCAGCAGCGCATCGGTGGAGGCCACCGGGGCGACCTCTCCCAGCGGATCCTCCCGCTGGCGCGCGTAGAGCATCGCCAGCTCCGCCTCCGCCGACGGGTACCCCAGCCCCATCCGGAGCAAGAACCGGTCGAGCTGCGCCTCGGGCAGCGGGTACGTCCCGGCGAACTCGTGGGGGTTCTGCGTGGCGATGACGAAGAAGGGACGGGGCAGCGGGTGGGTCTCCCCGTCGACGGTCACCTGCGCCTCGCTCATCGCTTCCAGCAGCGCGCTCTGGGTCCGGGGGCTGGCCCGGTTGATCTCGTCCGCCAGCAGCACGTTGGTGAACACCGGCCCCGCGTGGAAGGAGAAGGTCCCCTGCCGCGGATCCAGCACCCGCGCCCCGGAGATGTCCGCCGGCAGCAGATCCGGGGTGAACTGGACCCTGGAGAAGAGCACGTCGAAGGCGCGGGCGAGGGCCTTGGCCAAGGTGGTCTTCCCCACGCCCGGGACGTCCTCCACCAGCACGTGGCCCCCCGAGAGCAGCCCCACCAGCAGCAGCTCGATGGCCTCTGGTTTCCCCTGGATCACCCGCCCGAGCTGTCCTCGCAGCGCTGCCAGTGTTGCCTCGTGCTGGCTCAAGGGTCCGGCCTCTGCATTCCCTCCACGTATCGCAGCGGCGTGTCCTCCGGAAGAGCCTCCGGGGGTGGGACGGGAGCCGGGGGCGTCGCTCAGCGGGTGGGACGCCGCGGAGAAGGGCGAGGGCTCGCCTTCTTCCGCGAAGGCTTCGCCTGCTTCTTGAGCCGAGCGGCGATGGTCTTCTGCACGTCCTTCGGAAGGCTCGCGATGTACTCCGACGACAGGCCGCGCAGCGCCTCGTCGGGCAGGGCGAGTACGATGTGTTCCGGCGCGAGGCCCGCAAGCCGTTGCTCCGGCGCGAGACCAGCGAGCCGTTGCTCCGGCGCGAGACCAGCGAGCCGTTGCTCCGGTGCGAGGCCCGCCAGCCGATCCTCCACCGGCAGGCAGTCTTGCATCCACTTCTTCAGCGCTTCCCGGTACCCCTTCGCTATCTTCTGCACCTCGCTCGCCATCAGCCCATCTCCTTCTTCCTCGAACCTTTGCACATGCAGGTTCAACTGGCGACACACCGCCACTTCTTCTTCCGTCAACGGCCTGCCTCCCACCGGGTCGTCCAGAAACTTCTTCGACAGCGTCCGCCAGAGCACTTCTCCCGGGTATTTCTCTCGCTCGGCGGTCTCCACCACCTCCAGGCGAAAGCCGGCCACCGCTCCCTGCCACAGCCCTTCCTCCACCCGGGCGAGGCGTCCTTCGAGCAGTTCCAGGGCGGCGAGGTAGCGCGGTGTCAACGAGGAGCAGACGACAAACAGAGCGGTCTGCTTCTGGACCTCGGCAGGCTTACCACCCTGAAGGCGGAGGAACTGGCAGCCGTAAGCAAGCAGGGCCAGGGCGTCGTCGGCTCCCGGCTCGTCGCTGGGGGAGATGAAGTGGACGAGGGTGTTCTTGGCGAAGCGCTCGATCTCGGGGCGGAGGAGGGAAGGGAGCGGGGCGTTGGCGAGCCTGCGGACGACGAGGACGTCGAGGCGAAGAGGCTCCTTGGCGAGGGGAACTTCGGGGAGGACCTGCCATCCGCGGCGAGGAAGGACGAGGCGAAGCAAGGCGACCAGCATGGGGTGCCAGGCGGTACGCGCCGAGGAGGAGCGGGGAGCCACGGGGAGCGAAGGTACCACGGGGCCGCCGTGGTCCGGGGTGCGTCGGTGGTCACCGGGGTCGGTGAGAGGACCGAGGCGTCGCCGAGGAGGGTCACCCGGGTCGGTGACCTGGCAAGTCAGCCGCCAGAGCAGGCCCGGAGGATGAACTGGTGGAAGGCGTGGATGCGCTCCTCGCGGCTGCCGAGGACGCCCGGGTGCGGGCTCGCCGCGAGCCCCCGCTGGAGGTCGGGAAACACGGGGGCATCCTCGCGCATCAGCCCCTCGAAGAGCTCCCGGGTAAGCCGGTCGACGAGGGGAGCGAGGAGCCGCTCGGAGAGGCTCCGATCGGGCTGCCCCAGGTCGAGGAAGAAGCGCACCAGGCTGCGGGAGGTGGTGGGGGAGGTGGGCGTGGTGACCTGGAGGAAGCTCACGACGGAGGTGTGGCCGAGGAGCAAGGAGGGGAACGCGTGGAGGTGGACGAAATCCGTCGAGGCTCCGGGGCGCAGCCGCGCGAGCAGGCCGCGGTAGAGGGCGGAGTCGGCCCCGAGGGTGTCCCGGACGGTCGTGAAGCGGTCAGTCAGCTCGTGGACCTCCCGCTGCCCGGCCTGCTCACCGCGGAAGAGGCGGAAGAGGCCCGGGTGACGGGCGACGAAGTTATCGTGGAGGCTGGGGACGTGGTAGCTCTCCAGGACGTTTTCCAGGGGGATTTTCCAGTTGCACGGGTGCTCCAGGGATAGGCTCACCGCCTGGCGAAGGCCCGGAGAAAAGCACTGCTCCATCACGGCGACGACGCGCTCTCCCAGGTACTCCCGTGGCCCGGGCGCGTCGTCGTCGAGGCAGACAAGGAGGAGCTGGCCGAGGACCTCGGCTCGCACCGCCCGGAGCCGCTCGGCGCCCCGGCGGATGGGGACGAAGCATGCCGCGTCCGGGATCTTGCAGGCCACCCCGTCGCCGTCGTACTCCCAGCCGTGGTACTGGCACCGGAGCCGCTTGCCGGAGCCACGCGGCGCGTGGGTCAGCAGCGCGTGGCGATGGGCGCAGACGTTGAGAAAAACCCGGATCGACCCCCGCTCGTTGCGGGCGATGAGCGGCTTGCCCAGCAGCTCGGCGGTGAAGAAATCCCCGTGGTTGGGCAGGTCCGCCAGGGTGCCGAGGACGTGCCACCCGGGGAGGAAGACCCGGGCCATCTCTAGGTCATGCTGCGCAGGGGAGACGTAAGCCTCCGGAGGGAGCAGGTGCGGGAGCCGGGTCGTGTGGGTCCACATTCAAGCGGAGCCCTCCCCGAGGAGCGCCGCGCGGTAGCGGTCGTCGAGATCGATGCCGCCGTCGTCGTCCTCGCTGCGATCCACGGGGTTGATGCCGCAGTAGGTGACGCTGGCGAGGTGGCGCCAGCGTCCCGCGCGCTCCGGCTCGTCGGGGAGCACCGGGGTCGTGCAGGGGAAGCAGCCGATGGTGGGAAACCCCATCGCGTGGAGCGGGTTGAGCACCACACCCGGGCGCGAGGCGAGCGCCTCCAGCTCGTCGTTGCCGAGCGCGTGGAACGGGTGGACCCGGAGCGCGTTCATCTCCCGGTCCAGGCTGAAGGGCTGGACCTTCGCCCGGGCGCCGCCCTCGCCCCGGCGTAGCGCCGAGACCAGGGCGTCGTAGCGCCCCTTCATCCGGCGCAGCGGGAGGGACTTCCGGAGGTCGCAGCACCGCTCCTGGCCCTCCTTGCTCAGGTAGAGCAGGCCCTCCTGGCGGATCTGCTCGGCGAAGGCGTGCGCGGGGTGGAGGGTGATGACCCGGAGGTGAGGGTGCGTCCTGGCCAGCTCGTCCCGGGTATGGATCGTCTCCACATGAAGCACCCCGGTATCGACGAAGAGGACATCGAGGGAGAGCGAGGCGCGGTCGGCGAGGTGGCAGAGGGCAGAGCCGGCCTTCTGCATGCTGGAGAGGATGGCGGCGCGGGGGCCGAAGGTGGCGGCGACGAAGCGGAGGAGGTCGAGGGGAGGGGCGCCTTCGAAGCGGGCGTTGAGGTGGGCGAGGTCGGGCTCGGTGACGCGCATCGGAGGTCACCGTAGCAAAGGCAGGGAGGGACGCGAGGGCTCAGCGGCGGCGGCGGCGGGTCCCGAGCAGGGTGAGGGCGCCGAAGGCGGCGGAGAGCCAGCCGAGGGAGGCGGCGGGGCCCTCGGCCACGGAGCAGCCGGCGGCGGACGCGCTGGCGGACGCGCTGGCGGAGCCCTTGACCTCGATCTTGAAGTTGGTCGCCAGGTACTCGAGGCAGGCCGGGAGGTCGGAGACGGCGAGGTACTGGCCGTCGCAGAAGAGAGCGCCATCGGGGGCGTCGCAGGCCACCTCGCAGCCTCCCTTCATGCTGACAGAGCACTCGACGTAGGTGCAGTTGAAGTTGACGTCGGTCTCGCAGGAGCCGCTGCAGCTCCCCTGGCACTTGGCCTTGCAGTCGGCGGAGGGAGGGACCGCGTCGCACTGGGCCTGGCAGTCCATGTCGCACATGCCGTCGCAGTAGGACTGACACCCGGCCTTGTCCGCCTCGTTCTCGCAGCGAGCGGCGATGCGCGCCCGGCAGTCGGCGGTGCACTCGGCGGTGCAGTTGAACTTGGGCGGATCCGCGTTGCACTTGGCCTCGCAGTCTCCCTGGCAGGTGGCGGTGCACTGGGTCTCCGCGGAGAAGTTGCACTGGCCGTCGCAGGAGGCGAGGAGCGACAGGGGCGTACACTTGGCCTTGCACCCGCCGGAAGCCTCGAATTTGCAGCTCGAAATGGAGGTCAGCTCGATGTTGCCGCAAGGGTTGGAGGCCGCCGAGGCGGGCAGCGCCGGGAGCATCAGGGCGAGGGCGAGGGCGGAGGCGGTGAGAAGACGTTGCATGGTGGGTTCCTCGTGGGTGGACAGGGAGAAAGCACGGAGCGGACCAGCGAGAGATCCGCGAGCCACAGGCCGCTCCCCCTGGCCTCGCGTGGGGGGATTGTAACCGAATGGTCACGGCGCCAGCGCCCTCGTGGACATGGCTGGAGGTCTCCCGCAGGCGGACCGACAGGGCGCGGCTCATCACGCGCAGGATCCGCAGGGCAGTGCGCTCGTTGGCCGCCAGCAGCGCCCGTAGCCTGGGCAGGGGCCAGCGGAAGGTGGTGGTGTCCACCAGGGCGCGGACCTGCGCGCTGGTGGGCCCCTCGTCCAGCAGGGCCATCTCGCCGACGCAGGCCCCGTAGCGGAGCTCGGCCAGGGGCACCCTGACCTTGCCTGGCCCCTGGAGGCGGCAGACCTGCACCGCCCCCGAGAAGAGGACGAAGAAGAAGGAGCCCTCCTGGTCCTGCTCGATGAGGATCGCGCCGGCCTCGTAGCGGGCGACCTCCCCGGCGTCGTGGAGCGCCCGGATCTCGGAGAGCGCGAGCTCCTGGAAGAGCGGGAGCTGTCGGAGCTGGTCCACCGCCGGGTGGATCGCCGTGATGGTGTGGGGTTGCTGGGAGGAGAAGACCCGAGACTCGGCGGGGGCGAGGGGCGGAGGCGGAAGCGACACCTCCGAGCGCATGGTGGCCTCGGTGCTCCCCTTGCCCAGCAGCATCCCGAGGGCCCGCACCGGGTAGGGCCGGGTGGGCTCGAACTTCAGCACCTTCGCGATCAACCGGCGCGCGTCCGCCACGTTATCCGCCTGGATGTGGAGGCCGATGAGCCGCTCGTGGATGTCGATGGTGGCGGCGTCGAGGGGCCGCGACTGGACGACGTCCTGGTAGCGAGCGATGGCCGCCGCCGGGTGCCCGGTGAACTCCAGGATGCGCCCGAGCAGCAGCGTCGCCGGGACGAAGGCTTCGTCGCCGGAGGTCACCTTCTGGAGCACCGCCAGGGCCCGGTCCAGGCGCCGTTGCCGGGACCAGAGGCGCCCCGCCTCGTAGAGCTTGCCGGCGCGCTCGAAGGCGTCGGCGGCCTGCTCGAGCTGGCCCAGCTTGGAGAAGAGGGCGGCAGCCCGCTCCGGGGCGCCTCCCCGGAGGTAGAGGTCGGCGGCCTGGGCGGCCTGGCCGAGGCGCTCCCGCAGCTCGGCGGCCCGCAGGAGTTGCCCTCCCCGCTCCAGGAACAGGGCGGCCCGCTCCGGGTTGCCGAGGCGCCGGGCGGCGAGCAGGGCCCGGTCGTCGTCCCGAGCGCGGAAGAAGGCCTCCGCAAGCCCGTCGAGGGCCTCCGGCGAGAGGTTATGGAGCCCCAGCAGCGCGTCGCCCACCTCGGGGCTGCTGGTGGCGATGAGGGAGGCGGCCTCGTCGATGGATCCGGCCTCCAGGCACCGGAGCACCTGGGCACCGATCTGCTCTGCGGTGAGGAACTGCTGGGGCGCCGGGGCGCCAAAATCAAGCTCAGGATCGTGGGGGGGGGCGGGATCCATCGGGGCCAAGCGCCAGGGTAGGCGGCCATCCACCCCGGGGACAAGCGAAGTGGCGTTCCGCCGGCTTCGTGGCAAGGTTACGATGCCTGACCCGCGCGGGTGAGAGATACCCATGAAGGCACCACCACCGAACGCCCAAGCCCTCCTGATCCTCGAGCAGGCGCTCCAGGATACTTCCTGGCGCGTCCACTGGGACGCCCACGCCCAGCGTTTCTCCACCAGCTTCACCGAGGCGCTGCGGGGGCCGCTGCGCTCCCTCGGGGTGGGGACCTCCGTGGCGGTGGCCTACACCGCCGCCCGCTCCGCGGTGTCGCTGGCGCCCGCGGCCTACCACGAGACCTGGGCCCGGGTGACGCTGGCGGTGCTGGTGCGAGAGGCGCTGCGCCGCGGGCAAGGGGCCGAGGAGTCGGTGGCGGAGGAGCTGGGGCGCATCACCCTGGAGCTGACCAGCGCCGCCGACCGGATCGGCGCCCGCGCCGGGGACGAGAGCAAGAGCAAGACCGAAGGGCTGCTGCCGGCGGCCCACGAGGCGCTGGCCCGGGCCCGGGCGGCGATGCTGGCGGACGGCGCCCCCCGTGCCTTCACCGAGGCGTATTTTGACCACATCAAGGGCAACCTGGCGCGGCTCGCCTCCCGCGATCCGTCGGCGCACGGCCTGCTGCGGGCGGCGCTGCTGGAGGCCAACGCCGCCGCCCGCCAGCGGGAGGGGGAGTGGGCCGGGATGCCGGTGTGGGCCAAGCGCAACATGATCCGCCGGTGCCTGGCGGAGACCGCAGCGGCGCTGGTGGAGGGGGCTCCCAACGCCCTGGCGCAGAGCGCCCAGGGCGGCAACCGTGAGGGCAAGGAGGCCAGCATGGCGCTGGCGCGGGCTTCCTGTCAGCTCCTGGCCAGCCTCACCAGCGTCGAGGGGTGGGTGTGGGAGGCGGACCACGAGGTCGCCCCGCCCGCGCCGAGCCCGTCCCGCCCTGTCGAAGAGATCCCTGCGTTTCCCGTGGTGAACAACCAACCCAAGGTGCAGCCCAAGATGACGACGCCCAAGCCGCCCATCATGAAGACGCTCCAGAACGACGCCGTGGACGCCGCGTGGCGCACGGCGGCCTCCCAGTTCGTCAAGTTGACCCGCGAGCCGCTGGTGGCCGTGCTCTCCCGGCACCTGGGCCCGGACGACGAGTCCATGCGGAAGAAGATCGCCGACTTCCTCGCCACCGACGTCGGCACGGCGCTCCTCACCTCCGTGCTCTCCGTGGGGCTCTCGGCGATGCCTGCCACCGGCAACGAGGCCCCCCAGCGGCTGGCCCGCGAGCTCCGGGTCAAGGCCATGACCGACATGGGCGACGTGGTGGCCGACGTGCTGATGGGCCCCCTCCGTCAGGTGATGGCGCTCTACCTCCAGGGCGTCCCCGCCAACCTACCGGTCGAGTCTCCCCCCGAACTCCCCCCGGCCTCCCCCTCCAACCTGCCGACCTCCGCGGGCGAGGTCGTCGGCGCCCAGAAGAGCTCGTGAGCTGACCGGGGAGGGAAGTCCCCGTCCCGGCCGTAGCAGATCAAGCTAGACTTGCACGGTTGCTGAAGGGACGTGGACGATGAAGAAACTGCTCACCGCGCTGGCGGTGGTGGCGCTGGCGGGGTGCGAGACCTCCCCCCGCGCCTCCGCCCAGCCCGACCCGGCGCCCCGGGTCTCCGACCCCCACGAAGAAAAGGCCCCGCTGCTCCTGTCGCTCCACGCCGTGGCCGACAAGGACGGCGTGCTGGAGTTGCAGGCGCACCTGAACGCCTCCGGGGGGGTATCGCTCCCCGTCAACCTCTCCGTCGAGCTCCCCCCTGGGGCCAAGCTCCTCGACGGCGAGGCCCGCCAGAGTGTCGTGGTCCCTCCCGGACGCACCACGCGCTCCTTCCGGGTGTTTCATGACACCCCTCTGGCGCCGATCAAGGTCGTCGCCCACGTCGTCCACCCGGACAACGCCTGGGGTATCCACGCGGAGAAGTTCTACCCCGAGGCGGCCAAGGAAGCCACCTACCTCCCCGCCAGGCCGCCCCCCGTGGCCCGGCCTCCCGTCGTCCCCCTCAGGCCCGCCCGGCCCGTAAAGGAGGCCCCGTGATGCGCGCTCCCCTGCTCTGTCTCTTCCTCGGCGCTGCCCTGGCCTCCCTGGCCGGCTGCGTCGTCCAGCAAACCGACAGCGGCGCGGCGGCCGTCTCCGGAGGCTCCGGGCAGGCGGGCTCCGCGGGCAGCGGTGACGCGGGGGCCGGGGGCAACCCG
>CAZSDX010000133.1:0-14338 GCA_964605685.1 uncultured Polyangiaceae bacterium
TTTTCAAGAAAAATCGTGCATGAGCTCGCTTCCCCAAGAATGGCGGACAGACCCATCGTGACTACGCCCATCACCTACGTGCGTCATACCAAGAAGACCGAGTGGGGTCTGGGGATGCTCGTCGACAACGACTCGACCTATTTTCGCTATTTCTTCGAGGACGGGGAGACCCGCTCCTTCTCCGCCGCCAGCCTCTCGTTCCTTGCCGAGGCGGCCGCCTCGGCCGAGCAGATCGAGGCGCTCCAGGGGCTCAAGTCGTCCCGCAAGCGGAGCGACCCCAAGAAGAAGAAGAAGACCATCCCGGAGGAGCTCCGCGGTGGCCCGGACTCCACCCGGAAGGTGGCCGCCACGACCCCGGCCATCACGTCTTTGCCCCAGCAGATCGAGCGCTTTCTGTCTCTTTTCCCCAAGGGATTCGACGACGAGAAGTACCTCGACCAGGAGCGAGGAGGCCACGGGAGCCGCAAGGTGGGCCGCCAGGGGGTCGTGGATCTGGCCAGGGAGTCCCTCGGGAAGGAGGCGCTCCAGAAGCTGCTCCTGGAGGCCAAGGGGGCCGGCACGGCGGCCCTCTACAAGAAGCTGCTGCTCAAGGGGAAATCGCTCTTTTCTCTCGAAGAGATCGAGTCCTTCAACCTCTTCGCCAAGGCCCCCTCGACGGAGCTGCGGCTGGCCGAGTCCTTCTTCGACATGCTCCACGGTCAGGGTCCGGTGGGGCCGAGGCTGGAGGCCCTCACCACCGCCCTACCGGTCGAGCTGCGCACCTGGCGCCTCTGCACCTTCCCCGGGGCCTTCTACCTGCCCGGGTCGCTCCTCTACGTCGAGCCCGAGGTCACCTTCCGCCAGGCCCACATCGTCGGCATCCCGGTCTCCTTCCAGAACACCGTCTCCGGGGCCACCTACGAGCAGCTCCTCGCCATGAGCGGCAAGCTCTCCGAGGCGCTCCAGAAGGCCAGCCTCAAGCCCCGGGATCTGGTGGACGTCCACCTGTTCACCGCGCGCACGCTGCGGGCCGACGCCAAGAAGAAGTGAGCCCCGCTCACCCCTGCCGGTACTCGTCGATGGCGATGTTGTAGCGCTTCATCCAGCGGTGGATCTGCATGCGCTCCTTGCCCAGCGTGCGGCCTACCGCGGCCACGTTCCCCCGGTGGCTGAGCAGCAGCGCCCTCAGCTCGCTCTCGCTGGGGGCGGCTCCCCGGGCCAGCGCCGGGGTCGCCCCCGCCGGAGGCGAGAGGCTCTGGGCCGTGGAGGTGAGGTCCGGGAGCTGAGGGGGGTGGCTCGGGGCCGGCGGCAGATCGCGCCGTCCGTAGTCCGCCATGGCCTCGTGGAGCGCGTCGGGCAGGTGGGTCGCCTCCAGCTCGGGGCCGCTGGACAGGGCGATGGCCCGCTTCACGCAGGCCTCCAGCTCCCGCACGTTGAAGGGCCAGTCGTAGTGGAGCAGCCCCACCATGAAGCCGAAGGAGAACGTCAGATCCGGTCGACCGTGGCGGTCAAGGAGCGCCCGGGTCAGCAGGTAGAGGTCCTCCTTGCGGTCGCGGAGCGGCGGCAGGGTCACCGAGTACTCGTTGAGGCGAGCGTAGAGATCCCCCCGGAACTCGTTGCTCGCCAGGCGGCTGGAGAGGTCCCGGTGGGTGGCGCAGACCACCCGAACGTCCACCGGCTCGGCGCTGGTCGCCCCCACCGGCATCACCTCCCGGGACTGGAGCACGCGGAGCAGCTTCGCCTGCGCGTCCAGGGGCATGTCGCCGATCTCATCCAGGAAGAGCGTCCCCTGGTGGGCCGCCTTGATCAGCCCGACCTTGTCCCGGTCAGCGCCGGAGAAAGCACCCTTGCGGTAGCCGAAGAGCTCGCTCTCCAGCAGCGTCGCCGGGATCGCCGCGCAGTTCACCGGGACGAAGGCCCCCCGCCGCCCCGAGTAGCGGTGGATCTCTCGGGCGACGACCTCCTTGCCGGTGCCGCTCTCGCCGCGGACGATCACCGAGAGCATGGTCGGGGCGATGCGCTCCAGGCTGGCGGTGATCCGGTCGATCTGGGCTCCTCCGAGCAGCACCGACCCCTGGACGGTCTGCCTGGAGGTCCCGGGCTCCATCGTGCCGTCGTAGCGGTAGCCCCGGTACATCATGGCCCCCGAGTCGACGAACTTGAAGATCACGTCGCCGATCCGGATCTCGACGTTGGGCTCCAGCGCACGCTCCCGGATGAATGCCCCCTCGACGATGGTCCCGTTGCGGCTGCCCAGATCGGAGAGCACCCACTGGAGCCCCTCCCGGCGGATCGAGGCGTGTCGGCGGGACACCGCGTTGGCGTCCAGCCAGATGCCCACGCCGGGCTCGCGCCCCAGCACCGTCGGCGTCGGGTTCAGCAGGAAGACCGAGGGGAGCTGGGGGACCCCCGGGGCGTAGAGGACAACCAGACCCGCCACCCGGTCATCCGAGCCAGGGGCCTCGTACACACGCATGGATGCCGTGGTGGCCGCGGATTTCAAACCAGTACCACCCTACACCACGCGCCCACCGCTACCAAGCCCTCCCCGCGCTCACTTTCCCCCCCGCGGAGGGGGCGTCGGGTGCGCCGCGCCTCGCACGCAACGGAACCCCAGCCCCGGCACCTGGTACCGGTGGGTGGCGCTGCCGCGGAACCACCCCTGGAGCGCCCGGGGAGGTCGATTCCACCCGCCGCCCCGGATCGCGTGATTCGCGGACTCCCTCCGCACCAGCGGGTCGACCTGCGCCTCCGCCGGGTAGGGCTCGTAGGAGTCCTCCGTCCACTCCCAGACGTTCCCGGCCAGGTCGAAGATCTCCCCACCAGGCCAGCGCCGCGCCCCCTTCGCATGCGCCCCCACCGCCGATGGTCCGCCGCCGAAGCACCCCACGTCCCCCCCCGGGTTGCTCTTTGGGGCCCCCAGCGGCGTGAAATCCGCCAGACCCGCCCCGCAGGTGGGCTCCGGAGTGTTCCCCCACGGGTACTTGTGCCCCTCCGGGCCGGTGGCGGCCCACTCCCACTCGGCCTCCGTCGGTAGCCGCTTCCCCGCCCACCCGCAGTACGCCCGGGCCTTGAGCCAGTTCACCATGTTCACCGGGTGATCCGGGAAGCGCGGGTAGGTGGCGAAGGTGTCCGCCAGGTACGGCGGCTGGCACACCCCGGCCTCCACGCAGGCCCGGTATGCCCGCACCGTCACCTCCGTGCTGTCCATGCAGAACCCCCGCGTCAGCACCACCCGGTGCGGCCTGTCCGTGGCCCCCCGATCCCCTCGCCCCATCAGGAATCCCTCCGGCGGCGTCGCCGGGATGAACACCTCGCCCTCGGGGCAATCCTCGGGTCCGGTCGGGGCCTGCCCCGGCGCCAGCCCGGAGCGGGTCTTCTTTGACACCTTGCGCTCGGGGGCAGGATCTCCCGCGGGAGCCGTGGCAGAAGCCGCAGGGAAGGTGGAGGCTGCGGGGAGGGCGGAGGCCGCCGAGGAGGGCAGGGGTTGGGGGGGAGGCTCGTTGCCGCGGGCCTCCTGGTGGCAGGCTGCGGCGAGGGAGGAGAGCAGCGCGAGACCCAGGAGCACTCCGGGAGACATCGGGCAAAGGGTAGCTGCGGGAGGTGAGGGGAGGCCAGTTCCCGGGTCAGGGCTGGACGGTCAGGGAGCGCTCTCCCGCCTTGATCCGGGCGTGGAGCGACCCCTGTGCGTCGAAGAACCAGCCCTGCTCGGAGGACTCCAGTGACGGGAGGTCAGGCAGCTCGGGCAGGTCAACGCTACCGTCCCGGACCTTGCCGGGCTTCTTGGGGAGAGCCAGGATCTCGATCTGGGCGCCGAAGCGGAACTCGGAGCCGGGCTTCAGGTCGACGGAGGGCCCGGCGCCGAGGGCCGAGGCGCGGATCGAGGTGCCGTCGAAGAGGGAGAGGGTGGCGCCGTCGTCGGGGAAGATCCGGAGGTAGAGCAGGCCCGGGGTGGTGGCGTAGGAGTCGACCTTGTCCGGGAGGGTGGTGGGGGCCATCGTGTCGATGGTGGGGCGCAGCATCGGGACGATCCCGCCGCGGCGCAGGAAGAGCGGGAGCTTGCCCAGGGGGGCGTCCACGGTGATCCGGGCGCCCCCCTCGACGACGGCGCCGGTCCACCAGTCGACCCAGCGGCCCGGCGGGAACAGCACGGTGCGGTTGGTGAGGCCCCGGTCCACCACCGGGGCGACCAGGAGGTCGGGGCCGAAGAGGTACTGGTCGCTGGGGTGCTCGCCGAGCTCCGGGTAAGCGAGGCCGAAGGGGCGCTGGATCGGGTGGCCGGTGGTGGCGATCTGCCGGGCGAGGGTCCAGGCGTAGGGCCAGAGGCGGAGGTGGAGCCGGGTATAGACACGGTAGAGGTCGAGGAGTTCCTGGTCGAAGCCCGGGTTCTTGTCGAACTCCCAGGCGACGGTGTTGGAGCTGGTGCCGACCTGCATCACCGACGACAGCGCGGTCTGCTGGAACCAGCGGACGAAGAGCTCCTTGTCCGGGGGCGAGTAGCGGTAGCCGCCGGTGTCGGCGCCGTAGAAGGGGAAGCCGGAGGGGCCGAGGGAGAGCCCGGCGATCATGGAGGCGACGAGGCCGCCGACGGCGGAGTACTCCTTGCCGGATTTGGGGTCGACGGTCTTCTCCCGGTGGCGAGCGAAGGTGGCGTCGAGGTCGCCGGGCCAGATGATGACGCCGGCGGTCTGCTCGCCGTGGACCGCGTGGCGGCAGAGCAGGAAGCCGCCTTCCTCGGGGAGGGTCTCGGCGTAGGCCTTGTGGTAGGGGATCTGGTAGGTATTGTGGGCGGTCTGGTCGTCGCTCCCGTCGAAGAAGGACCACCCGGAGCGCACCGAGCCGATGCCCGGGACGACGTCCTCGCCGTAGTCGAGCTTGTACCCCTCGATCCCCATGGCCTGGTACTTCTTGATGCGCTCCTGCCACCAGGCGTAGGCCGCCGGGTTGGTGAGGTCGAGGAGGTCGCCCCACTTGTTGAGGCGCGGGCCGATCTGCGGGGGGAAATAGCCCTTGCTCTTCGCCTCCGCGAGGTCTGCCTGGGTGGCCGGATCCTTGTCGTCGAGGTAAGGGGTGTGCCACAGCGCGGTGCGGAGGCCGCTGGCGTGGAGCTTGGCGATCATCGCCGCGGGGTCGGGGAACTGCTCCTTCTTGAAGTCGAAGGTGTTGACGCCGGTGGCGTAGGGGCGATCGATCCAGAGGCCGGTGGTGGCGAGGTCCAGGTCGCGGATCCTGTCGATGTCCGCCTCGACCTCCGCCTGGTCCTTGTTCTCGTCGCGCCAGATCCAGGGGCCGAGGGCCCAGCGCGCCGGGAGCCTCGGGTAGCCGGTCACGTTGTAGTAGAGCCTCGTCACGTCGAGGGGACGCGCGGCGCCGAACAGGTGGAACGTCAGCCCCTCGCCGGAGCCGAGGCCCGTGCCGAAGGTTGCCTCGATGGCCTCGCTGTCCTGGCGGGCCACGTCGAAGACCGCCGGGCGGCGCGAGTCGACGAAGAGGCCCCACCCCCTGCTGCCGATCACGAAGGGGATCGGGACGTGGACCTCGTTGTATCCGCTGTCGATCCCCGAATCGATCTCGATCTGCATCGCCCGGAGCTTGCCCCGGTGGTTCACGTCGTCGAAGTACTCGCCCAGCCCGTAGAAGCCCTCGCCCCCGTCGACCCGGGGGCGCACCTTCATGTACCCGATCCGGGCTCCGTCCTCCGGCTTCCAGGTGGCCTCCACGCTGCCGCTCCCTCGCACCCGGAGCCTCAGCGTCGCCCGGTGGTCGCCGGCGAAGCGCAGGGCCAGCTCCACCTCCTGCGCGGTGGCGGCCTTCACCTCAGCGCCCTCCACGGAGCGCCACGCGAGCCCGTCCGGCTCCCTGTAGAGCCCGACCTTCTCGTAGAGCCCGTAGGGGTCGTAATTGTACTTCGGGTCCTGCGCCGCGACCTCTCCGATCTGGAGCGCGTCGGGGCCGAAGCGGAGCAGCGCTGTGCCGTTGCGCTCCAGCCGCAGCTCGAAGGGCGAGGCGGCGACCTTGAGCTCGAATTCCCCGGCCTCCAGCGAGGGCGCCTGCGGGGGGGGGCCCTGCCCTGCGGGGGCGGTGTCGTCGGTGTCCGCGCAGGAAAGCAGGCCGAACAGGAGGGGTACGGCGCCGGTGGCGAGGGCTCGTCGAAGCATCCGCCCCACGATAACCCAAACCCCTCCGGTCCTTGCACCGGGTTCCCCGTCACTCAGCCGCCACAGGAGATCGAGCAGTCCTTCCCGCACTCCTTGTCGCAAACGCACTCGTTGACCCTCCCGCTTCACCCTCGCGGGGCCAGCGGTGTCGCCAGGATCCGCTCCAGCTCCCCCGGGGTCAGCCGGAACGCCCGCGCCACCTCCCGGTCCAGCGTCGCCTGCTCCGCGGCGCTGATCCCCTGGTTCCTCGACGAGAGCGCCGCCCCCAGCCTCGCCAGCCGCTCCACCAGCCCCGCCGGGGGCGCCGGGAGGCCCCTCAGGTGCCCGATCTTCACCTGGGGCATCCCCGCCCTCGCGTCCCGATTCCTCAGGTAATGCAGCCACCGGATCGGGGTCGAATTCAGGTACGCTACCAGAAAATCTGCCGGATACTGCTCGTCCGCGAAGCCCGCCAGCAGGGAATTTCGGAACGGTAGCCCGTCGGACCTCGCCGCCACCGGGTACCTCGCCGTCTGCCGGATCAGCACCTTCACCCGCCGCCAGTCTGTCCCCGCGAGCCGCCCCCCGAAGCCCTCCGCCTCCGCGTGGTACGACGCCGGACCCGCCCGGAACGCCTGGACATCCCCGCCGCACCGCAGCGCCACCGGGTGCCTCTCGTCCGGCTCGCGCCGCAGCCGCCGCCGGTCCTCCCGGGTGCTCTGCACGCCTCGCTCCCCAAAGAGGTGCCCCGGCAGCGAAGGGCCCGACAGCTTCGCCATCAGCGCCCTCGTCGCTCCGTCCAGGTCTCCTCGCCGCAGCGGCCACGGCTCCCCGTCGGCCTCTTCTTCCCGCGAGCGCCGCGTCGAAAGCAGCACCATGCTCGGCTGAAACACCCCCTCGAAGGCACCCTCTCCGACGTCCGGGAGCTCCCTGTCGCACCGGCACCACCGGTCGTGCTCCCTCCTCGCCGGCGCGTAGCCCGATAGCTCCGCCATGCTGCTCGGGAGCACCAGCCCCAGCCGCCCTCCGGGCCGCAGCTCCCTCGCGCATCGCTCCACGAAGAGCGCCTGCAGGTTCCGGTACCCGCGGAACGAGGCAAAACGCCTCGCGTAGGAGGCCCGCTGCCCCGGCGCCAGCGGCTGGGCGGCCCTCCCCGCGTAGGAGACCCAGGGCGGGTTCCCCACGAAGGCGTCCAGCGCCCCGCCGAAGGGCAGCGCATCCCCCGCCAGTGCGTCCCCGCATCGCAGCGTATCGTCCGCAAAGTCGAGGGGAAGCGAGGGATCTGCCACCAGCAGCCAGAGCGAGCGCCGAGCCACCTCCGTGGTCAGCTCGTCCAGGTCCATGCCCCTCAGGCACTGCCTCGCGACCAGCGAACGGGCTTGTTTGGGGCCGAGCCCCGCCAGCCACGCAAGCCGCGCGGCGAGCTGGACGCAGGTCTCCCTCAGGAAGACACCGGCCCCCATCGCCGGATCGCCCACCCGCAGCTCCAGCAGATCTTCCGGCGACCGGCAGCGCGCCACCAGCGGCGCCAGCGTGTCGGCCACCACCGCCCGGACCAGCGAGGGCGCCGTGTAGTGGGCGCCTCGCCTCCGCCGGTCCTGCTCTCCCTGGAGGTGCTCGTGGAGGTCGCCCAGCAGCCTCACCTCCCGGAACACCTCCGGCGGCGCCCCCGCAAAGGGATCTGGGGTCAGCGGCGCCGCCGGGGGTACCGGAGCCTCCGGGACCAGCACCGCCGCTTGCCTGGCGAAGCAGGCCCGGAGCAGCGCCCGCCTCGCCGCCCCGAGCCGCCCCCCGGGCCCCCCCCCGGCGCTCTCCTGGGCTAGCGGAACAAGCGCCTTTCGGGCCTCTCGTAGCAACGCAACCCGCGCGTCCACGCCGCCGGGAACATCACGATCCTCGCGGGGCGTCTACGGTCATCGTGCAGCCCCCTCGCCGGGATCGTTTTCTTGGTATAACCGCCCTCATGGCGCTCAAGCCCACGCAGAACTCTTCCGGCGGCGGCTCGCGGATGTCGCTGGCCAACATCACACGAGGCAAGCAGGATCGCCCGCTGCGCGTCATCCTCTACGGGGTCGAGGGCGTGGGGAAGTCGACCTTCGCGTCGCAGGCGCCAAACCCGGTCTTCCTCTGCGCCGAGGACGGGACTTCTCACCTCGATGTGGCCCGCTTCCCCAGCCCCCGCACCTGGACGGAGGTGCTGGAGGCGATCCGGGTGCTGACCCACGAGGACCACGTCTTCAAGACCCTGGTGATCGACACGCTGGACTGGCTCGAACCGCTGTGCTGGCAGCACGTCTGCCAGCAGAACGGCAAGCAGAGCATCGAGGACTTCAGCTACGGCAAGGGCTACATGCTCGCCATGGAGCAGTGGCGCCAGCTCATCGGTCGCCTGGAGAACCTCTCCCGCTCCCGGCGCATGAACACCGTCATGGTGGCCCATGCCGCGGTGAGGCGCGTCGATGACCCGCAGACGGGGCCGTTCGACCGCTACCGGATGAAGCTCCACGAGAAGAGCGCCGACGTGCTCCGGGAGTGGGTCGACGCCATCCTGTTCGCCCGCCACGAGGTCAAGACCATCGAGCGCAACGGCAAGGCCCGCGGCGTCTCCTCCGGCATGCGCCTCATGCACACCACCTGGACGGCGGCCTACGACGCCAAGAACCGCTTCGACCTCCCGGACACCCTGCCGCTGGCCTGGGACGAGTTCGAGGCCGCCGTCCGCGCCCATGTCCCCGCCGATCCGGAGCGACTCCGCGCCGAGATCGCCGAGCTCATCCCTCGCCTCGACGACCGCGCCAAGGCCGAGAAGGCCCTCAAGGAGTGGGCCGGGAGTGATCCCGCTCGCCTCGCCCAGCTCCTCGACAAGATCCGCAGCAAGGTCGCCATCGAGGAGGCCGCCTCCCCCCCGCGCCCCGCTCCCTCTCGCCCCGCCCCCGAGGACGACGCCCCTCCCGAGCACTTCGACCCCTGAACCCCTCTACCCTCCTGCCTCCGGCACCACCACCGTCCCCGGGGCGTAGCGCAGGTGCGCCCACCACGACAGGGTGATCCCCGCGGCGACGGCCACCGGCAGCGAGTTGTTCACCCCGTAGAGCGGGATCGCCAGCACGTCGTCGCAGCGAGCGAGGAACCCCCGCGGGAACCCGGACCGCTCGCTGCCGAAGACCAGCACCACGTCCCCCGGAAACGAGCGCGCCGCATAGAGGCTCCGCCGGGAGAACTCCCGCTCCAGGGCCCACACCGGCCTCCCCCGGGTGTGCTCGAAGAAGGCCCCCTCGTCCGGCAGCCGGAGCACGTTCTCCAGCCGGTGCATCCCCATGCTGGCCTTCTCGTAGTGGGGCTCGGTGCCGATCAGCAGCACCTCCCGCACCAGGAAGCTGTGGCACACCCGGATGATCGCCCCCACGGCAAAGGGGTTGCCCGCGGCGAGCACCGCCACGGACAGGCCGTTGCGCAGGGGGGCCAGGGCCGCCCGGATCTCCTCCGGCGGCTCCTCCAGGGGGGGATCGAGCGGCATGCTAGACGGGCACCAAAGGATAGCTAGAGTCGCCCCCATGGCGAACCGCGTCCACAATTTCAACCCGGGCCCCGCCGCCCTCCCTCTCCCGGCGCTGCTCCGCGCCCAGGAAGAGCTGCTCGACTTCGCGGGCACCGGCATGTCGGTCATGGAGCACAGCCACCGAGGCAAGGAGTACGAGGCCGTCCACCGGGAGGCCCTCGGGCTACTCCGCTCCCTCCTCGCGGTCCCGGAGACCCACCAGATCCTCCTCCTGCAAGGCGGCGCTCACCACCTGTTCGCCACCCTCCCCTTGAACTTCCTCCGGCCCGGGCAGCGCGCCGATTACCTGATCACCGGCTCCTGGGGCGAGCGCGCCCTGGAAGAAGCGCAGATCGTCGGCGACGCCCGGGAGGCCGCCTCCACACGCCAGGACGGCACCTACCGCAGGGCGCTCCGGCCCGACGAGATCCCCTCCAGCGAGGGCGCCGCCTACGTCCACTACACGACCAACGAGACGGTGCACGGGGTCCAGTTCGCCCACATCCCGGAGGTGAAGGCACCGCTCATCGCCGACATGTCCAGCGACATCCTCTCGCGCCCCGTCGAGGTCGCCCGCTTCGACCTGATCTACGCCGGAGCCCAGAAGAACATCGGACCCTCCGGGGTGGCCGTCGTGATCGGTCGCAAGACCTTCCTCGACGCAGGCCGCACGGACATCCCCAGATTCTTGCGCCTCTCCACCCACGCCGCCGCCGAGTCGCTCTACAACACCGCCCCGACCTTCGCGATCTACATGATCCGCAACGTGCTCGCCTGGCTCCAGGAGCAGGGCGGCGTCGCCGCCATCGCCCGGCAGAACGAGGCCAAGGCCGCCTTGATCTACGGCGTCCTCGACGAGCACCCGGAGTTCTTCCGCGCTCCGGTCGAGCGGGACAGCCGCTCCCTCATGAACGTGGTCTTCCGCCTGCCCTCCGACGCCCTCGAAGAGCGCCTGATCGGCGAGGCCAAGAAGCGTGCCCTCGTGGGTCTCAAAGGACACCGATCGGTCGGCGGGCTCCGGGTGTCGCTCTACAACGCGGTCTCGCTCGCCTCCGCCGAGGCCCTCGCCCAGTTCCTCCGTGACTTCCGCGCCCAGGCTTGAACCATGCATCTCCGTTTCACCCGGACCATCGACTGCGACTACGTGCTCCCGGAGCTGGCGGCGGCCTACCTGCGGGTCGAGGGGGACGAGGCGGCCTTCATCGAGACCAACACCTCCCACGCGGCCCCGCGGCTCCTGGCCGCGCTCGCCGCCGCCAACCTCCGCCCGGAGCAGGTCCGCTGGGTCATCGTCACCCACGTCCACCTGGACCACGCCGGGGGCTCCTCCGCGCTGATGAAGGCGCTGCCGAACGCCACGCTGCTGGCGCACCCCCGCGCGGCGCGCCACCTCATCGATCCGTCCCGGCTGGTGGCCAGCGCCACCCAGGTCTACGGCGCCGAGACCTTCGCCCGCCTCTACGGCACCATCGAACCCATCGACGCGGCCCGGGTCCGGGCCCTGGACGACGGCGCCTCCGTGGAGCTGGGCGGCGCCTCGCTCCAGGTGCTCCACACCCGGGGCCACGCCAACCATCACTTCGTCGTCGTCGATCCCGCTGCCTCCTCGGTCTTCACCGGGGATACCTTCGGGCTGGTCTACCCGAGGCTCCAGCGGGCGGGACGCTTCGCCCTGCCCTCCACCAGCCCGACGGACTACGACGGCGCCGAGGCCCGCAGGAGCATCGACAGGGTGCTCGCCCTCGGGGTCGAGCGAGCGTTGCTCACGCATTTCGGCGAGGTGCGCGATCTCGACGTGGTCGCGGGGCAGCTCCGGCGCTGGCTCGATGTCTCGGACGCCCTGGTGCAGGAGGCCGCCTCCCTCGCCCCGCAGGAGCGCGAGGAGCTGCTCCGCCAGCGCCTCGCCGCCGAGATGGACCGCGCCGCCGCTTCCGCCGGGCTCGCCCTGGACGACGGCGACCGTGAGCTGCTGGCCCTCGACCTCCGCCTCAACGCCCAGGGGCTCGCCTTCGCCGCGGGGAAGTGACCCCCGAAACGACGCGAGGAGCCGGACCTCAGCGGTCCGGGGCGCCGCGCGAGGGTTTGGTGGAGCGGGGCGGGGTGAGCAGCTCGCCCAGGAAGTCGAGGACAGCGCGGACCCGGGGGGCTTTTTGCAGGTCCCGGTGGACCATCTGCCAGATGACCCGGGGCTCGGGGAAGGTGCGGGTGGTCAGCCGCTGCACCGTCGGATCCTCGTCGGCCACCGCCCGGGGGAGCAGGCCGATCCCCAGGCCGCTGGCGGTGGCCGCGTAGATCGCCGTGATGCTGTCGGCCCGCAGCGCCACGCGGCCTCCGTCGAGGCGCGCCTCCAGCCACTCGTTCTCCGTGGCGAACGCCCGGGAGGAGCCGAAGAGGATGACCTCGTGGCCCCGCAGACTCTCGTCCGGCTCCGGCGGGACACCGCGGCGGGCCAGGTACGAGGGCGAGGCGTAGAGCGCCAGCTCGATCTCCGCCAGGCGCCGGGCGACGATGCTGGGCTGCTGGGGCCGGGTCAGGCGCAGCGCGATGTCCGCCTCGCGCCGGGAGAGATCCAGCGAGCGGTTGGAGCAGATCAGGTCGATGGTCAGCTCCGGGTACCTCTCCCGGAACTTCCACAGGTGCGGCAGGATGTACCGGGTCGCCAGCATCTCCGTGGCGGTGAGCCGCACGGTCCCCGAGAGCCGCTCGTTCGCCCCGCTCAGCTCCCGCTCGGCCGCCAGCACCTCCTCCTCCACGCTCTGGGCGCGCTGCACCAGGTCGAGCCCCGCCGCGGTGGCCGTCCACCCCTCCGGCGACCGCTCGAACAGCCTAACCCGCGCCCGCTGCTCCAGCGCGGCGAGGCGGCGGCCCACCGTCGTCGGGTCCATGCGCAGCGCAGCGCCGGCCCGGGCCAGCGTTCCGTGGCGGTGGATCGCCAGCACATGCCTCAGGTCGTCCCAGTCGAGGAGGCTGTGGGGAGCGGGCATGACCCCGTCGTAGATGGCCCGCCCGGCGTCCGCAACCGCGCAGGGCCCGGTCAGACCCCGATGAAGAGCCGCTGGGCGAAGTTCCGCTCCAGGCGCAGGCGCAGAACCTTCTCGGCGGACGCCTCCACGTCGTACTCGACCCGCTTGAACTCGAAGCGCTTCTTCTCCGTGTCGTACACCGTGTAGCTGGCCCGGTTGTCGTAGTCCCGCGGCTGCCCCACCGAGCCCACGCTCACGATGTACTTCTTGTTCGGGTCCAGCGAGAAGTCGACGTCCGGCAGCTCCTCCACGCTGGTCGGGGTCAGCGCGAAGACTTTGCACAGGTGCGAGTGCCCGATCAGCGTCAGGTGCCCCAGCTCCTCCCAGATCCCCAGGCACTCCCGTGCCTGCTCCGGCGCGAAGATGTACTCGAACTCTTCCAGGTGCACCGGAGAGCCGTGGCAGAGCAGCACGTTGTGCTCCTCCAGACGCTCCGAGTAGGGGAGCCCCTGGAGCCACTGGATGTGGTCGTGGTTCAGCAGCCTCGCGTGGGTGTCCAGCGCCTGCCTCGCCGCCTCGTAATAATACGAGTAGTCCATCCGACCGGCGACCGCCGCGTCGTGGTTCCCCAGGATCGTGGTCCGGGCCACCTTCTGCACGATCTCCGCGCACTCGTTCGGGGATCCTCCGTAGCCCACCGTGTCCCCGAGGCAGTAGTACACGTCGATGTCCTCCCGCTTGTAGGCCTCCAGAACCGCTGACAGAGCCTCGTAGTTGGCGTGGACGTCGCTGAAGATGCCGAGACGCATGAGACCCAGGACGGTAACACCCCAAAACTTCCGTTGCGAGAGCTTTGCGTCGGGTACACTCGACCCCCGATGAATTCTCCGCTCGTCGCCGATCTGGCGGCTTCGTGCATCGATTACGTCCAGCGCTCCCTCGGGGTCGAACTTGACTACACCTCGGACACCCTCCCGCTCCTCGATCACTACCTCCTCCAGGCCTCTCGCGACGCCCAGCGGCGCCCCGAGGCCCTCGACCTGATCGCCCAGGTCGCCGCCGCTTACTTCGGCGAGGTGCTCTCCCGCCGCTTCGACTGCTGGTGGAGCCTCCCCGATCGCTCCGTCTCCACCGGGCTGCTCCGCTTTCGCCAGGTCTACCTCGAAATCTCTCCTTACGCCCTCGTGGTCGCCGCCCTGGGGCTCCCGGTGCCCGAGGACGCCCCGGAGGTCGGCTTCCACATCGACCCCGACGACATCGAGTTCATCGGCGCTCACCTGGCCGCTCTCCCTCCCGTCCCCGAGGAAGAATTCGTCCTGCTCAGCACCCGTTTCGACGTGCTGGAGACCGTCGCCGAGCAGCTCAAGGCCCGCGCCGTCGCCCGCAACCTCGGCGACGTCACCTTCGAGGATCCGGACTACGACGAATTACTCTTCCAAGGCCAGCCTCGACGCTCTACGATCCTCCCCATGACGCCGCGCTTCTCTGCCCTGCTCTTGCTCCTTGCCCCGGGCCTGCTCCTCCCGGGGGTCGCCTGCAGCTCCGAGGAGGAGAGCGCCGACTCCGGCAACGTCAACCTCCTCAAGGGCGGAGCCGGCGGCAAGGGCGGCAAGGGCGGCTCCAGCGGGGGCGGTGGCGTCGGCGGCAGCAGCTCCGGCGGCTTTCCCTCAGGCGGCAGCGGCGGGAGCGGTGGTGGCGGCGGGAGCGGTGGTGGCGGCGGG
>CAZSDX010000134.1:0-14305 GCA_964605685.1 uncultured Polyangiaceae bacterium
CCCCCGGCCATCGCCTGCACCTTCCCCGCCCCCCTCGCCCCCGCCGCCGGAGCCTCCGCCGCCGGCGACCCCACGGGCGCCATCGCGATGATCCGATCAGGAGATGGAGGTTCCATTCGTAGCAGGGTGCGGGCGACGACCTCGACCCGCTGGGGGGTGTGGTAGCTGGCGACCTCCAGCTCCAGCACGCGGCGGACCTCCCGGAGCCTGGCCTGCTCGGCGCGGGCGCGCCCCAGCTCGTACCCCAGGTGCATGGCCTTGCTACGCATCGCCAGGTGGAGCACAAAGGCGGCGACGCTGGCGGAGACCGCGAGCACCCAGAGGATGAGGAAGGGGCGGTGGTGGCTCACTCGCCGCCCTCCGCGCCCTGGCGGAGCCGGGCACGGAGCCGGCTGCTGGAGCTGGGCGACTCGTCGAGGATGCGCGCGGTGGTGGTCGGGGTGGTGATCAGGCGGGCGCTGCGGAGCTTGGCGCTGCGGGCGCGCGGGTTGGCCACGCACTCCTCGTCGCCCGGGACCAGGGGCTTCTTGGTGAGGGGCTCCCAGCAGGCGCGGTCGAGGAAAGCCCGCTTGACGAGCCGATCCTCCAGGGAGTGAAAGGAGATGACGCTGGCAACGGCGCCAGGCTGGAGCAGCAGCGGGGCCTGAGCCAGCAGCGCCTCGATCTCGTCCAGCTCCCGGTTGACCGCGATGCGCAGCCCCTGGAACGACCGGGTGGCGGGGTCGACGCCGCCGACCCGCTGGGGCCCCACCGCACGCACCACGGCCCGCCGCAGATCCAGGGTCGTCTCCAGCTCACCCCGCTCGTCCGCCTGCTTGACGCAGCGGGCGATGCGCCGGGCGCGCCGCTCCTCGCCCAGGTAGAAGAAGATGTCAGCCAGGTCGTCAGCGCTCAGCCGCCGGATCAACTCCGCGGCGGTCTCGCCCTGGGTCGGATCCATCCTCATGTCGAGGGGCCCCTCCGCCCGGAAGCTCATCCCCCGTCCGGGCTCGTCGAGCTGCGGAGAGCTGACCCCGAGATCCGCCACCAGCCCGTCGAAGAGGCCCAGTCCGAGCTCCCCCAGCACCACCGGAAGCTCGGAGAAGCAGGCCTTCACCGGGCGGAATCGATCCCCGAAGCGCGCCAGCCTCGCCCCGGCCGCTGCCAGCGCCGCCGGGTCCCGGTCACACCCCACCACCCGCGCACCAGCCTCCAGCAGCGCCTCGCTGTGGCCACCCCACCCAAGCGTCACGTCCAGGTACAGCCCCCCTGGCCTCGGCGCAAGGGCCTCCACCACCTCCCTCAGCAGGACGCTCACGTGCGTCAGCCTCGCCTCGCCGGTTACCCCGGAAGCCGCCTCGCCCGCGCCTTCCCCTGTCGCCCCGGGCGCCTTCACGCCAGCATTCCCCGAGGTCATGGCTCCCGTCGCTCCCGGAGCGTCTTCCTGCACGGGCGCTCCTCCCCCGCGGCCTGCTTCACCCCGCGGAGCCGCGCAGGGAGGCTCGCGCGACCCTTCGCTCCCACGACATGCTCGTACTGGCCTCGAAACATGGGCTCCTGGCGCCGGGGGATCAGGGGGCTTTCCACTTCGTACCGCCGACGTCGGGCCACCCTAGGAGGGCGCAACGCGCTATGTCAACAAACCGGGGAAAACCTGCTCATACGTTCAGGGTACTGCCCCGCCGTCAGAGCGTCCCAAGAAAGGCGCGGTAAGCGCCCGCGTCCATCAGCCCGGCGGGCTCGCCATCCGGCTGGACGGAGATCATCCAGGCCTGGCCGTAGGGATCCTCGTTGACCAGCTCGGGCCGGGCGTCGAGCTCGCCGTTGACGGCGGCGACAACGCCCGAGACCGGCGCGTAGAGATCGCTGACGGACTTCACGCTCTCGACGACGCCGAAGGCCTTCCCAGCCTCGACGCGATCGCCGACCTTGACCTTGAGATCGACCATGGTGATGTCGCCGAGCTGCTCCACCGCGTAGGCGGTGACGCCGATCTGGCGTGGGTCGCTTGCGCCGACCCACTCGTGGTCCTTGGTGTAGAGGTATCCTTCGCGAATCTCGGTGTCAGCCATGCTCTTCCTCGGGAAAAAACGACAGAACGATCGGGCAGCTCCTCACCGCCCACGCTTGTAAAAGGGGACCGGCGCCACCACCGCCTCCACGTCCTTGCCCCGGCAGTCGACCAGGAAAGACGCCCCGACGGCGGCCATGGAGACGGGCAGGTAGCCCAGGCCGATGTTCTTGCCCACGGTGAGGCCGGGCCCGCCGCTGGTGCAGACGCCCACCACCTGGCCCTGGGCGTCCTTGAGCGGATACCCGTGGCGGGCGATGCCGCGCCCGACCATCTCGAAGCCGACGAGCTTGCGGACGGCACCCCGGGCCCTGATCGCTTCGAGGGCAGAGCGCCCCACGAAATCGCCCTTCTCCATCTTCACCACCCAGCCCAGCCCCGCCTCAAAGGGGTCGGTGGTCTCGTCGATCTCGTTGCCGTAGAGCGAGAGCCGGGCCTCCAACCGCAGGGTGTCGCGGGCGCCGAGCCCCACGGGAGCGAGCCCCCGATCGCGCCCCGCGCCAAGCAGCGCTCGCCACACCGCCGGGGCGTCTTCCCACCGGCAGAACAGCTCGAAGCCATCCTCGCCGGTGTACCCCGTCCGGGCCGCGGTGACCGGGGCGCCGCCCACCGTCGCGCCCCGGAAGTGGAACGACCGGAGCTCCCCGCAGGCCGCCGCGTCCTCGCCCGCCAGCGCCAGGATCTCCGCGGCCTTCGGCCCCTGGAGAGCGATCAGCGCGGTCTCGTCGGAGAGATCCCGGAAGCCGCAGTGGTGCTCGCAGGCTCGCTCGAAATGCGCCCGGATCTTCGCCCGGTTGGAGGCGTTGCAGACCACCAGCCAGCGCTGCGCCTCCTTGCGGTAGACGATGAGGTCGTCGAGGATCATCCCCCGCTCGTCGAGGCAGCAGGTGTACATCGCCTGCCCGTCGCTCAGCTTCTTCGCGTCGTTGGTGACGAGGTAGTCGACCACCGCCCCGGCATGCTCCCCGGTCAGCTCCAGCTCGCCCATGTGGCTCACGTCGAAGAGACCTGCGGCGCTCCGCACGGCCCGGTGCTCCTCGGTGATCCCAGCGTACTGGATCGGCATCTCCCACCCGGCGAAGGGTACGAGGCGACCCCCCAGGGCCTTGTGTTCGTCGTGGAGCGAGGTACGGCGCAGTTCTGGTGTGGTCACGGCGCGTCTCTAGCGCGAACCGCACCCCGCGTCACCGCGATCAGAAAGTCTTCTGCGGATCCAGCAGCCCGCCCCCGGGCCGCAGCCCCGCCTTCCGCCACCGCTCCTCCTCGCTCAGCGACGGATCGATGGGGATCGGCTTCAGCTCGATCACCACGACCTCGGTGACCCCCCCCAGCTCGTTCACCTCCACCCGCAGCACAGGGCCTTCTTTCCCCTTGACCCGCGCCGAGGAGAAGATGGTCCGCGAGGGCCCCACGTCCACGCTCCCGGCCTCCAGCCGCCGCCTCAGGTAATTGGCGGTCTGCTCCGGCGTCGCCATGCCCCGGACGTGGGTCTGGCTCTCGAAGACCCGGTGAACCAAAAACCCCCTCGGCATCAGGATCCCCGACACCCGGGCCTCCCCCTCCGCGAGCTCCCCCGGAAGCGTGTGATCCGGAGGCAACGCCGGGGGCTCGCCGCTGGCGTCCGCCGAGGGCGACGCCGCCAGCGGGCGCTCCTGCTCCTTGCGGCCACACCCGGAACAGAGCGCCGCCACGACCCACAGCAGGTGCAACCAACCGAAGCGCAAACGGCTAACTCGACCACCGAGGCCCACGACGAGATCAAGGCACCGGAGGGCGGAGCGCGCAAGGTCATCGTCTCGAACTTGGTCTCGGCCTTGGCGTTGTTGTTGCCCTTGGCGCCGGTCTGCACCACCAGCCGGTACTCCGGCGCGCTCATGTCCGCCACCGAGGTGGAGCCGGCACCGAAGCCGATGTAAGGGTCGTCCACCGTCGAGGTGTCGTAGCAGGCGGGCAGCTTCTGGATGCCAACGCCAAAGATGAGCGCGTTGGCGTACTCGCGAGCGTGGTGGAGGCTCCCGCTGATGTCGAGGGCAGGCTTGGGAGCCGCGTCCCCGGTAGGATCGCTGGTGGCGTTGGCCAGGTAATCGACCGCCCAGAGCACGCTGGAGCCGGGGTCACAGGCGTTGGCGCCGGGGGCCGGCGGCCGGTAGGTCGAGAAGTAAACGGCGCCCCCGAAGAGGGAGAGCGGGCCTGCCAC
Organism: uncultured Polyangiaceae bacterium; assembly: GCA_964605685.1. Lineage (GTDB taxonomy): Bacteria > Myxococcota_A > Polyangia > Polyangiales > Polyangiaceae > JANWXX01. The sequence continues at coordinate 4,248 of CAZSDX010000134.1, forward strand.
CCGGATGCCGTTGTTCCAGTCCCCGGTGGCGCTCCCGGAGGGGCTCGCGTTGATGTTCTCGTTGGTGCCCGTCCCCAGGTGCCAGTTGGCGATGGCTCCGACCTTCCCCGTCACCAGGTTGGGGGATTCCTTGACGGACCAGAGCACGGTGCGCATGCCCTTGGTCCCATCGAAGCGATCCTGATCGCCTGTCGCAAACGCTACCACCAGGTTGCCCACAGGATCCAGGGAGGCCACCGGCTGCGCCAGGATAGGCTGGCCGATGAAGGCGTCGTTCGGGTAGGGCGCGTAGGCGTCGAAGAACGGATCCACCTTCCAGGTATTTGGATCTGGATTCGACAGGTCGATGCGCCAGAGGGCACCGTCCTGATCCCCGACGAAGACGCGGGTCGACGACTGGCCGGTGCCGTTGGGGTACGGCAGCGGGACGCTGGTGATCGGCGAGTCGAAGGGGGCACACGTCGAGCGGATCAACAGCGAGCTGTCGTAGGGCAGCGGCGGCTGGTTCCCCGCCTTGCACCGGTGGAAGCGCCGGATCACCTCGCCGTTGTCCAGGCGCACGATGGTGAGCGAACGCGCCGGGTCGCTGTCGGCGTAGGAGCGCACCTGCGGGCGGAACTTCCACTTCCCGTCGAGGGACTGGGCCCCCGTCTGCAACCGCGCCACCGCCGTCGAGTTCTGGGGCGCCGCCGAGTACCCCCCGGGCAGGATCGCCACCGCGATCTCCCGCGCCTCCGACATGCTGGCGGTCTTCACGAAGAGGGTGGTGATGACCGGCGAGGTGCTGGCGCCGAAGAGAGGGTTCCCTTGCGAGTCGCTGGTGACCTGCCAGAGCCACTTGGGCCCCGCGCTGGACGGCGGCTTGAACTCCGGCTGGGTCACGTCGAGGGCGAAGTACCCCCCCCGCGAAGGGCCGAGCCCGGTCACCAGCACCGAGCGCCAGTCGTTGAACGCCCCGGAGGCGTTGATGGCATCGGCGCGCTTGCGCTCGAACACCACGTCCCGGGCGAAGATCGGCGTGTCCAGCAGCCGCCGCTCGATGCCGGGGTAGATGGTCTTCAGATCCTGCAGGACCGCCGGCGGGATGAAGGACCACAGCTCGTTGTTGGTCTTGTTGTCGACCTTCACCGTGTCCGTCGGGCTGGAGGCCCCGAGCTTGAAGGCATGGAGCTGGCCGTCCGTGGTCGCCGTGTAGAGCACCGGAGCCCGGAACTTGTTCTTCTCCGCGAAGGCCGAGTACGACTCATCCCGGAGGAACTCGGAGGGAGGACCAACCACCACCGGGGTCGAGTGGTAGACGCTGCCCAGCGGCGACTGCACCCGGTCAAAGAGCGAGCCGTCGACCATCGGTAGCCCGGTGTACCACCGCAGGATCCGCCGCCGACAGTCGTCGACGGTCACCGGCGTCTTGACGGTCCCGCAGACGCTCTTGGCGCCGCCGCCCACCGCCAGCCCCATCGTCCCCGAGATCGCCGAGTCGTAGAAGCTGCCGATGTCCGCCGTGATGGAGAGCGACCCCTGAGGACCCAGGCCGTCGGTGATGCTGGTGGAATTGCGCAGCGTCCTCCCGGCCTTGTCGTGGTCCGAGCTCTGCGCAGGCACCACCGTGAAGAACCGGCGTGCGGGCCCCTGGCCGCTGGCGATGTTGGTGGAGAAGCGGTCGCCGCTCTCCTCGTCGATGTTCTCCGGCTTGACCGTGTAGACCCCGAGATCCTTGTTGCAGGTGTAGCGCTGCCGCTCGATCACGCCCTGCCAAAGCCCGCCGGTGGACACCTTGAAGGAGGTCAGGATGTTGTACGCCGCCACCCCCCCACCCCCGGAGTAGCCGCCCCCCGCCGAGCCCGCGCTGGCAAAGACCGGCGTGGTGCGGCTGGTCGTCCCCTGCGCCACCTCCGACAGGATGTCGTTGAGAGCCTTGCGCAGCTCTTGCTTGTTGTCCGCGAAGCGCGGCGCCCCGGTCCCGCCCTCGTAGGCGATCTTCGCCATCTCGCAGCAGGCCCTCACCCCGTCCGTCTTCGGATTGAAGCAGGCCGCGTCGTCCTTGCCGGTCAGTGTCTTGCAGTCGAGCGGGATGGGTCCCCCCGAGTCTGCTGACGACAGGGCGAAGCCCACCACGAAGGTGCGGACCTTCCGGATCGGATCCGCCGTCGCCAGCCGCTTGGCCACCGCCGACGGCTCGGAGTACGGGCAGGTTCCGTCCGGCGCACCCGGCGCGTTGTTCGCGCACCCAGGTCGCAGATCCAGGTTGGGGATGCCGTCCGTCATCAGGATGATGAACTGCTGGCGGCACCCCCCCAGCACGTAGGGATCGTTGTAAGGACCGAGGGGCTTGCCGTTCGGATCCGCCTTGTCCAGCGTGGTGTCGTAGAAGAAGAAGTGCTCCGCATCCGACAGCATCCCGGCCATGGGCGTGGCCCCGTAGGGGCGCACCGCCAGGATCGCCTGCTGGATCTGCTCGTTCCTCTTGCTCACCTGGCTCAGATCCGCCGCTGGATCCCCGAAGGCGATCAGCCGTCCCTCCCACGGAGGCGCCGTCGGGTTGCGGACGCCCACCTCGATTTCCTGGGCGGTGGTGCAGAGCTCTGGCTTCCCCTTGGCGTAGTTGGAGCCGTTCTGGTCCCAGCCGTTGTAGTAGCTCCAGTGCCCCTGGATGCCGCCCGCAGCGTCCACCCCGTTGTTGGCGTAGCCGGTGCGCCGATCCGGGAGGCTGTCGAAGGTCATCAGGCCGAAGCGCGCCTTCTCCCGGAAGATATCCATCAGCCCGTCGTCCGCCTGGAGCAGCCGGAACTCGTTACCGATCTTGGCGCAGGTCCCCGTGGCTTTCCCGATCGGATGTGTCTTGATGGCATCCGCCGGGTACACAAACGGGTTGGATCCGGGCCACACCCCCGGGTTCGGACCAACCACACAGGGCTCGTTGCTGTTCCCGGTGTTCCGCGAGACGATGCGGTTGTAAGGCAGGTAGTAGTCCCGGTCGTAGGGGGGCTTACCCCCCAGTCCAAACTCGGCGACGAACAGGGGCGTGGAGCGCTGCTCCGCGATGCAAGCGTAGCTCGGGATCTCGCCGGTAAGCACCGTCGCCAGGTTGGCCCAGCGATTCTGCTCGTAGGTCTTGTTGGGGTTGAGCGTGTAGTTCTGCGAGTTCAGCGGGCTCGGTGGCTCGCAGTTGGGCAGCCTCGGCTTCTTGGTCACCGGGTCCGGCTCCGCCATGTACTCCATCGACCCGGAGGTATCGATGAGCAGCATCACGTTCGGCAGCGGCGGCTCGGTGTCGGCCTGCGCCCGCGCGATCGCCGGGGTCGCCAGCACCGCCAGCAAGGCCGCGCCCACCAACCCGACCCGGAACAGCTTGATCCTGTGCCTGCGCATCGCCTTATCCTCTCTCAATTCACCGGACCAAAGACAATCTGACCGCGCCCCGACTCGCGCACCACCACCGTGGCGGCGCCCTTCTCCTCCGCGCTGGCGCAGGCCGCCGTGGGGCCGTTCGCCGGGTAAGGCCCCACCTGCGAGATCCCTACCAGTGTCGCCTGGCGGTACTTGAACTGGGAGCCGTTCCCGCTCACCGCGGTCCCCGGCGGCGGCCGCTCCAGCTCCGACACGTCCGTCATCTCCACGTACATCGACGGCAGCAGCAGCCACGGGCCGAAGGTCCCAGGGGTGTTCTGCGCCGGATCCGGGTTCAGCGTCGGCGGCAGCTCCACCGGCTTCACCAGCGGCTTCCCGTTCGCCGACTGGGCGCGCCTCACCGCCGCCTGGAACGCATCTTCCTTCATCCAGTCCGTCGAGAACTTCACGCACGGGATCTTGATCGATGGATACGCCGCCGTCGTCGTGCACGCCTGGTTCGTCACCGTGCTGTTCGCGTTCCTCGCCCCGTACACCGTCGCCCCCCGGTCGATCTCGTTGAGCGCCAGCACCATCGCATGCTGCATCAGGTAGTGGCTCTGCTCGCTCTGCCTCAGGTACCCCGCTGCCCTCCCCGACAAGCTCGTCGCCCTCGCCGCGAATACCCCCATCGCCGCCAGCAGCGTCATCACCAGCGTCACCAGGAAGATCGTCGCCCCCCGGCTCCCTCGCCGACGCCTCCACGCCGAAAGCCGCCGCCTCGCCTCCCGGCGCCGCTCCGCGATCCTTCTCTCCTGCTCTCCGGCGTTCATCCTGCCTGCCTCTTCAGAAAAACAACCCCGTCTGGTTGCTCATCGCCACATCTGCATGCATGGTCCGTACCCGGGCGTACTTCGTGCTGCCAGGGATCTGGTACCGGAACAACGTCCCCGGCAGCGCCCCCACCTGCGCGGGGTTGATCCCCACCGCCCGGTCCGGCTCGCGGGAGCGCACCGAGAACCTCACCCGCACCGAGCGGATCCGCTCTGGACCCGGCAGCACGTTGCCGGGGACCACCTGCCTGGCGTAGGTTCCTCCGATGGTCCCGTTGCCAAACTCCAGGAATTGCAGCGTCGGGTTGGGGTTGATCGGGTCCAGGGTGGGATCGCTGATGACCGTGAGCGCGAACTTGAGGTCGATGGCGAACTCGGCCACCAGCTCCTCGGTGCCGGCCAGCAGGTTGTTGTTCTCGTCCAGCTCGTAGCGCACAAGCTCCCACCGCTGGGCGTCCTCCGGGAGCACCGGGTTGGCCGGGTAGAGCGCCTGGTACTGGGTCACGTTGCGCAGATCCCGTACCTCGTAGCGGATCCGATCGACCACCCCCGCCACGGAGCCGGTGCCGATGTCGAAGCCCTTGCACAGCGGGTTGGAGACCGTGGGGGCGGGCTGGCCCCGCATGTAGAGGCCCGGCGTGCTCTTGAGGGTGATCTGCGGGTAGGCGCCGGAGGCATCGATCCCGGTGATGTGGCCGAAGTGCTGGTACCCTTCCCGGTCCACGATCCGCAGGATCCGCCCCGCCCGGAACGTCCGGGTCCAGGGGACCGGCGTGGTGTTCCCGTTCATCAGGCGCATCGCCGCGCCGCTGTTGCGCTCCAGATAAACCACCGGCGAGGAGCCGCTGGAGTCGATGGAACGGATCGGGAACAGCTCCGTGGAGACGTAGCTCCCGGAGAGGGTGAGGCGGTCCGGATCGAGGTTGATCGGAGGGCCGTTGAGGATGGTGTGGGTGGAGGAGTTGGGGACGGTCCCGGTTGTGGCGGTGGGCCCCTGCTCGATGGTCAGGGAGGCCAGCGACTGGATCGCCGGGGAAAACGCGTTGTTCGGCTGGAGGCAGACCCGGTTGCCAACCGCAAATTCCCGCTGGATGTTCGAGGGCGCCAGATACCCGGCCCGCTCCAGGTCGGAGACCAGCCGCCGGAAGCCGATGGTGGCGTTGCCGGTGGCGTCGGCCAGCCGGGTCTCCTGCTGGAAGGAGCGGGTCGCAGCCCGGGCGAAGGCAAAGGCCCCCAGCGCCACGGTCAGCCCCGCGGTGGTGGCCACCATCAGCTCGACCAGGGTGAACCCCCGGCGACGGCGTCGTGGGAGAATCGGGCGGGTCATTGAAGCTGTGCCTTGTTCCGGAAGATCGACGAGGAGAGGTAGACGAAATGGTAGCGGCTCAGCGGCTGCGCGACCGGGTTGCTGAAGTTGGCGATCACCTGGGCGTCGGAGCAGACCCCCTGGTTGTCGAAGCCCCCCAGGCCCCCGGCCCGCTGCCACACCACCCGAACGTCCGCCCGGATCACCTCCTCCGGGAACATCCAGCTCATCCGGACGTGGGTGCAGTAGAACGCGTTGTTCATCTCCGCCAGCGGCACGTCGTTGCCGTGGACATCGGCCCCGGGGGAGCCCAGCACCGCGCTGAACGCCGGGCGAAACCACGTCTGCGGCGCGGCGTTCACCTGGTTGAGCCACACCGTCTGCCCGATGTCGCTCGGCGTGCCCGTGACCGGGCTCGCGTTCCACCGGGTCGCGTCCGTCCGCAGTCGCTCGACCCAGGTGCGCGCCACCTGCGACGCCACCGCCAGCTCCCGCGCGTGGCCGTTCCCCTGCGACGCCACCTTCTGCAGCGCCACGATCCCCGACGAGGCGATGATCAGCAGCGAGATGCCCACCAGCACCTCCACCACCGTGTACCCGCGGCTCACCCGCCCCCTCATATCCCCTCCACCACCGTCTCGACCCGCGTCGACCCGCTCGGCAGCAGAAACACCTGCCGCACCAGCAGATCCGCCTTCGCCCCAGCCACCATCCGCCTCACCCGGATCTGGTGCACCCCGTTGAACGGCGCGAACGACCCCCCCTGCGCCGGGCGGATGTAGGAACGCCCCCCCGGCGAGAAGCAGATGTCCACGTTCCCCTGGGGCGTGTCGCCGTTGAACCAGAACTCCGCAAACACCTCCGCCTGCGCTCCCCCGTAGGGCTCCACCAGCGAGGTCACCAGCCGCGAATTCGCCCCCACCCCCCAGTTCACCGCCTCGCAGGTGTTCATCCCCATCAGCGGCAGGTTCTCGCAGGCCCCCGCGTTGCCCGCCCCACCGATCGGCTGCACCGCCTCGAACAGATCCATCCTCCCCTGGGGGTTCGCCCCCGTCGAGAACCGGATCATGTGCGACGTCCCCCGCCCCATCGCCCGCGTCCGCGCCTCCCGGTACAGGAGCCCGATCTGCTGCGCAAACTGCTGCACGCGCCTGTCCTTCACCCGCCCGTGCATCGTCGGCAGCGCCGCCGCCGCCAGCAACGATGCCACGAGCACCGCCGCCAGAACCTCCAGCAACGTGAACCCTCTCGGGTGCCGGAAGACCCGGCATGGGTGCCTTGAGACCCTCTTCGGTTCGGGGGAGCGCATGGCGGAAGGAAACACGGCTCCGGGGAACTTCGCAAACATCATGCCGCGCTTCCTCCCCCGGAACCCCTCCCTGCGTCGGGGCTGCCCCTCCCAAACATTGCGTCCACTATGCAAAAGTTACAGACCCGGCCCCTGGCGCACAGCGGCCCCAGAGGCGCACAGACGCCCGACCCCGCCCCCACCGGAAGCGAACCGTGCTGGCGTCGTCGGCGGGCTTGCCGTACGAGAGGCGCCATGCGTCCGCCGATGGTCCTCCTGTCCTTCGGGCTCGCGCTGCTGGCGTGCTCGAAGAACGATCCTCCCCGACCCGACCCCGGAGCCCGGGGGACCCCCCCCCCACCGGCGGAGAGCGCCGGCAAGCCCGGCGCCTGCCAGGGGGGAGGGGGCGAGGTGAAGGATCCGGTGAGCGCGCCGTTCTTCCCGAGGAAGCTGGGGGCGTTTTGCGTGAATCCGGAGGGGGAGACCCAGGCCTACGGCGACAAGGCCCCGGCGCCCATCGACGGGATCTGCAAGATGTTCGACGGCGGCTGCGAGCTCTACCGCACCCACCAGGTCAAGCGCACCGTGAGCCTGGACTACGTGGATGGCGAGGGGAAAGGCTCCACGGTGAACGCGATCCTCTCCCAGTTCGCCACCTCGGACCACGCCTACGCGATGTTCACCTACCGGGTCCTGAGCGGGGAGGATCCGCTCCGCCCGGACATGCCGAAGAAGGCGGAGGTCGGGGTGCCCGCGGCGATGGGCACCGGCAGCCTCTACGCGGTCAAGGGCCCCTACCTGCTGGAGCTCTCCTACGTGAACTCGGAGGAGAGCGGCGACGAGAAGAAGCTCAAGGCGAGCGCCGAGCAGCACCTGCCGGTGGTCGCCCGGGGCATCCTGGAGAAACTCCCCGGAGCAGCGACCCCTCCCGCGGCGGTGGCGCAGCTCCCCGTGGACAACCTGCTCCCGCTCGGGGTCGCCTACACCCTGGGCAAGACGCTGGGGGTCGAGGGGACCGGCAACGGCGCCCACGGCTTCTACCGCGACGGGGAGCGGCGCTACCGGGCGCTGGTGCTCCTCAAGGACGACCCCGAGCAGGCCAAGGACGTGCTCAAGAGCTTCGGCAAGGTCAAGGGCTCCCAGGAGGAGAAGAACCTGGGCGAGGCGGCGGTGCGGGTCATGCTCCAGGAGCAGAGCGACGACCCCAAGGCCGAGTGGATCGTCGCTCGCAAGGGCAAGCTGGTGGTAGGGGTGGGCGACGACAGCTTCGCCCTCAAGAGCGGCGACGCCACCAGGGTATCCCTGCCCAGAGAAGAGAAGATCAAGCGCTTGAAGACGATCCTGGAAGCCTCCAAGTAAGACCCGCCATGCATTTCGACCTCGACGAGCAGCACCGCATCCTCCAGCAAACCCTCCGCGACTTCTTCGAGCGGGAGGCGCGCCCCCACGCCCGCCGCTGGGACGAAGAAGAGCGCTTCCCCCACGAGATCGTCCCGAAGCTGGCGGAGATGGGCCTCCTCGGCATCCGGATCCCCGAGGAGTACGGCGGCGCAGGCATGGGTACCACCGAGTACGCCATCGCCGTCCAGGAGGCGGCCCGCGTCGACGGCTCCCTGGCGCTGACGCTGGCCTCCCACAACGGGCTGGGCACCGGCCACATCCTCGCCTTCGGCTCCGAGGAGCAGAAACAAAAATACCTGCCGAAGGCCGCCTCCGGCGAGTGGCTGGCGGCCTGGGCGCTGACCGAGCCGGGCAGCGGCTCCGACGCCGCCGGCCTGGCCACCACCGCCGAGCGCGACGGTGACCACTGGGTCATCAACGGCACCAAGATGTTCATCACCCAGGGCAGCGTCGGCGGCTTCTGCGTGGTCCTCGCCCGCACCGACAAGAACGCCTCCAAGCAGAAGGGCATCACCGCCTTCGTCGTCGAGCACGGCACGCCGGGCTTCCAGGCGTCGAAGCACATCGAGAAGCTGGGCATGCGCTCCAGCGACACCTGCGAGCTCACCTTCGAGAACGTGCGGGTGAGCGACGCCCAGCGGGTCGGCGAGGTCAACCGGGGCTTCCTCGACACGCTGAAGATCCTCGACCGGGGCCGGATCTCCATCGCCGCCCTCGCCGTCGGCCTCGGCTACGGGGCGCTGGCCATGGCGGTCCAGTACGCCAAGGACCGGCAGCAGTTCGGCAAACCCATCGCGGAGTTCCAGGCGATCCAGTGGATGCTCGCCGACAGCGCCACCGAGCTGGACGCCGCCTGGCTCCTGACGCTGCGGGCCGCCTGGCTCGCCGACCAGGGCCGCCCCTACTCCAAGGAGGCCAGCATGGCGAAGCTCTACGCCAGCGAGGCCGCCACCCGCGCCTGCAACCGCTCCCTCCAGATCCACGGGGGCTACGGCTACACCCGCGAGTTCGCCGTCGAGCGCCACCTCCGCGACGCCAAGCTCTGCGAGATCGGCGAGGGCACCAGCGAGGTTCAGCGCATCGTCATCGCCAAGCACATCCTCAACGGCTGAAGCGCCCCCGTGAGCCTCGACGACCTGCTGCTGCGCCCCTCCGCCCCGCTCCCCTCCCCTGCCCTCGACGACTTCGCTCGCGCGAGCCTCGCGCATCTCGACGGCGCGGGGCTCTCCTCCACCATCGACCGGGCCACCGCCGCCGGAGCCCTCGCCCCCTGCGTCGGCTTCGCCTTCGCCGGTGGCTACCGCGAGGCGCTCCGGGCTCTGGTCCCCGCGCTGCCGCCGGGAGCCTTCGCCGCGCTGTGCGCCACCGAGGAGGGCGGCGGCCACCCCCGCGCCATCCGGACCACCTTCGCCCCCGAAGGCGACAGGATGCGGCTGCGAGGAGCGAAGCGCTGGGCCACCGCCGCGGGGAGCGCATCCCGGCTGCTGGTGGTGGCCTCCGAGGGCACGGACGCCCCGGGCCGTAACCGGCTGGCGGTGATCGATGTCCCGGCGGATCACCCCGGGGTGCGTTTTTTGGAGATGCCCCCGGCGCCCTTCGCCCCCGAGGTTCCCCACTTCGAGGTCCACCTCGACGCGCTCGTCGACGCCGACGCGCGCCTGCCTGGCGACGGCTACGAGCGCTACCTCAAGCCCTTCCGTACCGTCGAGGACATCCACGTCACCGCGGCGATCCTCGGCTACTTGCTGGCGGAGGCGGGGCGCCACCGCTTCCCCCGCGAACTCCGGGCGGACCTGCTGGCGCCGCTGGCGGCGCTCCGGGGGCTGGCCTCCTCGCCCTCGTCGCCCGCCACGCACCTGGCCCTCGACGCGCTGTTCCGCGGCCTCCTCGGGCTCCTGCCCCG
>CAZSDX010000135.1:0-14197 GCA_964605685.1 uncultured Polyangiaceae bacterium
TGCGTTCCGGGTGGGCGGTCTTGGTGCTCTCGCTGGCGGCCTGTGAGCCGCTCCCCCCTGCGGTGCCGGCCCGGCTGGCTGCCCCCTCTCCTCCCCCGGCCGAGCCCTCCGCACCGCGTCGTGGAGTGTTTGCGCCGGCCCGCCACCCGGGCCCGGCGCTCTCGCTGACGGCCTCCGACGGCACCGGGCTGCGCCTGGTGTCGCTGCGGGCGCGCTCGGTGGTCAACGATCCGCTGGCCTTCACCGAGCTTCACCTCGCCTTCGAGAACCCGCAGCCCCGGGTCCTGGAGGGAACCTTCCGGCTTGTCCTGCCCCCGAGGGCCAGCGTGAGCCGGGTGGCCATGAAGATCGACGAGCGCTGGCAGGAGGGAGAGGTGGTGGAGAAGCAGGCCGCCCGGCAGGCTTACGAGGATTTCCTCCACCGCCGCCAGGACCCGGCGCTGCTGGAGCAGGCCGCTGGCAACGAGTTCTCCGCCCGCGTCTTCCCCATCCCGGCCCACGGGGTCAAGGAGCTGGTGATCAGCTACGCCCAGGAGTTCGGGCGGCGGAGCGAGCCCTTCCGGGGGCCGCTGGGTGGGCTCCCCCGGGTCGAGCGGATCGAGGCCGAGGTGTACGGCACAGGCGGGGAGCTGCTGGGGGCGTTCCGGCAAGAGAAGGCGCAGCCGGAGGGGGATTTCCTGGTGGAGCTGGCGGAGGAGGATCGGCACCCCGGGCTCCGGAGCGGGGAGCTGGTGGTGGCCCGGGTGGAGCCGGTGGCCAGCGAGCAGGCCGAGCTGCCCGGGGCGACGCTGCTGCTGGTGGATACGAGCGCGTCCAGGGCGCTGGGGTTCTCCGCCCAGGTGAAGCTGGTGGAGGGGCTGGCGCAGCGCATCGCCCAGCAGAGCGGGGGGAACACGCCGCTCGGGGTGCTCGCCTTCGATCAGGACCGGGAGTGGATCTACGAGGGCCCCGCCTCGGGCCTGGGCGAAGAAGCGCTAGGGAGGCTGCGGGCGAGGGGGGCGCTGGGGGCTTCCGGGCTTTCCGCGGCGCTCCGGGACGCGACGGCCTCCTCCCGGGAGAAGGGCTGGAAGCGGGTGGTGCTCATCGGGGATGGCGTCGCCACCGCCGGGGATACGGAGGGGTCTCTCCTCCGGGAGCAGGCGGCGGCGCTCCGGGGGGCCGGGGTCGAACGCCTGGACGCGGTGGCGGTCGGCGGGATCCGGGAGGATGCGCTGCTGCGGGGGCTCACCGCCAGCCCGGAGCGCGGCGGGATCGTGGCCGACGGAGCCCAGCCGCTGGACGCGATCTGGCGCCGCCTCTCGACCCGCACCCACGCCCTGACGATCCAGGTCGAGGGAGCGCGCTGGTGGCACCCTACCCGGCTCGAAGGCGTCCAGAGCGGCGACGAGGCGCTGATCTACGCCGAGGTGCCGCCGTCCCAGGCGACCGTGCGGGTATCCCTCGGAGGGCGCTCGGTGGCTCTGACCCCCGCGAGCGCCGAGCGCCCGCTCCTCTCGCGAGCGGCGGCGCAGGCCAGGATCGAGATGCTGCTGGCCTCCGGGACCACGAAGGAGGTCGGCCCCCAGGTCATCGAACTGGCGACGCGGCACCGGCTCGTCACCCCCCTGACTGCCCTGCTGGTGCTGGAGACCGAGCAGGACTACGCGCGCCACAAGATCCAGCGCGACGCCCTGGCGGACATCCTGACCGTCCGGGGCGGGAAGCTCTCCGTAGAGGGGCGCAGGAACCCCCCGGAGCCCCTGCTCATCACCGTCCCCGAGCGGGAGACCGGGTCCAGTGACGCGGCGGGGGAGCAGGCCGCAGGTCGACCTCCCCCGGTGACCTCGGCCCCCGCCACGCTGCAGGCGCCACCCCCACCGCCACCCCTGCCGCCGACGACCAGCACCGCGCCACCGCCCCCGGTCACCCGTGCCGCACCACCGCCACCGGTCACCAGGGAGCCCGATCCGGAGCCGCCTCCCTCCCCCAAGCCTCCCGCTGTCCAGCCGTCAGAGGTCGGAAACATGTGGGGAGCCGGGCTGGGACTGAGCGGGATCGGGTCGGGCGGAGGGGGGATCGGCGAGGGCATCGGCCTGGGTCAAGCGGGGACCATCGGCCACGGCGCAGGCACCGGGATCGGTCAGGGCTTCGGCTCCGGCCACGGTCGCCTCGGCGGCGCCCACAGCACCAGGAGCCCCCAGGTACGGATGGGAGCGACCACGGTGAACGGCCGGCTGCCGCCAGAAGTCATCCAGCGCATCGTGCGGCAGAACTTCGGTCGCTTCCGCCTCTGCTACGAGAACGGCCTGCGGAAGAACCCGAACCTCCGGGGGCGCATCTCGGTGCGCTTCGTCATCGGAAAACAAGGAGACGTGACCGTCGCGGTCGCCGGGAACAGCGACTTGCCGGACGCGGCCACGACCAACTGCGTCGTGAACGCCTTCCGCACGCTGAGGTTCCCCGCCCCCGACGGTGGGATCGTCACGGTGCTCCACCCGCTCGCCTTTGCACCACCAGGGGAGAGCCTCCCCCCGGTGTCGAAGCCGGGGCAGCTCGGGCCCGAAAAGCCGGCGCAGGTGACGCCTTACCCCGGGGAGTTCGGGGAGATCATGGGGCAGCTCAAGAAGGATCCCAAGGAGGCGCTGTCGAGGGCGCTGGCGTGGCGCACGCGGGAGCCAGCGAGCGTGCTGGCGCTGCTGGCGCTGGGGGAGGCCCACGAGAAGCTAGGGGCGCGGGCCTCGGCGGCGCGGGCGTACGGGTCGCTGATCGATCTCTTCCCGGCCCGGGCGGATCTCCGGCGCCACGCGGCGTCGCGGCTGGAGCGGCTGGGGAGCGAGGCGCTGCCGCTGGCCATCGATACCCTCCGCAAGGCACGGGAGCAGCGCCCCGATCACCCGTCGAGCCACCGGATGCTGGGGATGGCGCTGCTGCGCGCGGGCAGCCACGAGGAGGCGTTCCAGGTGATCGCGGAGGGGCTGAAGCGAGGTTACCCCTCCGGGCGCTTCGCCGGCCACGAGCGGATCCTGCGGGAAGATCTCGGGCTGATCGCCGCCGCCTGGAAGAAGGCTTCCCCCGGGCTCGGATCGGAGATCGACCGGAGGCTGAAGGAGGCCGGAGGGACGCCGGAGAACGGGCCGTCGCTCCGCTTCGTGCTCACCTGGGAGACGGACGCGAACGACGTGGATTTCCACATCTACGACGATCAGGGGAACCACGCCTTCTTCGAGCGAATGAGGCTGGCCGGCGGCGGCGAGCTGTACGCGGACGTGACCACCGGCTACGGCCCCGAGTGCTTCACCATCCGGAAACCCGCGAAGCAGCGGCGCGACTACACGCTCCGGGCGCACTACTACTCGCGGGGGCCGATGGGCTACGGCATGGGCAAGCTGGAGATCATCGAGCACGACGGCCAGGGCGGCCTCACCTTCGAGCAGCGCCCTTTCCTGGCCATGGAAGACAGGGCCTACGTCGATCTCGGGGAGGTCAAGGGGAGCCGGTGAGGCCCCGGTAGATCGAGAGGAGGCGCCCGGCAGCGATCTCCACGGAGAAGCGGCGGGCCGCCTCCTCGCGGGCCGCCTGCCCCATCGCGTCGCGCAGCGAACGATCCCAGGCGAGGAGCGCCAGCGCCGAGGCCGCCTCCTCGACGCCACGGTTCGGGACGAGGAGCCCCGAGCGCCCGTGGACGAAGAGCTCCCGGGGGCCCCCGCAGTCGCTGGCGATGAGCGGGACGCCGTGCATCATGGCCTCCAGGCACACCATCGAGAACGACTCGGACTCGGAGAGGTTGAGCACCAGGTCGGCAGCCCGGTACTCGGCGCCGGTGTCCGGGGAGAAGTCAGCGAATTCAACCAGATGACTCATGCTCCAGGCCCGGACCCGGCCCTCGATCTCCTCGCGGAAGGCGCGGTTTCGTGGCTGCCCGAGGTCCCCTCCGACGAAGCGGAGGCGGAGCTGCGGGGCCCGGTCGAGGGCCAGCCGGAACGCGGAGAGAGCGAGGTCCTGCCCCTTGCCCGGGACGAAGTTGGAGAGCACCAGCACCCGGAGCGGCGCGCCGTCGGGGGAGGCGGGCCCCCGGGGCTGCTCGGGGACCGGCATGCTGTCCGGTAGTATGATGGAGCGCTCCGGGGAGGGGAGCGCCTGCTGGACCGCCCGGGAGACGCAGAGCACCCGGTCCGCGACGGAGGAGACCAGGCGCACCATGGGCCTCCAGACGGGCCTGAGGTAGGCGTCAGGCAGCAGGCGCACGTGGTAGACCAGCGGGATGCCCCCGAGGAGCGGCCTCGCGGCGACCCCGACGAGGTTGTAGAAATCGTTGACGTGGAGCACATCGAGGCGCTCGCTCCGGGCCCAGCGGGCCAGGCGAACGGCCTGGAAGATCAGCGAGGGAGGGTAGGCAACGGCGGCACGGAGCTGCCTGCGTGGGAGCGGAGCGTCGAGGCGGATCCAGCGATCGACCCGGGAGGAGAGGGCGGGGTTGGGGGGCGAGGCCCAGGAGAAGGCGACCTGGCCCTCCAGCGCCCGAGCGACGTGGAGCGCAGAGACGACGCTGCCGGTGAGGGCCGGGGCGCTCTCGACCAGGCCCACGCGGAGGGGAGAGGCCGGCATCCCGGGTCAGAGGGGGAGGAGGGGGAGCTGGTCGATGGACCAGAGCGCCGCGTACTTATCCGCGTACTCACCGTCGTTGTCGGCGCAGCGCTCGTTGATGAGCAGGAGCGGATCCGGGAAGGAGAAGGGAGGGGCCTGGAGGTTGATGGGGCGCCAGGCGCCGGTGACGATGTCCCGGTTCTCGTGGCGGTTGAAGGTGGTGGAGAGCAGGTAGCGGATCTTGCTCCGGCGGATGTTGGAGACGGCCCGGGAGATGTCCCGGTAAGAGAGGTGGACCAGGCAGTCACGGCAGAGGAGGAGGTCCGCCTCGGGGAGAGCGTCGCCCAGCAGATCGACCCGGGAAAATTGCACCTTATCCCCCTGAAATTTGGCCTGATTCTCCTCGATGAGGGGGGCCACGATGTCGCCACCGTGGTAGCTCGTGAGGGCGCTCCGGTCGGTGTGCTGCATCCAGTGGAAGTCGCCACAGGGGACGTCAAGGAGGCGCTGGATCCCGAAGGTGGAGAAGAGGAAGGGGAGAGCCTCGCGGAGCGCCGCGGTCTGCTCCAACGTGGAGCCCGGGCCCGAGACGGAGGCGCTGCTGCGCCAGTGGTTCTGGCGGTAGATCCCCGTGAAGACCTGATCCACCGGGAGCCCCCGGAGCTTCCGGTCGTGTTCCACGTAGTCGATGACCCGACGGTAAACCCGGACCAGGTTCGGGAAGGTCCTCCGGATGGCAGCCTTGGCGTTCATCGACGCCACTCTAGCATGTCGCCCCGGCGGTCAGCGGGGTGGCGTCGCTCCCGCGTTGCGGGTAAAGCGTCCGCCGAGGCACCCGTGACGCATGTACTGGCCGTGGCGCTGAACGCGCCGCCGAAGAACAGCCCCGAGTCGATCCAGGTGGGGCGCTACCTGTCCGCGCTGGCGCGCGCCGGGCTGGAGGTCACGCTGGTGACCTCCCGGGAGGCGTCTGCCTGGGTCCCGGAGGAACCAACACTCGCCAGGTACCTCGCAGGGATCGAGGTCATCCGCCTGGCCTTCCCCGAGAAGCGTTGGTTCGCGGGTGTCGCCCGCCGCGTCGCCCCGCCGCTCCTGGATCTACCGGACGAGAACGCCCCCTTCCTGCTCCGCCTCCCGCTGCTGCTCCGGGAGATCCGGCGTCCCCCGGATGTCGTCTACTCCCGCGGGCTCCCCCTGACCTCCAACCTCCTCGGCCGTGCCCTGGCCGCGCGCTTCCGCGTTCCGTGGGTGATGCACCTCAGCGACCCCTGGGTCGACAACCCCTTCCACCGCCACCCGCTCCTGGCCCTCCACCGCCGCCTGGAGTCCTCCTGCTTCGACCGGGCCGCCTACGCCACGATGACCTGCGAGGAGGCCCGCCTCCACTACGCCCGGAAATACCCTCACCACGCCCACAAGTTCCTCCTCTCGCCCAACGTCCACGACGACGACGTCCCGGACCCTGGCCCGCCGCCCCGGTCGCCTCCTATCCGGATCGTCCATACAGGACGATTCTACGGAGCCCGGCGCCCGGACGTGCTGCTCGACGTGCTCGACGGGATGGCGAGGGAGTGCACCGAGGCCGGGCTGCGCGTGGAGTTCGCGGGCCACGCGCCGCCGGACGTGGTCGCACGGATAGCGCGCTCCGCGCCCCTGGCGGTGGATCACGGCCCGGTGTCCCACGAGGAGGCGTGTGCGCTGCAGCGGGGAGCCCACGCGCTGCTGACCGTCGACGCGCCGACGGATGACCCGCGGACGGCGCTGTTCTTCCCGTCGAAGCTCCTGGACTACATGGTCGCGCGCCGCCTGCTCGTGGCGCTGACGCCCGAGGGTTCGCCGTCGGAGAGGATCGTGCGGGAGCAGGGGGGCCTGGTGTGCCCGCCGGACAGGCCGGAGGCGATCGCCGCGGTGCTGCGGGAGGTGATCGAGCGAGGCCGGGACGGGCGGCTGTGGGCGCCCGGGGCGGCGCCGCCCGAGGTCTACTCCGCGAGCCACGCCGCCGGGGAGCTTGCGGCGCGGCTCCGGCACCTGTGAGCCATGAGCGACGACGGGAAGCCAGCGGAGGTGCCGGGGGGAGGGAGGAGGCGTGTGCTCCTGGACATGGCGCTCAACCTGGCCTCCTACGGGGCGTCGATGCTCTCGATGCTGCTCTACTCGCCGTACCTGGTGTCGCACCTCGGGGTGGCGGCGTACGGGTTCGTGCCGCTGACGATGAGCGCGGTGCAGTACCTGGGGATCTTCACCGGGAGCATGCAGCTCTCGGCGGGCCGCGCGCTGGCGCAGGCGCTGGAGGAGAAGGACGACGAGCGGGCCTCCGTGGTGATGAGCACGATGCTGCTGGCGCTGGGGGCGCTGCTGCTGGCGCTGGGTCCGGGGCTGATCTGGCTGGCGTTGCAGGCGGACAGCCTGCTGAGGACGCCCCCTGGTCTGGGGGAGGACGTACGGCTGCTGGCGCTGGGGGCGCTGGGGATGTTCTCCCTGGGGGCGCTGGCGGGGATCCTGGAGCTGGTGGTCTACGTCCGGAGCCGCTTCGACCTGCGCTCGGGGATGACCGTGGCGGCGACGGCGGTGAGGGTGGGGGTTCCGGTGCTGCTGTTCGAGGCGCTCGCGCCGAGGCTCCGGTACGTGGGGGTGGGGCTGGCGATGGGAGCGATGATCCACCTGACGCTGGCCGCCCTGAGCGCCCGGAGGCTGCTCCCGTCGCTGCGCGTCGCCCGGAGGCTGGCCTCGCTGCCGGTGCTGCGGGAGGTGTGGACCGTCGGGGGGTGGACCATCGCCACGCAGCTCGGGGTGCTGCTCTTCCTGAACGCGGACCTGCTGGTGCTCAACCGGGTGCTCGGCCCCCAGCTCTCCGGGCAGTACGCGCTGATGCAGGTGTGGACCACGCTGCTGATCGCCGTCGGCTCCTCGGTGGCGGGGGTCTTCGGGCCCAGGCTCCTCGGGGCGCTGGTGGGGGGACGCGACGGCGAGGCGCGAGCGCTGGCGGAGGAGTCCGTGAAGACCGTTTCGCTGGTGATGGCGCTCCCGGTGGGGCTGGTCTCCGGCTTCGCGGGGCCCTTGCTCACGTCCTGGCAGGGAGCCTCCTTCGCCCACCTGGCGCCCCTGCTGTCGCTGGTGGTCCTGCCCTTCGGCCTGAGCCTGGGCTACCAGCCGCTCTCCAGCGTCTTCCTGGGGCGCAAGGCGCTCCGGCTTCCGGCGCTGGTGCAGCTCGCCGCGGGGCTGGCCAGCGTCACCGGCGGCTACCTGCTGGCCAGGTACACCCGCCTCGGGCTCTGGAGCCCGGTGATCGCTGGGGGTTCCATCCAGCTCCTCCGTAGCTGCGTCTTCACGCCCATCTACGCCGCGAGCCTCCTCGGCCTGCCTCGCCTCACCTTCCTGCGGCTCTCGACCCTCGCCCTCGGGGCCACGCTGGCGGTGGCCGGCCTCGGCCGCCAGCTCGGCGCCTGGCTCCGGCCCGCGGGCTGGCTCCAGCTCGGCGCGGTGGCCTCCGTCGTCTGCGCCCTCCACGGCGCCCTGGTCTGGTACCTCTTCTTCCGCTCCCGGGGCGCCGCCCTGCCCTGGCGCCGCCCTTGAACCTCCCCGATACCTCTCGCAACACGCTCCTCCAGCATGAAGACCTACGCGATCGTCCTCGGAACACGCCCGGAAGCGGTGAAGCTGCTGCCGGTGCTGATGGCCCTCCGGGGCTCCGACCGGCTACGGGCCGAGCTGATCTCCACCGGGCAGCACCGGGAGATGCTCGACCAGGTGCTCGACCTCTACGGCGTCCGCCCCGACGTCTCCCTGGAGGTCATGACCCGGAACCAGTCCCTCGCGGACGTCACCGCCGCGGTGCTCACCCGCCTCGACGCCCTCCTCGCCGGCGGTCGCTACCACGGCGTCATCGTCCAGGGCGACACCACCACCTGCTTCGCCGCCTCCCTCGCCTCGTTTTACAGGAAAATTCCCCTGTTCCATGTGGAGGCTGGGCTGCGCACCGGCGACCTCTGGCGCCCCTTCCCCGAGGAGTTCAACCGCCGCGCCACCAGCCTCCTCGCCCGCCTCCACTTCGCCCCCACGGAGACCGCCCGCCTCGCCCTCGCCGCCGAGGGCATCCGCGAGGGTGTCCATGTGGTAGGCAACACGGTCATCGACAGCCTCCTCCATGTGCGGGATGGTGTCCAGAAAGACCTTGATCGGTACCAGCGCCGCTTCGCCGCGTTTCTGGCCCCGGAGCAGCCCGTGGTACTCATCACGGGCCACCGGCGCGAGAGCTTCGGCCAGGGCTTCGAGGACATCTGCTCCGCCATCGAGCGGCTCGCCGCGCTCTTCCCGGAGCATGCTTTCCTCTACCCCGTGCACCTGAACCCGAACGTCCGGGAGGTCGTCTCCCGGAGGCTCCAGGGGCTCCCGAATGTCCACCTCCTCGATCCTGTTCCCTACGACGAGCTGGTCTACCTGCTGCTCCGCTGCCGCGTGGTGCTGACCGACTCCGGCGGGATCCAGGAGGAGGCCCCCAGCCTGGGCAAGCCGGTCCTCGTGCTGCGGGAGACCACCGAGCGCCCCGAGGGCGTCACCGCCGGGTGCTGCGAGCTGGTCGGCACCGACCCGGACCGGATCGTCTCGTCCTTCACCCGCCTCGCCACGGACCCGGACCACTACGCCCGCATGAGCCGCGCCCGGAACCCCTACGGCGACGGCCTCGCCGCGGGCCGCATCCGGGAGCTGCTGGAGGAGGACGCAGCCCGATGACCTCCCTCGCGCCTCGCCGCGTCCTGCTCCAGGGCTACTACGGCTACGCCAACCTCGGGGATGACCTGCTGCTGCTGGTGGCGTACCGCATGCTCCGGGAGACCTTCCCTGGCGCCAGCATCCACGTCCGCTGCCTCTCCCCCCGCGGCGCCTACCTGCGGGCGCTCCTGGGCGAGCACGTCCCCCTGGTCTCCTCCCTGGAGCCCACGGATTTCGACCTGATCGTTGCCGGAGGGGGCGGGGTCTTTTTTGACTTTGACGAGGGACCGGCGGCGCTGGGGTGGCTGAACCGGGCGGCCCGCGCGGTGCCGGCGCCGTGGCTCGCGGCGGCGCGGAGGGGCTACCGCAAGCTCAAGGGGACGCTCGGGGCGGACGCGCCCAGGCGGGTCGGCGTCGGGATCGGCGTCGGGACCTTCACGGAGCGCTCCGCCCGGTTCCTTGTGGCCAAGGCCACCCTGGGGGAGATGTCCCTGCTGGTGGTGCGGGACGAGGAGAGCCGGGAGAACGCCCTGCGGGTGGCCCCGGGGCTGCCGGTGCAGGTCGGAGCGGATCTGGTCTTCGCGCGCCGCTACTGGTGCCCCGGGCCCCCCCCGGAGGGCGAGCGCCGCCGCAGGAGCGTGGCCTTCGTGCTCCGCGCCTGGAAGCACGATCGGCTGGCGCACCTGCCCGCGGTCGCGGAGGCGGCGGCGCGGCTCCAGGGAGGGGGCGTGGAGGTGTCGCTGGTGCTCTTTGATCCAGAGGACGAGGCGGCGGTGAGGCCAGCGTTCCCGGGGGTTCCTACGCTGGTGTGGCAGCCGGAGGAGCCGGGAAACCTGGAGCGTCTCCTGGGGCACCTGGGCACCCGCGGGGTCGTCGTCTCGACCCGCGCCCACGGAGCCATCGCGGCGGGGTGCCTCGGGGTCCCGTCGATCTGCCTGGCCATCGAGCCGAAGCTCCGGGTGGTCGCGGGGATGTTCCGGAGCTCGGGGCTCGCCCTTGGCCTGGAGGACGGGCTGACCGGGCGATTGGAGGAGGCCGTGCTAGGGCGGCTGGAGCGAGGCGAGGAGCTGCGCCGCGAAGTCGAGGAGGATGTGCGGCGAAACGAGCGGATCGCCGGGGAGACGCCAGGGCTGCTGCGGGGGGTGATCGAGGGGCGAGCGCGCTGATCTCAGCGCGGAGGGAGGAGGTCGAGGATACGCTGGCGCACCCGCGGGGCCGCGGAGCGGGCGACGTGGTCCGCGTTGGCCAGGTCGGCGGGGTCGGTCAGCCAGCCCCGGGCGTCGAGGAAGGCCGCCGCGCGGGAGGAAGAGAGGGCATCCTGGACCCAGCGGTCGAGGCGCTCGATGCAGGCGTGCGGGATGAGGCGAGCGTACTCGGGGGCGATCGGGTAGTGGACCAGGGTGACCCGGATGCCCGCGCCGTGGAGGGCGGCGAGGGCGCGGTCGGCGGCGGCGAGCTGCGCTGGGCTGACGCACTGCCGTTCGGGGAAGTGGCTGGCGACCCGGTCCTGGGCCTGGCGGGTCCGCTGCGCCTCGGAGAGCTTGGTCCATCCCTCGCTGGAGCCGTCGACCCCCACCGCAGAGGCGGTGCGGAGCAGGTAGCGCTCGGTGGCGACGAGGAGGGCCTTGGAGCGGTTGTTGAGGCTGGCGAGGGGGTAGTGGCGGTAAACGAAGCGGGAGGGCCAGGAGAGGTTGAGACCGTACTCGCGGGAGAGGGACGCGGGCGGGGCCGTGCCGAGCCACCGGAGCCGGTTGTTGGCGACGTCGCGGTGGGGGGAGAAGATCTGGGGATCCACCTCGAAGAGCACGTGGCGAGGGCGAGACGCGGCGGGGAGGCCGGCGAGGATGTCGGCCTTGATGGCAACGTCGGAGAGCCCCTCGCTGAAGAAGGCCCCGTTGCAGATCCCTCCGACCTCGAGGGCCTCCTGGGCGCGGAACACGCCGTCCGCGTGGCTATCGCCCAGGGCGACGACGGAGCAGCGCCCCGAGCCGAGGAGGGCGACGCCGTCGTCGTAGCTCCGCTGGTGCTCGGCGAGCTGCCCCCGCCAGAGGAGGTTGTAGAAGACCTCCGCGAGGAGGAGCGCGAGCGCGATGGCGGCGAGCAGGAGCAGGTCGCCGCGGCGGGCAGGTTCAGAACTGGAAGTAGATGAACTCTGCATTGGCAGCTCCGTAACCGAAGACACCGACCAGGAAGGCCAGGGCGAAGGTGAAGACCACCCGGAGGGGTGTCGGGTAACGAACGAAGAGGTGCCGGGCCTGCTCGCCCCGGTGGGTGAGGTGGATCACCCGCAGGACGAGCAGCGCGGCGAGCAGCAAGGCGATCTGGCTCCGGGGGAGCCCGAGAGCGGGGAGCCCGGCCAGCACGGCCCGGGGGGCGCGGGCGATCTCCGCGAGCCCCGCCGGGGCGGCGGCGAGGATGCGGAGCGCGTCGGAGAAGGTCGACGCGCGGAAGAAGACCCAGCCGACGCAGACCAGGGCGAAGGTGAGGAGGCGCCGCACCCAGCGCTGGAGGGGCGGGAGCTCGTGGGCGACCTTCTTCAGTGCGTCCTCCTGGCCGACGAGCCGGGCGACGAGCACCTCGGCCACCAGGTAGACCCCGTGGAGGAGGCCCCAGACGAGGAACGTCCAGCTCGCCCCGTGCCACAGCCCGCTGACGCCGAAGACGACGAGCACGTTGCGGATCCAGCGCCCCTGCGGCACCCGGTTGCCGCCCAGCGGGAGGTAGAGGTAGTCGCGGAACCAGGTGGAGAGCGAGATGTGCCAGCGCCGCCAGAATTCGGTGATCGAGGCCGCCTCGTAGGGGGCGTTGAAATTGAGCATCAGCTCGTGGCCGAGAATGCGTGCGCAGCCCACGGCGATGTCGCTGTAGCCGGAGAAATCGGCGTAGATCTGGAAGGCGAAGGCGAGGGTACCCACCACCAGGTAGGCCGGCCGCTGCGAGGACGGCGACGAATAGACCGCGTTGACCAGCACCGCCAGCCGGTCCGCGATGACGATCTTCTTGAACAACCCGAGCAGGATCAGCGTCCCGCCCTCCCGCAGCCCCGCCAGGTCGAGGCGGGTCTCCCCCTGGAGCTGCCGCATCAGGTGGTGGGCTCGCTCGATGGGCCCCGCCACGAGCTGGGGGAAGTACGCGACGAAGAGCTGGGTGTTGATCATCGACGGCTCGGCGCGCTCCCCGCGGTAGACGTCCAGCGTGTAGGAGGCCGCCTGGAAGGTGTAGAAAGAGATCCCCACCGGCAAGATCAGCCGGGCCAGGGGGATCTTCTGGGTCACCCCCAGCGCCCCGCCCACCAGGTTCACCGTGCTGATGGCGAGGTCGAGGTACTTGAAGACGAAGAGCACCGAGAAGCTCGCCACCAGCGCCAGCGCCAGCCACGCCTTGCGCGCTCGAACGGAGGAGGTCCGCTCGATCTGGAGCGCCGCCGTGTGATTCAGGGCGGTCGTGGCCACCATCAAGCAGGCCAGGGGGACGCTCCAGGAACCGTAAAAAACAAGGCTGAGCCCCAGCAGCGTGTGGCCTCGGAATCGCACCGGCGCGGCGAAGAAAAGGAGGACCGCGAGGGGGAAGAAGAGGAGGAAATCGATGCTGTTGAAGATCATCCGTCCCCCTCTAGGTGCAGGACACGGCTCCAGCGTTCCAGGGCTCGGTCGCGGGAGAAGTCGGCGGCCCGGATCCTGGCGCCTTCCCCGAGGCGTCGCCGCTCCTCCTGGCTCCCCAGCAGCCGGGCCAGGGCGCTCGCCCAGGCGTCGAGCGCCGAGGGCCCCGGCGGGGACTCCGGGCTCCGGGGCGGCGCCAGCGGCGGGAGGAGCAGCCCCGCGGCCGGGTGGCCCTCCAGGATCTCCCTCGGGCCGTGGGGGCAATCGGCGGCGACCGTCGGCGCGCCGACCGCCATCGCCTCCAGCATCGCGTTGGGAAACCCTTCCGTCAGCGACGGCAGCACCGAGGCCGCGGCCCGGCGGACCCAGCGGAGCGGGTTCGCGAGGTAACCGGAGAAGACCACGCCCGACTCCCCGGGGACGGGCCCGTCCGGCGCCCAGAAGGGGTCGAGGCCCAGGGCCCGGGCCAGCGCGAGCAATTCCTCCCGCTGGGGGCCCGATCCGGCCAGCACGAGCCGCGCCGCGGGCACCCGGCGGCGCACCTCGGCGAAGACGTGGAGGAGCTGCGCGTACCCCTTCTCGTTGGAGAGCCGCCCGTGAGCGAAGAGGGCGCAGGGCCCGAGCGCGGCCTCCTCCTCCGGGGTCAGGGGCTCCCTCGCCCGGGCGTCGAGCGCCTCGATGTCCACGAAGTTCTGGACGACGCTCACCCGGGCCTTACGGCGCGTCACCCCGAGGATCTCGGAGGCGATCCCCCCGGAGACCGCCACCACCTCGTCGGCGGCCAGGTAGACCGCGGGCAGCGCGGCGCGCCGCCGGGCCCAGCCGGTGCTGCCCTGGATGTGCGGGTCTTGCTCCGCGGACCCCCGCACGCTCACCACCACCCGCTCCCCCTGGCGCGACAGCACGTTGACGTAGTGCGCCCCCTCCAGGAAGCTCACGCAGGCGCTCACCCCCAGCCCGCGCTTGAGGGCGCGGAGCCCGCCGATCCGCCGGCCCCACCTCCCCAGCGCCCCCCGCGGGTCCCCCTTGTCGAGCAGGTGCAGCGGGGCCACGTCCTGTGGCCTCGCCGTCTCCCCGGGAAGGAACGCGCACAGGTGCGGCTCGCAGCGCCGCGAGAGCAGGGCGATGACGTTCAGCAAGGCGCTCGTGGCCCCGCCGTAGTCGAGGGTCGGGGCCACGAAGAGGATTCGGCGAGTCACGGAGGCTGGCTACCTTGCGCTGGAGGCGCGGCACCTTACTACGCAATCCCCTGCGCTTGTCGAGCGCCACATCAGACTCGACTTTCGCCGTTTTTTGGGAGGGCTCCGGTCGGCTCCCGGCCTCCG
>CAZSDX010000136.1:0-14045 GCA_964605685.1 uncultured Polyangiaceae bacterium
CGACGCCGCGAGCAGGAGGCCCGCGGGGGCGCCGGGGCCGACGAAGCGGAGGCGGCAGCGGAGCAGGCGTCCCGGGCGCTGGCCGCGGCGGAGGAGCGGCTATCGACGGCGAAGGTCCGGCTTGCGGACGACGACGCGCGGCGGGGGCAGGTGGAGGGGCTCCGGGGGGAGCTGGCGGAGCAGGAGCGCCGGGCGAACCTGTGGGGGGCGATGGCGGGGTTGATTGGCTCTGCGGATGGAAAGAAGTTCCGTGTTTTTGCCCAGAGCCTGACCTTTGACTCGCTGCTGGGGCTGGCCAACGAGCACCTGACGGAGCTGGCCCGGCGCTACCAGCTGATGCGGGTCCCCGGGACGGACCTGGATCTCCAGGTCATCGACCGAGAGATGGCCGACGAGGTGCGCCCGACCACCAGCCTGTCCGGCGGCGAGTCGTTCTTGATCTCGTTGGCGCTGGCGCTGGCGCTCTCCTCGCTGGGCTCGCGGGATACCCGGGTGGAGACCCTGTTCATCGACGAGGGGTTCGGGACCCTGGACGCGGACTCCCTGGAGATGGCGCTCTCCGCGCTGGACGCCCTCCAGGGGACCGGGCGTCAGGTGGGCCTGATCTCCCACATCCCGGGGCTTGTGGAGCGGCTGGGGGCCCATGTCCGCGTCCGTCCCCAGGGCGCCGGGCGCAGCTCCGTCGAGGTCGTCGGGTAGCCCGCCGGGAGGCTCGTGCTCTGGGTGGCCTTGTTCAGAAGACCGACCACACGCAGGCGTGTGGCCAGGTACGACAAGCCCCGGTCCTCCTGACAATCCCAGCAGGGGGCTGACACGGCTCCGTCCGGGGAGAGCCCCGTGGGCAGAGCGGTCACCGGCGAGGGCGTCGAGCCTTGGTGGCCGTCCCGAGCAGAGCTGCGGTGGGCGAGGATGGGCACGAGGACGGGCTCCGGGGACGTCCTTCGGAACATCGTCCATCAGGGAGCTTCGCCCTGGGCGATCTCGGCTTCGAGCTGCTCCCACTCCTCCAGGAGCGCGGCGATCTGCTGCTGGAGCTCCTCGTCCTCCGCCTTGAGGGCGGCGAGGTCCGCGGCGCTGGTGCGGTCGAAGAAGCCCGGCTCGCAGTAGCCCTCCTCGATGGCCTTGCGGCGGGCCTCCGCGGCCTCGATCCGGGCGACCACCGCGTCGCGGAGCTGCGGGAGCACCTTGAGGCGGTTCCGGCGGCGCTTCTGCTCCTCCCGGTCGGCGGCGGAGGTAGCCGGTGGGGCGGCGGACTCGCGGGCGGCGCGGCGGGCCCGGAGCGCCACGGCGTCCGCGTCCAGGTGGTCGTCGCCGCTGCGCTCCAGATACTCGTCGTAGGTGCCAGGGAAATCCTGGAAGCCGGAGGGGGTGACCTCCAGGATGCGAGTGGCCAGGGCGCGGACGAACCAGCGGTCGTGGGAGACGAAGATCAGCGTCCCCTCGAAGGAACGAAGGGCAGCGACCAGCGCCTCGATGGCCTCGATGTCCAGGTGGTTGGTGGGCTCGTCCAGCACGAGCACGTTGGGGCGTTCGACCATGAGCCGGCAGAAGATCAGGCGGGCCGCCTCGCCTCCGGAGAGGGAGCCGACCTTCTTCTCCACGTCGTCGCCGGAGAAGAGCGCGCGGCCAAGCTGCCCCCGGACGTAGGAGGTGGGCTCCGTGGGGACGAGGTTCCAGATGGTGTCCAGCGGGGTGGCGTTCGGGTCCGGGAGCAGCTCGTGGTGGTTCTGGGCGAAGAAACCGATGCGGGTCTCGTGGCCCCAGGTGACGCGACCGGCGTCCGCCTCCAGGCGGCCCATGGCGATGTTGAGGAGGGTGGATTTTCCCAGGCCGTTGGCGCCGATCACCGCTACCCGCTCGCCCCGCCGCACCGACAGGGAGACGCCCCGAAGGACATGCTTTGAGCCAAAGCTTTTCTGGATGTTTTCCATCTCCAGAACGTCGCGTCCGCTGGGGCGGAGCGGGTCGAAGAAGAAGCGGGGGGTACGGCGGGTCGTGGCGGCCAGCTCCTCCACCTCGATCTTCTCGATCTGCTTGAGGCGGCTCTGGGCCTGCTTCGCCTTGGTGGCCTTGGCGCCGAAGCGCTCCACGAAGGCCCTCTTGTCCGCGATGATCTTCTCCGTGCGGGCGATCTCCGCCTCCTTGCGAGCGCGGGTGGCGGCCTTCTCCGCCTCGAAGGCGGTGTAGTTCCCGGTGTAGAGGGTGACGGTGCCGTAGTCCACGTCGAGGATGTGGGTGGAGATCTGATCCAGGAAGCGCCGGTCGTGGGAGATGATGAGGGCGCAGCCCGTGTAGGACTCCAGGAAGGTCTCCAGCCAGCGGATCGACAGGATGTCCAGGTGGTTGGTGGGCTCGTCCAGCAGCAGCGCGTCCACGCCGCCGAGGAGCACCTGGGCCAGTAGCACCCGCAGCTTGAACCCCCCCGAGAGAGTGCCGAGGGGCGCGGTGTAGGGCTCCGGAATACCCAGCCCCCGGAGGATGGCGCTGGTCCGGGCCTCCAGGGTGTAGCCGTCGTGGGCGGCGATCCGGTCCTCCAGGTCCGCGATACGCTGGGGGTCCGGGGCCCCGGAAGCGGCGAGCTTCGCCTGCTCCGCCAGCGCCGACCAGACCACTGGATCGCCTTGCATGGCCACGTCCAGGATCCGCTGCTCGTCGTCCAGGAAG
This sequence comes from uncultured Polyangiaceae bacterium, assembly GCA_964605685.1. Taxonomy (GTDB): domain Bacteria; phylum Myxococcota_A; class Polyangia; order Polyangiales; family Polyangiaceae; genus JANWXX01. The sequence continues at coordinate 2,665 of CAZSDX010000136.1, forward strand.
CGATCCTGCCGCAGCACCCCGACCCGGGCCCGCGCCAGCATCGCCACGGACCCCTCGGTGGCGGGCTCGTCCCCCGCGACGATCTTGAGCAGCGTGGTCTTTCCGGCCCCGTTGGCCCCCACCAGTCCGTAGCGGGATCCGGCGTTGAGCTGGAGCGACACCCCCTCGAAGAGCGTGCGCGCTCCGAAGGATTTGGCGAGGTTCTGGAGGCCGATGTTCATGGCGAAAGCTCCGACCTCGTAGCCAGCTTCGGGGCAGATGGCTACCGCGACCGCAGTCCGTCTCCCGCGGAGAGGGGGCCGGGGGGGCGGGATGGCGAGGCGGGGGGACCTCACCCCCCCAACCCCCCTCTCCCTGAAGGGCAGAGGGGGGAGCGAGGACGGGAAGTCCAAGCTGAATCGAGGGGAAGATCGAGGGGGAGGCGCAGGCCATCCTTGCGGTGCTGAAGGCACGGGGCCTGGAGGTTCCAGCGAAGGTACGCAAGGCGGTGCTGTCCTGCACGGACCTGGCCCAGCTCGACGCGTGGATCCGCGCTGCGGTCACCGTCCACAGCGCCGAGGCCTTGCTGACCCCCACGATGCCTTCGTCCACCGCCAGGAAGGCCAAGGGGCGGCGCAACACGACGTGAGCCCTCTTCTGTCGAGGGCACGGGGACGAGGTGCTGGGGCGCTCCCCGGTGGTGCTGGGCGTCACCCGACTGCGGACGCAAACCCCTCGTAACCTGCGGTCTTCCACGCCTCCAGGATCACCTCGGGGGAGCCGCCGCAGAGCGCCACCACGCAGCCGCCTCCACCTGCTCCAGTGAGCTTGACCCCCAGGGCGCCGGCTTCTCTCGCCACGGCGCAGAGTTCCTCGATTTCGCTGGTGGACAGCATCCACGCGGAGAGGATCATCTGGTTGAGATCCATGAGCTTGCCGAGGCCGACGAGGTCGCCGGCCTCCAGGGCTAGCCTGGCGTTTCCTACCAGCGAACGGATGCCGTCGAGTTGCTTCTCGAAGAGCGCGGGCCTGCGCTCCCGGAGCCTGGCCACGCCGTCGACCATCTCCTTGGTGGAGGCACTTTGCCCCGAGTAGGCCAGCGCCAGGGTGAGCGGGCTGCGGAGCCGCAGGGGCTCCGGAGGGGAGCCCCGGGTGTAGCGCAGGCACCCGCCCAGGGCGGCGGCGGCGGTGTCGATGCCCGACGGGTTGCCGTGGAAGACCCGCTCCCAGGCGAGGGCGCGGTGTTGCTCCAGGTCGGGGGAGGAGGGAAGCTCGAAGGTCTCCGCCAGGGCGCGGGCGCAGGCGACGCCCAGGGCCGCGGAGCTGCCTACCCCGGCGCCGATGGGCAGGGCGCTGGTGGCCGAGAGCGCGACCGGGGCATCGAGGGAGCAGGCATCCAGGAGCGCGCCGAGGGCCTGCCCGAGAGCACTCCCATCGCCGGGGGATACCGGGGGAGCGTCGCCGATGCGCAGGGAGCGGGAGCCGTCGTCGGGGCGCCGCGCGACTGCCTCCACACCCCGGTCCAGGCCGACGACCAGGGCCGGGACGCCGTACACCACCGCGTGTTCTCCGAGGAGGATCGCCTTGCCACCTGCACGCGCCATCGAGGTCGTGGCGTAGCACAACCGGTGGTCGCGGGGAGGCGATCCGGGTAAGTCCGCGCCGTGCAAGACCTTCCCTCCTCTTCGGGGGCCGCGCCGATCCGAGCCGGCTTCGCCCTGGTGACGGCGGCGCTGCTGCTGGCCGAGATCGCGCTTACCCGGCTCTTTTCCGCGACGATTGGCTACTATTTCGCGTTCATGAGCATCAGCGTGGCGATGCTCGGGCTCGGCGCCGGAGGGCTCTGGGTGACGCTGCGTGGGGAGGTTGCCCTGGAGGCGCCGGAGCGGGCAGGGCGGGCGGCGCTGGCGCTGGGGCTGGTGGGCGCCCTGGCCACGCTGATCTACCTCCGGTACTACCCGGAGATGGGGGCGGAGGGGACCGCCGGGCAGGTGGCTTACGTGGCGCTCTTCGGCGTGCTGTTCGCGCCGTTCCTGCTGGGGGGCGTGCTGATCTCGGTGATCTTCGAGGCGTACCACCAGGAGTTCGGGGCGTTCTACGCCATCGATCTGCTGGGGGCTGCGGCGGGGTGCGTGGTGGCGGTGTTCCTGCTAGACGCGGTGCCCGCGCCCTCGGCGTTGATCCTGATCTTCCTGCTGGCGGGTCTGGCCTCGCTGCTCTTCTTCCTCGGCGCAGGCCAGCGCCGGGCCGCCTCGGCGGCGGGGGCGGCGCTGCTGGTGCTCTTCGGGGGCGGGGCGCTGGGGCTCCGGGGGTCGGGCCTGTTCCGTCCTCCGGTGATCCGGAACATGAAGCTGGAGCGGCTGGTGGCGGACGAGTGGAACGATTTTTCCAGGGTGATCGTCCGGAAGGGGGCTTTTTACACCTGGGGGTTGAGCCGGACCTACACGAAGAAGCACCCGGAGCAGTACGACCTTCTCATCGAGGGGGTGGCGGGGACGCAGATCCAGCATTTCCCGGGGGACGTGAAGGGGATGGACTTCTTTTCCTACGACATCGCGAGCCTGCCGCACCTGCTGAAGCCCTCGGGGTCGACGCTGGTGCTGGGGGTGGGGGCGGGGTTTGACGTGCTGATGGCGCGGTACTTCGACAAGGCGCCCGTCGTGGGGGTGGAGGTGAATCCGCTGGTGGGGCGGCTGGTGAACGAGACCTTCGGGGAGTACTCGGGGCGCCCGTACCATCAGCCCGGGGTGACGATCCATTTCGAGAACGCGCGGACCTACGTGAAGCGGGACCGGCAGCAGTACGACGTGGTGACGGTGACCTGGGTGGACTCGGGGGCGGCGACCGGGGCGGGGGCCTTTGCGCTGACGGAGAACTACCTCTACACGGTGGAGGCGTTCCGGGATTACCTGGCGCGCACCCGGGACGACGGGGTGCTGGCGTTCATGCGGGCCCGGTATTCTCCGGAGTACGACGCCATCAAGGGGATAGGCGTCGCGGTGGAGGCGCTCCGGAGCCTGGGGGTGCAGGACCCGAGCCGCCACCTGCTGGTCACGTCGGTGGCGAGCCCGCACTTCGGGGGTCGGGAGCTGACCCACGTGATGCTGCGCCGGACCCCGTTCACGGACCCGGAGATCGCCCTGGTGGACGAGGCGCGTCGTCGCCTGGAATTCAACGATCTCTATACCCCGGGCCGTGGGGGGGACGCGGCGATCACCCGGCTGATCACCGATCCGGATCGGAAGGCCACCTATGCGTCCTTCCCCTTCGACATGGAGCCGAACCCGGATGATCGTCCGTTCTATTTCTTCCTCCGGGCCATGGACGGGAAGCCGGCGGGCGGGGACGTGCAGGTGCTCCGCCAGTCGCTGGTGACGATCTTCGTGCTGATCGGCGCGTTCCTGCTCGTTCCGCTGGGGATCCTGCTGCGGCGCGGGGTCGGAGGTCGGGTGGGGGTCGCCGCCCCGAGCGCCTACTTCGCGCTGCTGGGGCTGGGCTTCATGCTCATCGAGATGAAGCTGCTCCAGCAGAGCGTGCTGGTGGTGGGGAACCCGACGCTGTCGCTGGCGGCGGTGCTGGCGGCGCTGCTGCTGTCCACGGGGGTGGGGGCGATGCTGTCGAAGCGCCTGGCGGCGCTCCCGCGGGGGGGCAAGGGCGCGGTCTTCGGTGCGCTGCTGGCGGTGCAGCTCGTGGGCTTGGTGGCGGCGGAGCCGCTGGCGGAGCTGCTCACTGGCTTTGCCCTCCCGGTGCGCACCGCGGGGCTGGTGCTGGCCATCCTGCCGCTGGGACTGCTGCTGGGCTGCCCGCTGCCGCTGGGGATGGCGGCGCTCCGGGGCGAGCGCAGGCTGGTCGCCTGGAGCTGGGGCATCAACGGGCTCTTCGGCGTGGCCGGCAGCGGGGTGGCCATCTACATCGCCATCCACCACGGGCTGAAGGCGGCCTACCTGGTCGGCTCGGCCTGCTACCTGGCGGCGGCGGCCCTCTACCTGCTGCGCCTGGCGCCCGCGGCGGAGGCGGCGGACGGGGCGGGCGGAAAGGAGGGGCGGGGAGGCGGGGGGGTCTGGTAGAAAGGGGGGGTGCGTCCGGGGATCCGGCTCCAGCTTGTCCTGGCCCTCGGGGCGCTCTTTTTGCTGGCCTTCGGGCCGCTGTTCTTCGCCGTCTCCGAGCTGACCCGGGCGGCGCTACGCCAGGAGCGGGAGAGCCACGCACGGGCCATGGGGCGGGTGGTCGCGGCGCGGGTTGCGGAGGCCCAGGGGAGCCGCCCCGCCTCCTCGCTGGGGCCGCTGCTGGACGCCCAGCTCGCGTCGTCCTCGGGGCTGGTGGGGCTGGCGCTCTACGGGCCGGAGGGGGAGCAGCTCTCCCGCTCCGGCGGGGAGGACGGCGAGGCGCTGCTGCCTCCGCGGGTGCGCCCCGGCGAGGAGGCGCTGCTGCGGGTCACCTCGCGCCACGGTCCGGCGCTGCTGGTGCTGATCCCCGGGGGGCAGGGGTCGGTGCTGGCGGCGCTGCGGGTAGACGATCAGATCGGCCAGGGAGAGACGCTGCTGAGGCTGGTGGGGTTCTACATGGTGCTGGTGGCGCTGGCGCTGCTGGTGTTCGTGTACTTCGCGTTGACGCGGCTGGTGGTGCGGCCCATCGACGCGCTGTCCGGGGCGGCCAGCCGGGTGGTGAGCGGGAGCCGGCGCCTGGAGCCGCCGACCAGCGGGGCGGTGGAGCTGATCGAGCTGGGGCACAGCCTGTCCTCGATGACCGGGAGGCTGCTGGAGAACGAGGAGGCGCTGCGGGCCAAGGTGGACGCGCTGGAGAAGGCCTCTGCCGAGCTGAAGGCGGCGCAGGCCAGCCTGGTGCGCTCGGAGCGGCTGGCGTCGGTGGGGCGCCTGTCGGCGGGGCTGGCCCACGAGGTGGGCAACCCGCTGGCGGCGCTGATGGGCCTCCAGGATCTGCTCCTCGACGGGGGGCTCACCCCGGAGGAAGAGCGCGATTTCCTGGTGAGGATGCGCCGGGAGACGGAGCGCATCCACCGCATCCTGAGGCGGCTCCTGGATTTCGCCCGCCCCGCGCGCCCAGGGGGGCCAGAAGCGGCGGAGCCCGGTCGACTGGCGGAGGCGGTGGAGGAGGTGCTGGAGCTGCTCCGGCCGCAGAAGAAGATGCGGGAGGTGACCCTCGTCGTGGAGGTGAGCCGGGAACTCCCGCCGGTGGTGCTGGGCCGGGAGCCGCTGGCGCAGGTGCTCCTCAACCTGCTGGATAACGCAGCGGACGCAACGGGAGGCAAGGGGCAGGTGGCGATCCGGGCGCGGCAGGAGGGGGCAGCGGTGCTCCTGGCGGTGGAGGACGACGGTCCCGGGATCGATCCGGCCATCCTGCCGGCGCTGTTCGAGCCCTTCGTCTCGTCGAAGCCGGTGGGGGAGGGGACCGGGCTAGGGCTGGCGGTGTGCCGGGGGTTGCTGGAGGAGGTCGGCGGGCAGATCGCGGCGGAGTCCGCAGAGCCCGGCGCTCGCTTCGTGGTGACCCTGCCGGTGGCGCCTGGGTAAGTCGATCTTCTGGAACTTGCAGCAGCCTTCGCTGCAGTACCCGTTGCCCTTCTGGGGGTCATTGGGGCAGAGGTGGAGGGCGTCGCAGCCTATCCCGCTCTGGCAGTCGGGGGGGACGCCGATGGTGTCGCCGCCGGGGCACCCGAAGACGATGTCGAGCTTGGTGACCTTGCCCTCCTTGAGGGCCTCGCAGGCGGGGCCGTGGAAAGTCACGGTGTTGGAGGTCGCGTCGTAGTCCCAGCCGTCCTTGTGGGAGGTGTCCTTGAGCACCTGATCGTTCTCGTCGAAGAAAACGTAGATGCTGCTGGGGTCCGGTGGCTGCTCCTGGAGGGCGAAGTCGCAGCCGAGGGTCTGCTTGGCGATGCTGTCGAAGGCCTCGTAGAGGGCCTGCTCGTTCTCGGCGAGGTAGTAGTCGCGGGCCGGGTCCGGGTTGGGGTGACCGCCGGCCACGGCGAACTTGTCCATCTGGGTAAAATCCGTCGCCGCGCCGAAGCCGATGACGAAGGTTCCGATCCCCTTGGCGTACATGGCCGCGATGTGCTTCTCGGTCTCCGGATCCTTCGCGTCCCCGCCGCAGGAACCGGACTGCTTCCCGTCGGAAATCAGCATGACAAAGTGCTTGTGAGTCTTGTCGTTGAAGGCCACCTCCTGGGAGGCCTGGAGCATCGCCGTGTCGATGTTGGTCACGCACGGGTTGCTCGGGAAGTACTTGTTGCCGGTGTTGAGCGACTTGGTGAGGATGTTCTGGATCGTCGCCTCGGTGTCGTCGCCCACCGGCACCACCGCGGCCCCTTCCTGCGTGCAGTTGGCGGGGGTTAGATCCGGGAACATCGCCAGGCCAAAACGGATCTTGTCCTTGTAGTCCGTGGTCAGCTTGTTGATGGCCGCCACCGCCACCTGCCACTTGGTCTTGTCGCCGGTCTTGGCGGTCATCGAGCAGGAGCGATCCAGCACGAGGAGGAAGTTCGGAGGGATCTGCTCCGCCACCAGCTTCGTCGCCCCGCAGCCGCCCCCGGGGATGCAGGTCTTGCTCCCGGCGTCGCACACCTTTCCGCTGTCGCAGTCCTCGTTGACCGCGCAGGTCCCCGGATCGATGCAGGTCCCTGCCTTGCTGCATACCTGGGGCGACGGGCAAATCGGCTGGCAGGTCGGCGCGCTACCGCCCGCCCCGCCCGCCCCACCGCCGCCGCTCCCGGCGCCGACGTTGATCGACCCCCCGGAGCCACCGGCGGCAGACGCCCCGCCCGATCCCCCATCCGCTCCGCCGGAGCCGCCCGCGCTGCTGCCGCCTTTCCCGCTGGCTCCCCCCTTGCCGCCTTTTCCTCCGGAGGCGCCGGGGGTCTCGGTGGTCGCCGTGCCGTCGGCGTCTCCGCTGCAGGCCGTCGCGGCGCCAACGGCCAGGAGCACCCCGAAGAGCGCCAGGGAAAGGTACGAGGGGTTGCGGTGCTGCATGCGCCCAGGATACGCGAGATCCCCCGGGGAGGAAGACCTCTCCCTACCTCTCCCCGTTCAGGGGCTCATTTGCATTTTTTGCTGCACGATTTCCGGGCGTCCGCGCACTTGACCTTGCAGCCCACCCGGGCCGCTGGATCGTTGGGGTGGGTGCTTTCGCACTTGTCCACGCAGGAGGCGGCCTCCCGGTCGCAGGTGCTGTTGCAGTCGCTCAGCGGCGTCTCGGCGGTGGCCGGGGCGGGGTACAGAAAAGGAGCTGTCAACACCAGAGCCAGAAGAACAGCGCGCATGGTACCTCTAGGATAGCTTCAGGTCAGCGGGTTAGCATATGGGAAACCAACCAACCGCTCGCCACCAGCACTCCCAGGCCACCCAACCCCAGGACCACCAGCAACCAGCGAGGCAGGGACGGCGGGGCGTTCTGGATCTCAGGGGCAAGGGGGCGGTCGCTGGTGCGGGGGGAGGAGAGGGTGGTGTTGGCAGAGGAAGGGGAGGGAGAGGTGGGAGGGGCAAGCGAGAGCGGTTGCTGCTCGACGAGGGCGCGCTGCTCCGGGGTGAGGAGATCCTGGCCAGGCTGGACCGTGAAGGAGAGAGGAGAGGCCCCTTGCCTGGGCTGTCCGCTGTGGGTGGGGCCCAGGGGGTCAGCAGGGACACCGGCTGTCGGGGGTCGAATGGTGATGGGCCGGTCGCCCGGGGGAGGAGGCTCGCTGCCCTGGTGTACCTTCATCTGGAGCGTGCCGCGGGGGCCGCTGGCGGTGGAGGACTCGGGGAAGAGGGCGCGGCTGTTGGTGCTGGACTCCGCGAAGATGGAGCTGGACGTGGGGGAGTCAACGAAGGGGCTGGCCTCGGGGCGGAGGATCAGCGTTCCCTTCTTGGTCTTGGGGCCCGGGGCGGGGGTCAGCGCGGCGGGCGGCTGGGAGGCGCGGCGCTTCGACAGCTCCTCGTCCTGGCGGATCGCATGCTTGAGGGCCCCCCAGAAGGCGCCGATGTCCGGGTGGCGCCGTGTCGGGTCGACGCTCAGCGCCCGGGCCAGCGCGACCTCGACGGACTCGCCCACGGTGGTGCAGCCGAGGGTCCAGGGGGTGGGGCGGATCACCGTGTCCGTGGCCTTGGTCATGAAGTCGGCCAGGTTGTCCCCCTCGACCGGGGGGCGATCCAGCAGCAGCTCGACCACCAGCAGGGCGAAGGCGTAGACGTCGGTGGCGGGGGATACCTCGCCGAAGGTGCTGGAGAACTGCTCCGGCGCTCCGTAGGCCGGGGTGAACATCCGCAGCGAGCCCAGCGTCGCCGCCCGCTTCACGAGCTGGAGCGCGTTGTCGCTCAGCACCTTGGCCACGCCGAAATCGACCACCTTGAGCCGCTGGGTGCCGTCCGGGAGCACCACCACGAACAGGTTGGAGGGGTTCAGATCCCGGTGGACGACGCCGAGGCTGTGGGCGAACGCCATCGCCTCGGCCACCGGGTCGAGCATCCGGACGACCTCGATCAAGGATCGGCCCCGCTCGCCCCGCGCCTGCCTCGCCCGGAGCTGCTCCGCCAGGGTGAAGCCTTCGAGCCACTCCAGCACCATGTACGGGATCAGCGCGCTGGTACCCGGGGTGATGGTGGTTCCGGCCCCCAGCGTCCGGACGATGTGGAGCGACCCCTGGGACAACCGGTACTGGATCTTGCTCTCGTCCCGGAAGCGTTGCTCGAAGGTCTGGACGAACGCGGTGCCGAGCTGCTGCTGGAGCTTCAGGCACTTGATGGCCACCGGCGCGTCGAGCCCCACGTGGTGCCCCTTGTAGACGACGCTGCAGCCTCCTTCCCCGATGGGAGCGTCCACCCGGAACTGTCCATCCAGCACCTGTCCTACCAGCCCGTAGGGGTCGACCCGTTCCACGGACGGCAACCTACACCGCGGCCCCTCTGCGGGCCAACGCTGCCGGCGCGGGGGCCTTTTGCGGGGCGCTCGCCCGCGTCGCCGCCGTCGGCGCGTCCGCCAGCTCCGCGGTGATCTCCCCGCTCGCCCCCCGGACAAAACGGACCTGGACCCCCCGCGCTATCCCCGGCGCGTTGCTCTCCAGGAGCACCTGCCCCTGCTGGCCGTGCTCCTCCAGCAGCTCGATGAGGGCGCGCTGGTGCCGGGTGTCCAGGCTCAGCTCCGGCTTCTCGATGGCCAAGATCGCCCCCCGCCCCAGCAGCAGCGCCGCCGTCAAGGCCGCCAGGTGCTGCTCGCCGGCCCCCAGCTCCCCCAGCGGGACCACGGATCTCCCCGGGGTCTCCACCAGGAGCTGCGGTCCGCCGGTGTCCAGCCGCTCCACCGAGATCTCCTTGCCGGCGAAGACCCCGAAGCGCCCCAGCGCCTCGGTAAACGCGCGCCAGCGGCGGCGCTCCTGCGGGTCGAGGGAGGTCCGCAGCCGGAAGAGCTGCACCAGCAACCCCGGCGGGATCACCCCCACGCCTCCGTCCTCCGGGAGCCACAGGGCCCGGCGCCGGGCGTTCATCAGCGCCAGCGGGCGGCTCTCCGGCCCGCAAGGGTGCTCCAGCGCCGCCAGCAGCGCCGCGCAGGTCGCCCGGTCTGGCTCGAAGAAGTTTTGCCCCCGCTCGCTGTGCTCCAGCTTGACCCGCGCCCCGCTCCCGTCCTCGGCCACCGTCACCCGCAGCGCCCCGGACAGCTTCCCCACGAACCGTGCCTCCAGCACCGTCGGGCCGCCGTACCCCTCGGGCCTATCCCGGCGCCGCACCAGGAGATCCCGGTGCCCCACGGAGGCCAGGGTGTCCCAGCGCGCCGTCAGCTCCGCGTCCGACGACCCGCTCGCCCCCGCCGCCAGGCAGGCCAGCGCCGCCCGGAAGAACAGATCCAGCGCCCCCAGCGCCGACGACTTCCCCGCGCTGTTCTCCCCCTGGAGCACCACCACCCCCTCCCCGACCTCCCCCCGGGCCAGCGGCAGGAGCGTGGGCGTCGTGAACGAGCGGAAGCCCGCGAGCGCGAAAGAAACAAGGCGAAACGGCGGAGTTTTCCCCTGGGCCATGGGCCGATCGTAAGCCAGTGATCCAAGGTCAGCCACGGATCTTCAGGACATAATTTGTCCGCCCATCGAGGCGAGGGGCCACCGGCGACTCGCCTGCTGCCGACGTAACCTCCGCCCCCTTCTCAAAAGCCTTTCACCGCGGAGTCTGGTCGCGGACCCAGCAGGAACGCCGCCGCCGTAGGGAACCGCTGGGCCCAGAAGATCTCGCTGTGGGTCGCCCCGTTCTGCACGATGTAGAGGAAATCAAGGCCATCCTGGTAGCCGACGGCCCTGTATTGATCGGCGAGCAGCTTGGTGTTGGCCAGGCCATCCTGGGAGGGCCCGGCGTCGCCGCTGTCGACGTAGACCCGGGAGGCTCGCAGCTCCTTGCCCTGGACGGAGGCGACCTGCCCCAGCAGCATCTTGCTGTCCCACCAGACCGACGGTGACAGGGCGCCGATGAGGCCGAAGACCTCCGGGTGCCGCACCCCGCCGTAGGAAGAGATCAGGCCGCCGAGGGACGAGCCCACGAGGGCGGTGTGCTCCGGCCCTGGGAGGGTCCGCAGTTCGGCGTCCACCAGCGGCTTCAGCTCGCCGATCAGCAGCGCCAGGTAGTCATCGCCGCCGCCGCTCGGGGTGTACTCCGGGTCGGGGGTCGGGGTGTACTCGTAGATGCGTGCCGGGGTGTTGCCCACGCCGATGACGACCGCCTCCCGCGCGGCGCCGCTCTCTGCCGCCGCGTCCATCGCCTCGTCGACCTTCCACTCGTTGCCGCCGAAGGCCAGCTCCTTGTCGAAGAGGTTCTGCCCGTCGTGCATGTACAGCACCGGGAGGCGGGCCTCCGTGTTCTCCAGGTAGGTCGGCGGCAGGTAGGCCCAGATGTCCCGCGTCTCCGTCAGGTACTTCGAGGCGAATTTTTCCTTGTAGATCCCCACCACGCCGCTCGTCACCTGGAAGTGCGGGTACACGTCCACCACGTCTCCCGCCTTCGCCAGGTAGTTCGGGCCCCGCGCCCAGGTCGCGTCGTCCAGCATCGGCTTCCATTCCACGTCGTCGATCACCCCGGTCGTGGAGAAGACCCACACGCTGGCCCCCGCCGCTTCCATGGGCAACCCGGCGCTCCAGCTCAGCCCCCCGGCGTCCCCGCGGATCGTCATCGCCTGCCCCGGCTTGGTCGGGTAGTGCACCCGCAGCGTCGTCGTGATCGCCTGCCCGCCTCCCCCGCCGGCGCCACCGCCCCCGGTGCCCGCCTCTCCGCTTGCTCCCCCGGTCTCACCGCCTCCGGTGCCACCGCCCCCGGTACCTGCCGCCGCGCCACCGCCCCCGGTCTCACCGCCTCCGGTGCCGCTGACCCCGCCGGTCCCGCCGCCGTCACTCCCCGCGGTGACGCCGCCAGGATCTTGCGAGGGAGGAAGGACGTCCTCGTTGC
>CAZSDX010000137.1:0-14011 GCA_964605685.1 uncultured Polyangiaceae bacterium
CCAGGGGAGGCCCGCCCGGTGGCTGCTCACCGCGGGCCTCGGCGGCATGGGCGGCGCCCAGCCGCTGGCCGCCGCCATGGCGGGGCTGGGCTCCGTCTCCGTCGAGGTCGACCCGGAGCGGATCGAGAAGCGCCTTGCCACCCGCTACGTGGACGAGCGCATCGACGACCTGGAGGCCGCGGTACGGGAGGCGATCCGCAGCGCCGAGGCGGGGGAACCTCGCTCCATCGCCGTCTGTGGCAACGCCGCCGAGCTGTTCCCGAGGCTGCTGGCCCTGGGGTTGGTCCCGGACCTGGTGACGGAGCAGACCGCGGCCCACGACCCGCTGACCGGCTACATCCCGGCGGGGCTCGACCTGGCGGCGGCGGCCCGGCTCCGGGTCGACGATCCGGAGACCTACATGCGGCGCGCTCGCGAGGGTATGGCCGCCGAGGTCACCGCCATGCTCGCCATGAAGGAGCGGGGCGCCGAGGCCTTCGATTACGGCAACAACATCCGTCAGAACGCCGTGGATGCGGGCTGCTCCCGGGCCTTCGACATCCCCGGCTTTGTCCCGGCGTACATCCGGCCCCAGTTCTGCGAGGGCCGCGGGCCCTTCCGCTGGGCGGCCCTCTCCGGCGACCCTGCGGACATCGCCGCCACCGACGAGATCGTCCTGGAGTGCGTCCCCGATCACCCCTCGCTCCGCCGCTGGATCGAGCTGGCACGCCGTCGCGTCGCCTTCCAGGGGCTCCCGGCGCGCATCTGCTGGCTGGGCTACGGCGAGCGGGCCCGCGTCGGCCTCGCCTTCAACGAGGCGGTACGCTCCGGCCGCGTCAAGGCACCCCTCGTCATCGGCCGCGACCACCTCGACTGCGGCAGCGTCGCCTCCCCCTACCGGGAGACCGAGGGCATGAAGGACGGGAGCGATGCCATCGCCGACTGGGCCATCCTCAACGCCCTGGTCAACACCGCGGCGGGGGCGTCCTGGGTCAGCTTTCACCATGGCGGAGGGGTCGGGATTGGCAACTCGCTCCACGCGGGGATGGTCGTCGTGGCGGACGGCACCGACGCCGCCGCGCAGCGCCTCGCTCGGGTGCTGACCACGGACCCGGCGATGGGCGTGCTGCGCCACGCGGACGCGGGCTACGAGGAAGCGCTCACCTGCGCCAGCGAGCGCGGGGTCCACCTCCCTCACCGGGGCTGAGGGCGCGGCTCAGGGCTCGGCGCCGAGCTTCCAGGTGGCGAGGCGCGCCCCTCGCTCGAAGGCGGCCATGCGGGCGGGGGCGACCTCGTAGACCCGAGGGCCGGCGAGGGCGTCCACGGCCTCCAGGGGGAGAAAGGCGCGGATGGCCCGGAGCCAAAGCGGTAGAAACCGGGGCGGCATCCGGTCCAGGAGCCGATCGGAGACGCGGCGGAACAGCGGCGCCATCAGCGCGTAATCGGCCCGGAAGCGCGCGTAGTCGCAGCGATCACGGAAGTGATCGAGGTAGGTGTCGGCCAGGGCGCCGGGGAGGTCCTCCTCGATGTGGGCGCGCACGCCGAGGAGCAGCCCGAGGACGACCTTGTCGGGGCTTTTCTCCGGGTCGCCTTGCTCCGCGGCCCGGTAAGCGGAGGCCCAGAGGGGGTCCACCTCGTCGCGGCGTCCCTGCTCCCAGCGCCGGAGGTTCCGGGTGTAATCCTCGTGGAACCGGGGGATCAACCGGAGCACCCACTCGGGGTGGTGGACCTCCGGGAGGTGGTCGAGCTGGAGCTCCGTGGTGATCGCGTAGACCCGGGCGAACCACTGCTTCGGGTCGCCGGCGTCGGCGAGGCGCGCGGCGATGGCGAGCTGCTCCGCCAGGGCGGCCTCCGCGGCGGTCCGGAGCGGCTCCAGGTCGGCGCGGGGGATCGTGGGCCTCCCGGGGGAGAGGGGGGCCTCGTTGGCTCCCTGGGCGACCCGGGTGAGGGCACGCACGCTGCGCCGGAGCGGCGCCTCGATGGCCGCGCGGGTCAACGACGAGAGCCCCGGGAGTGCAAAGTCGATGTGGACCTCCCAGCGGAGACGGGTTTTTTTTGACTCAGGAAGGAGCAGGATCTCACCCCGGTGCTCCCGGAGCAGCGAGACTCCGCGGAAGATGCGGTAAACCAGGCGTCGAGGGGGCTCGCTCTCGGAGATGACCTCGTGGAAGGTGCTCCCGCGGACGGAGACGACCCGGTGAGCGCCGACGCCATCGGTGCGGTGTCCGTCGCCGAGGCGGGCGGAGGAGATGCGGGCCTCGGACCAGGCGTTCATCCGGGCCGGGTCGGTGAGGAGAGGCCAGAGAGCCAGGGGGGACGCCGGGATGCGCTCTTCCACGACGAGGTGCATGAGGGGGTTATACCCTCGATCTCGCGGGTCACAGCTCGTCTCCGAAGGCGAGGGTGAGGGAGGCGTGGAGGGCGAGGGAGCGATCCGGGAGGCGGGCCAGGGGGAGCGAGAGGCAGGGGCCCCGGCAGACCTCCGGGGAGCCGGTGGCCTGCCAGCGGACCTCGCCTTCCGCGCCCAGGCGAAGCCGGGAGGAGATCCAGCGCTCCAGGCCGAGCTGGGCCGCCATGGCGAGGCCCTCGCGGCGGAGGGTGAGGTCGCCGCGCTCGCTGGTCATCGTCAGCCAGCCGAGGCCCATCTGGTAGCCGACGAAGGGCTCCCAGGGGCCCTCGGAGCGCGGGTACCAGCGGGCCAGCAGGGCGGCGCCGGTCCAGTGGCCGCGGCCTCGCCCCTCGTCGAGCAGCCCCCTCGTGTTCCAGGAGAACCAGGCGCGGTCGGCGGCGAGGCCCAAGGCCCAGTGGTTCCAGGGGCGCCAGAGGGCTGCGGCGCCGAGCTTGCGGGGGGATTCGAGGGAGGCGCAGGGGTCGATCTGCTCCAGGGAAGAGGGGGCAGCGCCGTCGCAGCGGAGGGCTGCGGCGCCGCCGTGGAGGCGGAGCTCGTAGGAGCGGCGGGGTTGCTCCTCGGGGGGGGCGGGGGCGGCCTCGTGGGCAAGGGGCAGCGGCGGAGGGAGCGGCGGGGGAGGAGGCCACATGGTGGCGCCTCCATCGGCCGGCGGCGGCGCCGGTTGCTCGCGGCGGGGGCGCTGGTAGGGTGCGAGGCGATGGCGGCGCGGCGGCAGCTCCCGATCTTGAACCAGAAGATGGCCCCACCGGCGGGGACGGTAGGGGCACCGGAGGAGGGGGAGGAGCGGCCGCCCTGGCACTGGTCAGGGATCGGGGCGGTGCTGGTGTTCGCGCTGTGGCTGCCGTTGGCGATGGTGGGGCAGTGGCTGTCCCGGGGGCTGCTGGGGGCGCTGGTGCCGGCGGGGACCGCGGAGGAGACGGCAGCGTTCCTGGCGAGGGCGACCGGAGCGATCCGGTGGTCGGTGAAGGCAGCGACGGTGGGGCCTCCGCTGGCGGGGTTCGCGCTGGCGTGCCGGGGGGGGGGGGCGAGGGTGGGGCGCTTCGGCGGGCAGGCGGGGAAGAAGGAGGCGGCGGTGGCGGGGGTGGTGGCAGCGTCCACCGCCTGGGCGCTCACGGCGGCGGGGGCGGGGCTGGGGGCCACCTGGATGCTCTGGCCTCCGGTGGCGCTGCTGGGGGCGGGGTTCGCGCTGGCGGGGGGCCGCTGGGGAGAGCGGCAGAGGCCGCGCCCTTAGGCGAGGTCTCGTGCTCTAATGGGCGCCTCAACGAAGGGGATCGTCCAGCATGCCACTGCTCGCCATCGACCAAGGGACCACCGGGACCACCGTCTTGCTGCTTGACACGGAGGGGAAGACCCTGGGGCGCGCTACCCGGGATTTTCCGCAGCATTTTCCTCGACCCGGGTGGGTGGAGCACGAGCCGGAAGAGATCTGGGCCTCGGTGGTGGCGGCGACGGAGGCGGCGCTCGCGGCGGCGGGGCTCAAGGGGACGGACGTGGAGGCCGTCGGGATCACCAACCAGCGGGAGACCACCCTGCTCTGGGAGCGGGGCACCGGGAGGCCCGTGCACCGGGCCATCGTCTGGCAGGATCGACGGACGGCGGATCGCTGCGCCGCGCTCAAGGAGGCGGGGGAGGAGGCGAGGTTCCGGGAGGCGACGGGGCTGGTGCTGGATCCGTATTTCTCCGGGACCAAGCTGGCGTGGCTGCTGGACGAGGTGCCGGAGGCGAGGGCGAGGGCAGAGCGGGGGGAGCTGGCCTTCGGTACCGTCGACAGCTACCTGGTGTGGAGGCTGAGCGGTGGGGCGGAGCACCTGACGGACGCCACCAACGCGTCCCGGACGCTGCTGATGGATCTGAGGAAGCTCGCGTGGGACGACGGTCTGCTGGGGGCGCTGCGGGTGCCGAGGGAGGTGCTGCCCCGGATCGTCCCGTCGGCGGCGCGGGTGGCGGAGACGCGGGGGTTCTACCCGCTGCCCGATGGAGTCCCGATCTGCGGGATCGCCGGGGATCAGCAGGCGGCCCTCTTCGGCCAGGCGTGCTTCGCCGAGGGCGACGTGAAGTGCACCTACGGCACCGGGGCGTTCCTGCTGGTGAACACCGGGAGGACGGCGGTGGCGAGCCGCTTCGGCCTGCTGAGCACCGTGGCGTGGCAGATCGGGGAGGAGACCACCTACGCGCTGGAGGGGGCGTCGTTCATCGCGGGGGCGGCGGTCCAGTGGCTGCGGGACGGGCTCGGGATCCTCAAGGCGGCGTCGGACATCGAGGCGCTGGCCCGGTCGGTGCCGTCAAGCGACGGAGTGGTGTTCGTCCCGGCGCTGGCGGGGCTGGGCGCCCCTCGCTGGGATCCCCACGCCCGCGGGTTGATCTGCGGGCTCACCCGGGGCACCACCGCAGGGCACCTGGCGCGGGCCACCCTCGAGGGCATCGCCTTCAGCGTGGGCGACCTGGTGCAGGCCATGGCGGACGACCTGGGGCGGCCGCTCCAGCGGATGCGGGTGGACGGCGGCGCCGCGGCCAACGACCTGCTGATGCAGTTTCAGTCCGACATCTCCCACCTGGCCGTGGAGCGCCCCGCGGAGCTGGAGTCCACGGCCCGAGGGGCGGCGATGCTGGCGGGAGTGGGGGCAGGGCTCTTCAAGGCGCAGCAGGAAGCGGCCCGGATGTCCCGGGTGGCCCGCAGCTTCGCGCCGTCGATGAGCGACGAGGAGCGTGCAAGCCGGCGCAAGTCCTGGCAGGATGCCGTTGCGCGTACCAGGAGCGGAGGGTCGGTATAGGTTTTTGTCGGCCCTCGCGCTAGGGTGACGCATCCTCTTTCTCAGGGCGAGTTCCCTCTTCAGGCCGCCTTTCCAGCCCCCATGTCCCACCAAGATACGTTCCCGAAGCCTCCCCCCAACCAGCCTATCCGCGACGTCCCCGTCGACTGGGAGGCTCTCGAAGACGCCTTCGAGAACAACGCTCCCGAGGTGCACAGCTACCTCCATCTGGTGACCGGGGATGTCCTTCGTGTCGTGGACGGGGTGGCGGATCCGCAGATGCATGCCCGCATCAACACCGACAGCAACTACCTGCGGATCGCCCCGGTGAGCAGCCGGGAGCAGTACCGGTGGATGGAGCGCTACATCCCCATGGTGGAGGATCCGGAGCTGCGGGCCAAGCTGGCCGCCAGCATCGACGGCAAGGGGGCCTTCCGGCGCTTCAAGGACGTGCTGATGAGCCACGGCTCCGAGCGGGAGCGCTGGTTCACCTTCCGGAGCGAGCGCCTGCGCACCTTCATGGAAGCCTGGCTGGTCGCCCACGCGCTCCAGCCGGTCCCGCGGCCCGTCTGGGCCACGGAGGAGGGGGGCGAGGCGCCTCCGGCGCCTCCCGCGGTGGCCGAGGAGATCCCGGCGCCGGAGCCTCGCGATCCGAGGCGCGGGCGCAACCCGGAGCTCCAGCGCAAGCAGATCCGCGATCTGATCGAGACCCTCGGCCCTCGCGACCTGGAGACCCTGGCCGCCTTCGCGGAGTTCCTCAAGGCTCGCCGCATCGCCCGCGCGTACACCAACCACCACGAGGGGATCCCGGGCGAGAACTCCCCGGACGAGAGCCCTCCGATCTCCTCGGAGCTGGGCTCCAGCGCCTCGCCCTCCGGCCCCCTTCCGCCCCAGGTCAAGCCTACCGGGAGCGAGGGTACCCCCTGAGCGATGCGCTTGATCCGCGGGCTCCTGGTGTTCGCGGCGGTCCTCGCCTCGCGGCCTGCGGCGAGCCAGGGGGAGGTGGTGGATCGGGTCCTCTACGTCTTCGATTCCCCGGAGACCGGCGGGGCGGCGGTCCCGCGGGTCATCTTCGAGCGCGAGCTGGCCTTCGAGGCGCGCCTCGAGGCGCTCGCCTCCGGGGAGCCGCTCCTCGACGCCAGCGGGGTCTACGCCGCCAGGCACCTGCGCGCCGCGCTCGACCGCCACATCGCCACCGATCTCCTGGCGCACCTCCCGGTCGATCACCCGGGGAACCGGGAGCGCCCCCTCGCCCCGCACCCCTGCGACCTGGCTCGCCGCGCCCCCGGCGCCGACGACACCGAGAACCGGATCCAGCTGGCGTGGGCGGTGCTGGCGCTCCGGGTCAAGGGGACGGATAACCTGCGGGCTGCCGTCAAGGCCGAGGGGCTCAACGACTACGAGCTGCGCCGCATGCTCCGGCGCGAGGCGCTGGCGTCGCGCTACCTGGACCTGATGGTCACGCCGATGCTCGCCCCCTCCGACGCCGAGCTGCGGGAGCTGCTCCGGGGCAGCGGGACGCCCTTCCGGGGCAAGCCCTTCGACGAGGTGCGCTGCGATCTCCGGCGGTGGGTCATCGGCCAGCGCCTGTCCGCCGCCCTGACCGCCTTCCTCCAGTCGTCGCGCTCCCGGGTGCGGCTCCGCCGCGTGCCGTGATCCCTCGCGCCTGGTTGCCCCTGCTTGCCTTGCTCGCGGCGCTGGCCTTGACCGCCTTGCTCCCGGCGCGCACGCCGCCTCCTCCGGTGCGCTCGTCGCTCCGGGTCGGGCTGGTGTTTGACGTGGGCGGGCGGGGCGACAAGAGCTTCAACGACGCGGCGTACGCGGGGCTGCTGGAGGCGGCGCGGCTCGACGGGGTCTCCTTCGAGCTGGCGGAGCCTTCCGGCGCCGAGGATCGGGAGGGCGCCATGCGCCTGTTCGCCGCACGGAAGTTTGATCTGATCCTCGGGATAGGGTACATTTTTACCCGGGACATCACCGAGGTGGCGCGGGCCTTCCCGGGGTCGAGGTTTGCGTGCGTGGATTACGCGGGGGACGGGGACACGCCGGGGAACCTGGTGGGGTTGCGGTTCCGGGAGGAGGAGGGGGCGTTCCTGGTGGGGGCGGCGGCGGGAGCGGAGAGCGAGAGCAAGCACGTGGGGTTCGTGGGGGGGATGAACATCGAGCTGATCCGGCGGTTCGAGGCGGGGTACCGGGCGGGGGTGAAGGAGGTGTGCCCCGGGTGCGAGGTGCACGTGGCCTACGCGGGGACGACGCCGGAGGCGTTCCGGGATCCGCTGCGGGGCAAGGCGATCTCGGCGAGCCAGATCGCCGGCGGAGCGGACGTGATCTTCCACGCGTCGGGGCTGACCGGGAGCGGTGTGTTCGAGGCGGCGAGGGCCGCGGGGAAGCGCGCCATCGGGGTGGATCGGGATCAGTACGACGAGGCGCCGGGGGTGGTGATGACCAGCATGGTGAAGCGGGTGGACACGGTGGTACGGGAGGTGATCCGGGAGGTGGCGGCGGGGACGTTCCAGCCTGGGGTCCGCAGCTTCGGGGTGCGGGAGGGTGGGGTGGACTGGGTACACGACGGGCCGCATGCGGTGGGACTCCGTCCGGCGACCGTCGTGGCGGTGGAGAGGCTGCGGGAGCGCGTCGCCTCGGGGGAGCTGCGGGTACCTGCGACCCCTTGAGGGCGGTCAGCGTAGCGCGCGGAGCTGGTCGGTGAGCCTGCCCACGGCGCGGCCGTGGAGCCGCGAGCCCCAGGATTTGGACAGCCCCAGCTCCGCGGAGATCTCGTCGAAGCGGCGCCCCTCGTAGTAGTGGCCGAGGATCAGGGTTTTTTCTTGCTCAGGGAGGGCTTCCACGGCGTCGCGGACCGTCTTGCGTAGCTGCTCGCGGGCGAGGGAGTCCTCGGGGCTGGGCGCGGACTCGACGGCCACCAGATCGCCGTCGTCGAAGGCCTGCTCGTTGACCAGGCCGACGGCCAGCGCGGTGGCGAGGCGAGCCAGGTGCTCGGCCAGGCGGCGATCTGCCTCCGCGGGGGCGGCGGGGGGAGGCTCGGAGGACTCGTTGAGGTCGAGGGTCGCCTCCAGACTGTGGAGCCGCTCGCGGGCGCGGCGGGGTAGCTCGGACTCACGGCGCAGGGCGTCGAACATGGCGCCGCGGATCCGGTGATTGGCGAAGCGGCGGAAGGGCACCCCTCGGGTCGCGTCGAAGCGCTGCGCCGCGGAGAGCAGGCCCTCGCGTCCGGCGCTCTCCAGGTCGTCGAGGTGCTGCTGCGCCAGCCTCAGCTCGCGGAGCACCTGGCGAGCGATGATGGCCACCAGGTCGAGGTGCCCCTCGACCAGCTCCCGGATCACCCTTTGCTCCTCGGTCTCCACGGCCGCATGCTTTCGCGGGGTCGGGGCGGGCCGTCAAGCGGGCTCGCCGGGAAAGCTGTCCTTTCGCCCGGGTGTCCGTGGTAGGCTGCCCCCCCATGGCCAAGAGCCGCGTGGTCCTCGCGACGGGCGACGAGTGGATCGCCAACCTGATCGGCGCGGTGCTCCGCGACGCCGATCTGGAGGTGATCCTCGCTCCTTCGGCGGAGGAGGCTCTCGCTGTCCTGCAAACCCATGCCGACGCGATCATCGCCGACGCGGCGCTCCCGGACGACGCGACCTGGCTGGTGGCGCAGCTCCGCCAGTCCTCGGGCCCCAGCGCGAGCATCCCGTTCCTTCTGCTGGCCCACGCGGACGACTCTTTCTCCCGCATGGAGGCCCTCCGCGCTGGCGCCGACGTCTGCCTGACCAAGCCGTTCCGGGCCGACGAGCTCTGCCTCCAGCTCCTGGCGATCCTGGCCATGTACCAGCGCCTGAGCGCCAGCGTCCGGCTTCCGGGGGTCATCTCCACGCGGAACGTGACCCTCCGGACGCCGCCACCGCCAGCCTCGCCTACCGCCGCGCTCTCCGGGGACCTCGCCCTGGTCTCGCTGGCGACGGTGTTGAGTCTCCTGGAACTGGAGCGGCGTTCGGGCACCATGGTGGTGCGCGGCCCCAAGCAGGTCACCGCCACCCTGAGCATGCGCGAGGGGGCAGCCGCCCGAGCCACCCTCGCCGGGGCCTCCACCTCGATCATCGCGGTCCTGCGGCGCATGCTCCGCTGGAAGACCGGTCATTTCGAGTTCTCGCCGGACGACACCAACCCGGCTTCCATCCCGCCCAACCAGCACAGCATTGGCGCGCTCCTGATCGAAGCTGCCCGCCTCGACGACGAGGCCCCTTCCTCCCGCCGGATGGATTCCGTCCTGCCGCCCTCGGGCGACGACGACTTCCTCGCCGAACCCGAGAGCATCGAGCCCATGCCTACCCCCCGGGTGAGCATCCCTCCGGCCTCGGTGCGGCCTCCTTCCCGGGTGGCGCCTCGCCGCGCTTCGGTCCCACCTGCCAACAAGACGCCCTCCTTGGTGCCCCCCAAGCCGCCTCCCGCAGCAGCCAAGCCTCCAGCGCGGCCTCCCCCTGCGGTGCCTGCGGCGAAGACCCCTCCCTCCAAGAGCACCCCTCCCCGTCCGGGTCCCCCTCGACCCGGGCCGCCCAGGCCGCGGGGGTCGGGGGGCGGTTAAGAACTGGCCGACGACCCCGGCGCTCCCCAGGCCGAGCCAGGGGGTGACACGGACTTTCCCGGCCTCTTCCTTGGGTTTTGCGGGCTTCATCAGCAGGCCGACGACACCGATGGTCGCCCCGACGCCGGCGACGGCGAAGGAGACCGTGGAGACCAGACCGAGGGTCTTGGCGCTGTCGATGTCGCTGCTCTTGGAGCGTGGGCAGCGGTCTCCTTCGCAACTTTCCTTGATGGAGGAGGCGCGGGAGAGGGTCATGGCGCCGGTGATGGAGCCAGCGAGGAGGCCGACGCCCGCGAGCCCGAAGCCCACGAGGGGCATGGGGCGGAGGAAGGCCGATTTCTCTTCAGGGGGAGGAGGAGGGGGAGGGGGAGCCTCCTCGACGACCTTCTTTTGCTCCTGCTTGGTGACGTCGAGGGTGACCTCCTCGGTGGCGCCCGGGGCAAGATCGACCTCGATGGAAGAGGTCTTGGGGCCCTTGGCGACCACGTTGTGCTTCCCGGGGTTCTGGGGGATCGGATCCTTGAGGGCGGTGGGGGCGACGGTGAGGTCGTTGATGGTGACCTCCACGGCGTCGGGTTTGGCGCCTTTGATGGAGATCTTGATGTATCCGATCTTCTTCTTGGCTTCCTCCAGGAGCTTCTGGGCCTCTTCGCGGGCGCGCACGAAGGCGTCAGGCTCCTTCCCCTTGGGGGGCGGAGGGATGTCGATGACCTCCTGGGCGGCTTCGGCGGCCTCGATGAAGTGGCCCATGGCTTCGAGGGTGCGAGCGACCTCGAGGCCCGTGGTGGGGACCTTCATGATCGAGTGAGCCTTGCGGAAGGCTTCGAGGGCGGCCTTGAGATCCTTCTTTTCGTCGCGGGCCTCGCGGCCTTCGGCCATGAGTTGTCGAGCGGTCTCCTTGGCCTCCTTGGTGGCCTGGGTCCCCTGCGCGAGCGCGAGGGACGGGAGCAGCATCGACGAGACAAGGAGGACCCCGAGAGAACGGGAGAGGCGTTCAGAAACCATCGTCGGGCTTGTTCTTCTTGCCGCCGCCCTTGGCGGGGGGGGGCTTGGTGGGGGGGGGGGGCTTGACCGGTCCGGCGGTCTTGACCGGTTCGGCGGTCTTGACCGGTTCGGCGGTCTTGACCGGTTCGGCGGTCTTGGCCGGTTCGGCGGTCTTGGCCGGTTCGGCGGTCTTGGCCGGTTCGGCGGTCTTGGCCGGTTCGGCGGGTTCGGCAGTCTTGGCCGGCTCGGCGGTCTTGGCCGGCTCGGCGGTCTTGGCCGGTTCGGCGGGTTCAGCGGTCTTGGCCGGCTCGGTGGTCTTGGCCGGCTCGGTGGGATCCTTGGAGGCGGCGCTGGCAGCCTTGGTCTGGAGGGCGAAGACGCCAACGCCGGTCCAGATGGCGGCGGTGGTGAGGAGAGCCCCGGCACCGACGAGCCAGTGCTTGGCGCCGAGCTTGGCGGGCTTCTGGGTGAGGGCCGTGGGGGTGTGGGGGATGGGGGCCGGCGCGTCGGGGGAACTCAGCCCCGGGAGAGGCGCGGGGCCCGGGAGGGACGCGACGGCGACGACGCCGGATTGGGGAGAGGCGAGCCCCGGGTTGGAGTCGCTGGGAGGGAAGGCCGGGACCGGGCGAGCCGGGCTCACGGCGCTGATGGGGGCGAGGTTGGAGCGGCTGGAGACGATCTGGAGGGCGTCAGCGACCTCGCGCTTGCGTGCCTCGGCCCGGTCGCCGAGGAAGCGCTGGACCGTGGTAGCCACCTCGCTCTGAGAGGGAACAGGGCTGATGCAGGCTTCGAGGGCCTGCTGCATCTCGGCGGCGGTGGCGTACCGGTCTTCCGGGCGGTAGGCGAGGGCCTTGCGGATGATGGCGGCGAGGGAGGGGGGGACGGTGGCGGGGAGGGGCTTGGGGGGCTTGCCGGACGTGAGGAGGTGGAGGGTGGCGAGCTGGTTCTCTCCCTCGTAAGGGAGGCGACCAGCGAGCACTTGATACATCACCGTGGCGAGGCCCCAGAGGTCGGAGCGTCGGTCCAGGTTCTTGCCCATGGCCTGCTCCGGGGAGGCGTACTGGATCTTGCCCTTGACCAGCCCGGCGGAGGTCTCCTGGCTCATGCGGCCTGCGGCCTTGGCGACGCCGAAGTCGATGAGCTTGGTGATGCCGCTGACGCCGACGAGGATGTTCTGGGGGCTGACGTCCCGGTGGACCACGTTCAGCAGCTGGCCTCGCTCGTCCCGGAGCTCGTGGGCCGCGTGCAGCCCGGCGCAGCAGTCGGCGGCGATGCGCACCAGCACGTCGATGGGGAAGCGGGCGCCGGCCTTGATGATGGCGTTGTAGAGCCTGGCCAGGGAGTCTCCGTCGATCCACTCCATGACGAGGAAGAGGGTGCGGTTCTCCTCGCCGAGGTCCATGATTTCGGCCACGTTGGGGTGCCGGATCCGCGCCGCCAGCCTCGCCTCGTCCAGGAACATGGTCTGGAACTCGGGGTCGTCGGCGTACTGGGGGAGGATGGTCTTGATGGCGACGAGCTTCTCGAAGCCATGCTTGCCGGTGAGGCGAGCGACCCAGACGGTGGCCATCCCACCCTGAGCGAGCGGGTGGAGCAGCTCGTAGCGGTCGAGGCGGTAACCGGGTTGAAGGTGGGCTTGCTGGGGAGGAGGAGAGACGACCACGGTGCCTCCAAGTATTGCTCGGTTGACGCCCCGGGGCGAGGGTTTTTGGGTGGCTCAGAAGTCCCCACAGCAGCGGAAGCCAATCCCGCTGGAGGACTTGACGTTGCGGACGATGGTGTTGCTGGCGTCGCAAGCAAGCGCGCTGGGCTGGGTGGAGCTGAAGAAGCCGCCGCGGACGCGGCAGGCGTCGCTCGCCCCGTCGCTGCCGGTGCAGGAGTCCTCCCACTCCTGGACGTTGCCGCTCATGTCGTAGAGGCCGTCGAATCCGCCGACGCAGTTGACGGCGCTGCTCACGGGGATCAAGCTCTTGACCCCGTAGTCGTTGCCGTTGCAGAGCGAGCCGGAGTAGGCGTTCCCGTAGGGGTAGGCGGTGTTGTCGGGGCCCCGGCAGGAGGCGTACCACATGGACTTGTTCGGATCGTTGATCTCCGCGGCGACGAGGGCGCCGCCGCCGATCTTGCCGCAGAGGCGCTTGCCGGCCCACTGGCAGTAGGCGTAAGCGTCGCACCAGTCCACACGGACCACCGGCAGGTTGAGGCCGTTGGCGGTGGGGGGTTGCGCGTCGGACCAGTACTCGGTGTTCCAGGCGCAGACCGAGGGGGATCCGGTCTCCGACTGGGGGGGCTGTCCGCTCTCGAGGAACTGCTGGTACTGGGCGGCGGTGACCTCCGTCGAGTCGATGTAGAACGAGATCCCCTCGCTGTTCTGGGCGGTGATCATCGTCGGGCCGCGGGCCGAGCAGACTCCGTTCTCGCAGACCGGGGAGGGCAGCTTGCACGGGATCAGATCGAAGCCCGTGAGGTCGGCGTTGCAGACCTTCTGCGAGTTGCCTTCGCAGGAGGTCTCGCCAGGGGTGCAGGCCGGCGGGTCGCAGGTGCCGACGTCGGTCTTGCCGCACAGCGCCGCTGAGGCGCAGGTCTCCACCGTATCCCAACCGTCTTGCTCCGCGTTGCACACCTGGGCCTTGTCCCCGGAGCAGCGCTTCTCACCGGGCTGGCACACCGGCTTCGGGCACTTCCCGAGGAAGACCCCCCGGTTGCACAGCTTCTCGTTCTCGCAGGACTCCACCAGAGACGTACCTTGCCCCTCGGCGTTGCACTTTCTCAGGTTGGCTCCAAGACAGAAGAACCCACCCTCGACGCAGATGTCGCACTGCCCGAGCCCCTTCGGATCGCAGAACTGCGTGGAGCTGCAGGGGGAGCCCTGGGGCGTTCCCCCATCGCCGGAGCCGTTGCAGACGAAGAGCTGCTTGCCGGAGCAGTACTTGCTGCCCGGGGTACAGCTCGTACACTGGCCCGCCGCCGCGTTGCAGGCACCCGCAGGGCACTGGGCCACGAGGAAGGTCTTGGAGCCGTCCGGCGTGCACTGGCGAAGCTCGTCGCCCACGCACACGAAGGCGTTGGGGGTGCAGCCGCACAGGTTGGGGCGCCCAGGAGCAGCGCCGCAACTGAGCGGCTCCCCGCAGACGCCGCAGTCCATGGTGTCGCCGCAGCCGTTGTCCACGTCGCCGCAGTTGCGCCCCAGCTCCTCGCAGGTCGTCGGCACGCACACCGGCCCACCGCCATCGCCACCAGAGCCTCCGTCTCCGCCCGCCCCGGCGTCTCCGCCTGTCCCCGCGTCGCCGCCCGCCCCGGCGTCGCCGCCCGCCC
>CAZSDX010000138.1:0-13985 GCA_964605685.1 uncultured Polyangiaceae bacterium
CGACCTGTCCTCCGCCCTCGCCCGGGCCGGCTGGGTGGTCTGGTCCGGCGGCGCCCTCGGCGTCGACCAGCAGGCCCACGAGGGCGCCCTGGCCGCCGGTGGCCCCACGGTCCTGGTCGCCGGCGGGGGCCTCGACCGCCCTTACCCCCGGGAGCTCGCTCCCCTCTGGCCCCGGGTCGAGCGCGATGGCGCCTTGCTCGCCGTCGTCCCCGACTCGTACGCCCCGCGCCGCTGGACCTTCTTCGCGCGCAACGCCGTCCTGGCGGCGCTCACTGAGGCCTTGGTCGTGGTCGAGTGCCCGCTCCAGAGCGGCGCGCGCAACGCCGCCTCCACCGCCCGTGCGCTGGGCCGCCCCGTCTGGATCGGCGCCCAGGCCCCCTGGTCTCCCTTCGCCCCCACGGTCCGCGAGGAGCTCCGCCTCGGCGCCCGCCTCCTGCTCCACCCCGACGACCTGCTGGCCTCCCTCGACGCCCTCATCCCGGGGTCGCCCGCTCCTCGCGGCGCCTCCCGCGAGGCTCCCCGCAGGGCCCGCAAGGCGCAGCTCCCCTTGCCGGAGGTGGCTGCTCCGCTCGACGCGCTCCAGCGGCGCTTCCTGGAGGCCGTGAGGTCGGGTTATACCCACCTGGACGCGCTCTGTGAGGCGCTGGGGGAGCCCCCCCCGGAAATTCTCCGCCAGGCCACGCTTTTGCAACTGGAAGGGCTGTTGGGGGAGTCCTCAAAGGGTTTCTTTGTACCCACCCGCCGGGATTGATCCCGAGACAAGGCTCTTTTTTCGGCGGGAGGAGGTGCTAGGTGTGTCGACCTCGACGGAGCCTGCCCTGCGAGAGCCCATGACGAGCGCAGCCACGAAACAACAGACGCTGGTGGTGGTCGAGTCGCCGACCAAGGCGAAGACCATGAAGAAGTACCTCGGGCCAGGCTACGAGGTGCTGGCCTCGAAGGGGCACGTGAAGGACCTCCCCAAGAAGATGGGGGTGGACGTGGAGCGTGACTTCCAGGAGACCTACGAGATCATCGAGGGGAAGGAGAAGGTGCTGGCGGAGCTGAAGGACGCGGCGCAGAAGGCGACGAAGATCCTGCTGGCGACGGACCCGGACCGGGAGGGGGAGGCGATCGCGGTGCACATCGCGGAGGAGCTGAGGGGCCTCAAGCGGGAGATGCACCGGGTGATGTTCCACGAGATCACCAAGAAGGGGATCCAGGAGGGGATCGCCAACCCGCTGGAGCTGAACCAGACGCTCTACGAGGCGCAGCGGACGAGGCGCGTGCTGGACCGGCTGGTGGGCTACGACGTGTCGGCGCTGGTCTGGTCGAAGGTGGCCTTCGGGCTGTCGGCGGGGCGCGTGCAGAGCGTGGCGCTGCGGCTGATCGTCGACCGGGAGCGGGAGGTCGAGGCCTTCAAGCCGGAGGAGTACTGGACCATCGGGGCGGCGCTCCTCGGCAAGCAGCGGCCCTCCTTTGTGGCCAGGCTGGCGGCGGCGGACGGGCAGAAGTTCAGCGTCCACGACGGGGCGACGGCGGAGGGGGTGAAGATGGACCTCGCCTCCTCCGCCTTCTCGGTGAAGGCGGTGCAGCGGCGGGAGCAGCGGCGCAACGCCCCGGCCCCCTACACCACCAGCAAGCTCCAGCAGGACGCCACCAACCACCTCCACTTCACCGCCAAGCGCACCATGCAGGTGGCCCAGAGCCTCTACGAGGGCGTCGATCTGGAGAAGGACGGCGGCCCGGTGGGCCTCATCACCTACATGCGCACCGACAGTACCCGCGTCTCCGACGAGGCGGTGAAGGCGGTCCGCGACGCGATCAAGAAGCGCTACGGTGCCGCTTACCTCCCCGACAAACCCAACGTCTTTCGGTCCAAGAAGAGCGCCCAGGACGCCCACGAGGCCATCCGGCCCACGTCCATGGAGTTCCCCCCGGACCTGGTGAAGCCCCACCTCAAGGACGAGCAGTATCGCCTCTACAAGCTCATCTGGGATCGCTTCCTTGCCTCCCAGATGGCCCCGGCGGTCTACGATCAGACCTCCGTCGAGATCGTCGCCTCTCCCGGTCGCGCGGACAGGGTTCGCGCCGCCTACGAGCTGCGCGCCTCCGGCCGTGTGCTCCGCTTTGCCGGCTGGCTGGAGCAGTACGGAAAGGGGCTCGGCAAGGAGTCCCTCGCCGGCGAGGAGGACAGCCAGGAGGAGGGTTCCAGGGAGGAGGCCGAGGGCGAGGACGGTGCGCTCCCGCCCCTGGAGCAGGGCGAAACCCTCAAGCTCCAGGACCCCGGCGTCCTGGCGGAGCAGAAGTTCACCCAGCCTCCCCCTCGCTTCAACGAGGGATCTCTGGTCCGCGAGCTCGAAAAACGCGGCATCGGACGCCCTAGCACCTACGCCGAGATCATCAGTAAGGTCCAGGCCCGCGACTACGTGGAAAAACTCCCCGGCGGCGCCTTCAAGCCCACCTTCCTCGGCACCCTGGTCGTCGACGGCCTCGTCCGCTCCCGCCTCGACTTCATCGACCCCAACTTCACCGCCAAGCTGGAGGAAGAGCTCGACGAGGTCGAGGCCGGCCAGCTCAACCGCGTCGACTTCCTCAAGCGCTTCTATGTCCGCTTCCGCCAGCAGCTCGACGAGTCCAAGAAGGCCAAGCGCTGGAACCCGGACCCCGTCGACACCGGCGTCCCCTGCGAGGTGTGCAACGAAGGCTCCTTGCTCAAGCGCTGGAGCAAGAACGGCTGGTTCCTCGGCTGCTCTCGCTACCCCACCTGCAAGAACACCCGCAACATCGACGAGTCCGGCAAGGAGCAGGCTCCCCCCCGGGAGACCATCTTCACCTGCGAGAAGTGCCAGAACGGCAAGCTGCTGCTGCGCCAGGGTCGCTTCGGCTCCTTCCTGGGCTGCTCCAACTACCCCAGGTGCGACTTCACCCGCCCCGCTCCTCTTGGCCTCTCCTGCCCCAAGTGCAAGGTCGGCGAGATCATCGAGATCAAGTCCAAGAAGAAGGGCGGTCGTACCTTCTACGGGTGCTCCCGCTACGCCGGCGAGGGTGGCTGCGACTTCAAGATGTGGCAGTCCCCCGTGCGCAAGGGCTGCCCCTCCTGCGGGGCCGCCTTCCTGGTGCTCGCGGGGAACAGGAAGGCCCCGATCCTCCAGTGCCTCACCGAGGGCTGCGGCCACAAGGAGTCGGTCACCAGCGAGGAGGCCGAGGAGCTCTCCAAGCTCTCCCCTCCGGAAGAGATCTTCGAGGCCGTCCCCACCCTCACCCCCAGCCGACTGGGCCCGGTGATGCTCCTCGACGGCGGCCCTCCCAGCGAACCCCCCTCCGCCAAGCCGGCCAAGGCCACCAAGCCGGCCAAGGCCGCCCAACCCAAGGCCGCCAAGCCGGCCAAGGCCGCCGGAGCCCCGAAGAAGGCCGCCCCGAAGAAGGCCGCCGCGCCGGAGCCGGAGCCCATCCCCCTGGCGCCCCCGGCCCCCACCAAGATCATCCGGCGGAAGAAATAGCCCGGGGCGCTCCGTGGTACTCCTCCCCGGGTCACCCGAGGAGAGATCATGCTGGCGCCGCGTTATCCGTACCTGATCGCAGGGCAACCCGAGGACTCCGGCTGCGACCTGCCGGTGGTCGACAAGTTCACCGGGGAGGTGGCCACCCGGGCGGCGCTCGCCCCCCCGGAGGCCATCGAGCGCGCCATCGCCGCGGCCCACGGGGCGCGGGGCGCAATGGGGCGGCTCCCGCCCTACGAGCGGCAGGCGATCCTGGAGCGGTGCGTCCAGCAGATCCGCGGCAGGGCGGAGGAGCTGGCCGGCGTGCTGTGCGTCGAGGCCGGCAAGACGCTCCGGGACGCCCGCGGGGAGGTGACCCGGATGATCGACACCTTCAAGGCCGCCGCCGAGGAGGCCACCCGGATCGAGGGTGAGACGCTCTGCCTGGAGATCTCCCCCCGCGCCGCCGGCTACCGCGGGTTCACCCGGAGGGTCCCGGTGGGGGTCTGCTCGCTGATCACGCCCTTCAACTTCCCGCTCAACCTGGTGGCCCACAAGGTCGCCCCGGCCATCGCCGCGGGGTGCCCGTTCCTGCTAAAACCCTCGGAAAAAACGCCGGTGAGCGCCCTGATCCTGGGGGAGATCCTGGCCGACGCGGGGCTCCCTCCCGGCTCCTTCTCGGTGCTCGTCTGCCGGGTGGAGGACGCCGGTCCCCTGGTGGACGACCCGCGGATCGCGCTCCTGTCCTTCACCGGGTCGGGCAAGGTCGGCTGGTCCCTCAAGGCGCGCGCCGGACGCAAGAAGGTCACCCTGGAGCTGGGCGGCAACGCGGCCTGCATCGTGGACGAGGATCAGCTCCCGCACCTCGATCACGTGGTCGAGCGGCTGCTCTTGGGGGCCTACGCCCAGGCAGGGCAGAGCTGCATCTCGGTCCAGCGGATCCTGGTCCACCGGTCGCTGCTCGCGCCGCTGCGGGAGGCGCTGGTTCGCCGGGTCCGGGCGCTGCGGGCGGGCGACCCCCGGGACGAGTCCACCGCGCTGGGACCGATGATCGACGAGGCGGCGGCGGCGAGGCTCCAGGGATGGATCGACGAGGCCCGGGCCGCGGGCGCCGCGGTGCTGTGCGGCGGGGGCCGCTCCGGGGCGGTGCTGGAGGCCACGCTCCTCGAAGGCGTCCCCGAGCACCTCCCGCTTTACGCCGAGGAGGCCTTCGGTCCCGTGGCGATGCTGGAGCCCTTCGCCACCTTCGACGAGGCGCTGGAGCGGGTGAACCGGAGCGAGTACGGGCTCCAGGCGGGGGTGTTCACCGGCGATCTGCGGCGGGCGCTGCGGTCCTGGGAGGAGCTGGAGGTGGGGGGCGTGGTGGTCGGGGACGTGCCGAGCTTCCGGGTGGACACGATGCCTTACGGGGGCGTGAAGGGCTCCGGGGTGGGGCGAGAGGGCGTGCGCTACACCATCGAGGACATGACCGAGACCCGGCTGCTGGTGGTGGCGCCGGGGCGGTAGACTGGGCCGATGAGCACAAAACAAGAGCCGGCGGCGCACATCGACCAGGGACGGATTCACCTCCTGGAGGACCATCTGCGGGAGGTGGGGCGGCTGGCCGCCTCGTTTGCCGAAAAATTCGGATCCTCGGAGTGGGGGAGGCTCGCGGGACTCTGGCACGACGGCGGCAAGTACCGGGCAGCGTTCCAGCGCATGATCCTGGAGGCCAACGGCATGACCGCTCACCTGGAGGATGACCAGGTACAAGGGCGGGTGACGCACTCCACCGCAGGGGCGCTCCTGGCCCGTGAGCGCTTCCAGAACCGTGGTCTTGCCCTTCAGCTGGTCATCGCCGGCCACCACGCTGGTCTGAGCGATCCATTCACCCTGGAGGATCGCCTCAACAACAAGCACCCCAGGGAACTGGAAGAGGCCCGCAACGGAGGGTGGTCTCCGGCGCCAGAGCCCTGTCCTGAGCCGCCTCCGCACCTTGCTCCTCGTGGTGTGGGTCAGCAGGACGAACTCCGTCGAGATTTCGAGCTGTGGGTTCGCATGCTCTTCTCCGCGCTGGTCGACGCGGATTTCCTCGATACCGAGCGGTTTTACGACCAGAGCCGCAGCGAGCTCCGGCGGCAAGGCTCCTGCTCGCTCCAGGAGCTCTCCGACAGGCTGGATGCCCACCTGGAAAAGCTCCAGCAGAAGGCCGGGGACTCTCCGGTCCAGGCGGTGCGGGCCCGTGTGCTCCGTCGGGCCCAGGAGGCCGCCCGGCAGCCCCAGGGAGCCTTCAGCCTCACGGTCCCCACCGGAGGAGGGAAGACCCTGACCTCCCTCTCCTTCGCCCTGCGTCACGCGGTCGCTCACGGGCTGGAGCGGGTGATCGTGGCGATCCCTTACACCAGCATCATCGAGCAGACCGCGGAGGTGTACCGGGCGATCCTGGGGGACGCGGTGGTCGAGCACCACAGCGCCCTCGATCCTTCCCGGGAGACCCCGTTCAACCGCATCGCCTCGGAGAACTGGGATGCTCCGGTCGTCGTCACCACCAACGTTCAGCTCTTCGAGAGTCTTTTTGCCAACCGTTCCAGTCGCTGTCGCAAGCTCCACCGGCTGGTCCGCTCCGTCGTGGTGCTTGACGAGGCCCAGACCCTGCCGCTCGACTTCCTGATCCCCATCCTGGATGTCCTCCGGGGGCTTCTTCAGCACTACCGGGTCTCCCTGCTCCTCTCCACGGCCACGCAGCCCGCGCTCTCCCGGCGAGAGGATCGGAGGTGGGGCCTCCCGGATGTCCGCGAGATCGTCGACGATCCGGGGAAGCTCGCCAGCGAGCTTCGCAGGGTCACCTTCGAGCTCCCGGAGGATCTGGCGAGGGAGACGACCTGGGCCGAGCTGGCGGCTCGCGTCCACGCCCATGACCGTGTGCTCGCCATCACCCACCAGCGCAAGCATGCCCGGGTGCTGTTCGAGGAGGTCCTCCGGCTCCGGGGGGAGGAAGCCACCTTCCACCTCTCGGCGCTGATGTGCGCGGAGCACCGGGCCGAGGTTCTGGGGGAGATCCGTCGGCGCTTGGCCGGAGGAGGGCCTCTTTGTGTGATCTCCACCCAGCTCGTGGAGGCCGGCGTCGACCTTGATTTTCCGGTTGTTTTTCGTGCTCTCGGGGGGCTGGACGCCATCACGCAGGCCGCGGGGCGGTGCAACCGGGAAGGGAACCTTGCCACCCCGGGGCGCGTGATCCTGTTTCGTGCGCCGGACCCTCCCCCTCCGGGGCCGCTCCAGCAAGGGCTGGATGCCATGCTGCTCATGCTCCGGGGGAATCCTGCGCTGGATCCGCTCTCTCCCTCCGCCATCGAGGAGTACTTCCAGCGGCTCTACCGGGTTGGCGTCGAGGATCGGCACGGTGTCCAGCCGTTGCGTGCTGAACGGAAGTTCCGGGAGGTCGCGGAGAAGGTCCGGCTGATCGACGAGGAAGGGCGGGTCGATCTCGTGGTCCCCCACGGAGATCTGGCCCCCATCGAGCGCCTCCGGGCCTGGCCTTCCCGGGTCACCTTCCGGGGGGTCCAGCGCAAGATCGTCGGGATCCCACGGCACACCGCGGAGGCCTGGCAGCGGCAAGGGGTGGTTGACGACGTGGGGGGGTTGCTGATCCTATCGCCGGTGTACGCCCATCTCTACGACCGGCGCCTCGGGTTGAAGGTCGAGGCGAATCCTGTGTCAGATCCCGCGCAGCTCGTCATCTGAGGAGGAGAACCCATGGCAGAACACAGTCCAACCCTGGCGGTGAGGGTCTGGGGGCCCTACGCCTGCTTTTCCCGCCCGGAGCTCAAGGTCGAGCGGGTCAGCTACGAGGTGATGACCCCCGCCGCCGCCCGGGGCGTCCTGATGGCGATCCTCTGGAAGCCCGCCATCTCCTGGGAGGTCGAGGCCATCGAGGTCCACGCCCCCATCGAGTTCTTCTCCATCAAGCGCAACGAGGTCGGGAGTCGCGCCAGCACGCCCTCGGCGGACGTCATCGCCGGCCTCGCCCCGATGCCTCCCTTCTACATCGACGACAACCGGCAGCAGCGGGTCACCCTGGGGCTTCGGGATGTGAACTACGTCATCCGGGCTCGCTTTGTGTTCACTCCCCAGAAGGGGGAGCGAGACAACCTGGGGAAATTCCTCGACACGTTCGATCGACGGGTCCGCAAAGGGCAGTGCTTCGAGCCTCCCTTCCTGGGAGCCCGGGAGTTCGCCGCCCACTTCGGTCCGCCCATCGAGGGCAAGAAACCCATCCCCCTCACCAAGCCTCTGGGGTTGATGTACCACTCCCGCCCCCTTGGGAACAGCAAGGCCCCCGCTCGCTTCTTCAACGCCAAGCTTGTCAACGGTGTGATGAACGTCCCCCCCTTCGCTCAAGCAGAGCCTGCACCGGAGTCTACCCCATGATCCTCCAGCGCCTCGTCGAGCTTGCCGAGCGCGAGCACCTCGTTGAAGATCCAGCCTTCGAGCCGGGGATCGTCTCGTTCCTCATCGAGATCGATACCCAGGGCAAATGGATTGGTCTGCAATCTCTTCTCACACCCAAACCTCGAGGGAAAGGGCTCGTGGGGAGGTCGATGAAGATCCCGTCAAGAGGGAAGAAAACATCGGGTATTCTCCCACGATTTCTCTGTGATGAAACCGACTATGCGCTGGGTCATAGTCTTCTCGGACTCAAGAAGACCAACAGGCTCAAGGATCTTCATGAAGCCTGGCGTCAGCTCATCGTCAGGGCTTCCGAGGAAACCGGGGAGATCGCCCTGAAAGCGCTCCTGGTATTCCTCGACCAAAACATCCAGGAGGCGATCCAGCATTTGGAAGCGACCTGCTTGCCGCTACAACAGAACGGGAGCCTGCCCCCCGCAGTGCAGATTTCCTTCACCCTCCAGGGCATGCAAGGGAAGCCCCTCTTCGAACTCACCTCGGTAGCATCCTGGTGGCGTAGAGCCTGCGGTGAAAAAGTCCGGCTTCTCCCTGGCGTGAGATGCCTCATCTCGGATCAGCCCGCAGTAGATCTGACCCAGCACCCAGCGATCAAGCGCGTTCCTGGGGGAAAACCGGACTGTGCTCTCGTCTCCTTCAACGACAGCGCTTACGAGTCCTTCGGGCTGCGGGGTTTCGCCAACGCGCCGATGAGCCAGGAGACCGTGAACGCCTACACCCGGGCGCTCAACCGGTTGCTGGATCCGAGGTATCCTCACCCTTGCAACGATGGCGAATTTCTCCCATCACGCCGGATCAACCTCTCCCAAGATACGGCTATCCTGTATTGGTCCAGCGAGGAGGCGCAGGAGATCGACCTCTTTGCCCAGGTCGCAGAGCCAGAGCCACAGCGGGTCGAGGCGCTGCTCAGAGGGCCGCTGGCAGGCAAGGAAATCGGGCTCTCCAAGGAGGACGCAGTCCGATTCTATGCGCTGACGATCAGCGGCGCCGGCGCCCGGGTTGTCGTGCGGGATTGGTTCGAGACCTCCGTGGCCCAGTTTGCCCTCAACGTTCGCGATTATTTTGGTGATATCACCGTCGTCGGTGCGGAGAGAGCCTCGCTCTCCCTGGCGCGGTTGCTGGATGCAACGGTCCCCATCATCCAGGACAAACCCGACCGGAAGCGACTCCTCCCGAGCGTGGTTACACGGCTCTGGCAGGACATCCTGCGGGGTCGCCCCTTTGCCCCGGTGCTGCTGCAGATGGTCGTCCTGCGAATACGGGCAGAAGGGGGTGTCCGTCCGGCCCAGGCCGCCCTTCTGCGCGGCTATTTCAACCGACACCGTCGTCGTGCGCTCCAGAGCGAACAATCCCTGCATTTCCCCGAGGTGAAGATCCACATGGACGAGAACAACAAGGAACCCGCTTACCTCATCGGTCGCGCCTTTGCTGTGCTGGAGAAGCTCCAGAAAGATGCGATCCCCGGCATCAACCAGACCATCGCGGATCGCTTCTACGGAGCAGCCTCCGCGACCCCGGCGGTCGTTTTGCCCACGCTGATCCGCAAGTCGAAGGCCCACATCGCCAAGGCATCCAGCGGTCGTTACCTCGACGGTATCCTGGCGCAGATCCTGGCGTCTCTGGATCGCTTTCCACCCATGCTCGGGCTGGAGGAGCAGGGCCTCTTCGCCATCGGGTATTACCACCAACGGCAGGCTCTCTACACCAAGAAGACCGATCCCAAGTCCGCACTCAACCCGGAGAATCCCTCATGAAAACCCCCGACAAGAACTACGCTCCCTCCACGCTCGAGCAGACCCCCGCTCGCGTTCTCACCTTCCTCCGGGCTGCGGGTACCTCCGCGGAGATCCGCTCGCTTCTGGCCGCCCGGGGTTATTCCGAGCGCGACCACGAGGAAGGGTGGGAGCTGCTTCACAAGGTCTCGGGCCACCGCCCGGTGGCGGCTCCTTCGGCCCCTCCCGACAACGCCATCCGTAACGCCATCAACACGCTGGATGCCTGGGATGAGGATGGCTACCGCCTGGTCCGTGCTGCGCTCTCCCGGCGCTTCCCCGAGCAGCTCCGCTTTGTCCTGGAGGGCCTCTCCCCGGTGCGGGGGACCGGCGCCGTTCTCTCCGTGAAAAACCTGCTGGATCGCCTGGATGCGCTGGAGACTTCCCCGGATCGTTCCGGCTCCCGGGAGCAGGATCTCGCTGCCCTCGCCGCCCTCGCCGCCAAGGGGATCACCCGGGAAGAGCGGGATCGGCTCAGGGCCCTGGTCTCCACGGCTCAGGGGCTCATCGCTCCGGGAGCACCCGCCTCGGAGCCGGTATGCCCGCCTGTCCTCCAGGATCTCCAGGAGCTCAAGGCCTGGTACGCGGAGTGGGCCGAGACCGCCCGGGTCGCGATCAAGCGCCGCGACCACCTGATTCGCCTGGGGCTGGCCAAGCGGAAGAGCAAGAAGAAGGGGAACGACGCCGACGAGACCTGACCGGGGCTTCCCAGCCGTCGGGGAAGCCCTCGTGAGCGTTGCAGACGCCTTCCCAGGCGCTGACGAGACCTTCCAGGTCGTCGTTTTGCGGGTTTTTCTCCTCCAGGAGGGGAGCCTCGTCCGAGGGCTGTCCCGATTTTCGCGAAAAACAAGCTGAAATCTTCGTTTACCAGGGCCTTCGCAGCGTCCGGGAAGCTCCTGCAACGTCCGGGAAGGCCCAAGAAACCCACCGAGGAACCAAGACCATGAACCCGATCAAGAACCGCATCGACTTTGTCCTGCTCTTCGATGTCCAGGACGGGAACCCCAACGGAGATCCGGATGCGGGCAACCTGCCCCGGGTCGACGCGGAGACCGGCCACGGGCTGGTCACCGATGTGTGCCTCAAGCGGCACCTCCGCAACTACGTGACCCTGACGCAACAGGGGAATCCAGGCTTCGAGATCTACGTCAAGGACCGGGGGGTGCTCAACCTCGAGCACGAGAGGGCCTACAAGAGCCTGAACCTGGACCTGACCCAGGAGTCGGCGAAGGAAATCCCCGCCACGATCGCCGCCAAGATCGAGGACGACTTCAGCATCGATGGATTCTCGGTGCGGGAGGGAGATGATGACAAGAAAATGCTCGTCTACAGCGGCGACCTGGACAAGGAGCAGCAGAAGGAAGCGAAGAAGGCGCTCAAGGCGATCGACAAGGGGCTGGAGACCCTGGCCGCCGAGCTGATCAAGGGCAGCAAATCCAGGAAACCCGAACGCACGGAGATCGACAGCGCCCGGAACTGGATGTGCAAGACGTACTTCGACGTCCGGACCTTCGGGGCCGTCATGAGCACGGGGGTCAACTGCGGCCAGGTGCGCGGTCCGGTGCAGATGACCTTCGCGCGTTCCCTGGACCCGATCTTCCCCATGGAACATGCGATCACCCGCGTCGCCGTCACCAAGAAGGAAGACCAGGAGAAAAAGGAGACCGAGATGGGCCGCAAGAGCACGGTACGCTACGGGCTCTACCGGGCCTACGGGTTCATCTCCCCGGCGCTCGCCAGGCAGACCGGCTTCTCAGATCGGGATCTCTCCCTGCTCCTGGAGGCCCTGGGCAAGATGTTCGAGCAAGCACGCAGCTCCTCGAAGGGCCTGATGTCGACGCGGGCGCTGATCCTCTTCGAGCATGAGAGCGAGCTGGGGAGCGCGCCCGCCCACGAGCTGTTCGAGAAGGCGCTCCGCGTGAGGCGCGTCAGCCAGGGGCCCGTGGTGGGGTTCCAGGACTACGAGGTCACCGTCAACGGCGAGAAGATCACGACGCGGGACTCCCGGTGGCTGGTCAAGCGTACCCCGAACGAGGACAGCTACACCCTGACCTCTGCCCCGGTGGCTCCCCTGCTGGCTGTGTCCTGAAGATGGAGACGGACGATCTTCTCCCGATCTCGGCGCTGGAGCACCTCCTATACTGCGAGCGCCAGAGCATGTTGATCCATGTCGATGGGGTGTGGCTCGACAACGGGCACACCACCGCAGGCTCGCTCTTGCACCAGCGGGTCGACTCGGGAGAACTGGAGGAACGTCCCGGGGTCCGAGTCGTTCGTCGTCTTGCCCTCCGTTCCCTCCGGCTCGGGCTTTTCGGGTTTGCTGATGCGGTGGAATTCCGGCAAAAAGGGGGACGGGAGATCCCTTACCCCGTCGAGTACAAGCGCGGTACGCGCCGGGTGAAGCTGTTCGATGACGTGCAGCTCGCCGCTCAGGCCATGGCGCTCGAAGAGATGACCGGCGAACAGGTCTGGGAGGGCGCCATCTTTTACGGCAAGACCCAGCGGCGGCGCGTCGTCCCCATCCAGGACAAGCTACGCGCGGAGACCTTCCGGGCGGCGCAGCGGCTCCGGGAACTCTTCCTGCGTCGCGAGGTTCCAAGGGCTTCCCTGGATCGGCGCTGTCAGGACTGCTCCTTGCGGTTGGCCTGTCAGCCGGAAGTTGATCACGGCAAGGGGGCTCTGCTCCGGGCTCTCGGGAGGCAAGAACGATGACCAATTTC
Source organism: uncultured Polyangiaceae bacterium (assembly GCA_964605685.1). Taxonomy (GTDB): domain Bacteria; phylum Myxococcota_A; class Polyangia; order Polyangiales; family Polyangiaceae; genus JANWXX01. The sequence goes on from CAZSDX010000138.1 coordinate 12,397, forward strand.
CACAACACGCTCTTCGTGACGACCCCCAACTCCTTCGTCGGGAAGGAGGGCGAGAGCCTGAAGATCAAGGTGGAGCGGGAGACCCGGCTCCAGATCCCGATCCACCACCTGATCGCCCTGGTCTGCCTGGGGCCCATCCTGGTCAGCCCCGAGGCCATGCAGGCCTGTGCGGAGGCGGGGGTTGCGGTGGTGTTTTTGTCGATCCATGGCCAGTTCCTGGCGAGGGTCGAGGGGGCCCTCTCTCGCACGGCCACGCTGCGGCGGGCCCAGTACAGGGCCGCAGACGACGCCCCGAGGACGCTGGCACTGGCGCGCGGGTTTGTCGCGGGCAAGATCGCGAACAGCAGGGTCATGCTCCGGCGAGCGGGGCGGACGCGGACCGAAGGAGGCGAAGCCATGGGGAGGGCCGCCTCCCGGTTGCTTGCCCTGGAAGACTCCCTCGGCAAGCCGGAGACGCTGGACGAACTGCGGGGGGTCGAGGGAGAGGCTGCTGCCAGGTATTTCGAGGTCTTCGACGGGATGCTGGGGGAGGTTCCCTTTCGCTTCGAGAAGAGGACGCGGCGTCCTCCGGAGAACGAGGTGAACGCGCTCCTGTCCTTCGGCTACTCGATGCTCTCCGTGGACTGCATGGCCGCGCTCCACGGAGCGGGGCTGGATCCTGCGGTCGGGTTTCTGCATGGTGAGCGCCCCGGACGCCCGGCCCTGGCCCTCGATCTGATGGAGGAGTTCCGTGCGATCCTGGTGGATCGCATGGTGCTCGCGATGATCCGGCTGGGCCAGTTCAAGCCCGAACATTTCGAGCGGTTCCCGACGGGGGAGGTCCGGATGAGGGAAGACGCCCGGAAGACCTTCTTGACCGAGTACCAGCGGCGGAAGCAAGAGGCGGTGACGCATCCGGCCACGGGGCAGGAAGCCACCTGGGGACAGATGCCACACCTGCAGGCCAGGCTGCTTGCGCGAGCCATCCGGGGGGAGGGCGAGTACGTGCCCTTTCTGGCGCGATGAAGGTGCTGGTCAGCTACGATGTGGCGACGACGGATCCCGCCGGTCGTGCCAGGCTTCGCAAGGTGGCCAAGACCTGCAAGAGCTACGGTGTGCGGGTCCAGTACTCGGTCTTCGAGTGCTCGCTGGGGGAGCGGGAGTGGTTGCTCTTGAAGAAGAGGCTCCTGGACCTGTACGATCCCGCTCAGGACAGCCTTCGGTTCTACCTGCTGGGGGAGCACCCCGCCGAAAAAACAGAACACCACGGGGTCCGAGTCCCCCTTGACCCAGATGGGCTCCTCCTTGTCTGAGCGCATACCCGAAGCGATCCGAAATTCCCGGCAGGTCTGCGCTCCCAAAAACTCCTGCATTTGGCCGGCTTCCACGAAGCCTCCCTGCCTCAACCAAGGCTCACCCTTCCGCCCCAAACCAGGTTGGCGTTTGTTCCTTGAAAATCTCAACGAAATCCGTGAAATGCAGGGGAAGCGTCGCCGGCTCGAAGAGGGCCGGCGTGTTGATGCAACCGGATCACGCCCAGCTCGGCGGCGAGGTGGGCCGTCGCCGGCTCGAAGAGGGCCGGCGTGTTGATGCAACAGTGGACCCAGGAC
>CAZSDX010000139.1:0-13972 GCA_964605685.1 uncultured Polyangiaceae bacterium
AGATCCCTACGAAAAGGGTACAAAAGAACCCGTCACCCGAAATCCACGCTGAATGGAGACTTCAAGTCAGATTACGTCAAAGTTGATTCCAACGAGATTTCGTTTAGCTTGAACGGAGGAAATAATACATTCCTTTCACCTATCTATCTCCCCGTTGCAGCTCCGGATGAAGACAAAGTCTATTTTGGTTATCTAAACGAAGATCTTCTGGTTGATGTTTTTTACTTGAACGAAGATGTATTGACTTCATTTTTTACAAAAATTGAGTCGAACTCGATATCGCTTACTCCTCAATTCCCAACAGTACTTCCTTCTGTGGGTAACTCGACCTGGGCTGCTGCGGATGTGTGGCTTGTTCCGACTTTCTCCAATACTTATGATCTTGTACGTGTGAATAAAAATGAAATTGTAACTGTAAAAAACAATGGTAATAAGTTCGAAACTAGTTCTCCTATCATTTCTTCAATTTCTTGTGAAGATTGCAATCTTTACGAGAGCGCCTTTGAATTGCTCAACACCAAAGATTATTACTACGATTATTTTAGGATCACACCTACTTCCATCCTTGTAAAGGAGGGAGTTCCGAACGGAACGTGGGGTGTCGAAAAGACCTATCCAATAAGCACCAATTGCACTGCATCTTCTTTGAAAACAATTGTTGATTTGAACTCGGACGGATTGGCAGATTTTCTTTGTATCGATGAAACACAAACAAAGGCTTTGCTTAGCACACAAACAAGTCCATTTTCTCTTTCAGGAGCAACAACCTTTGAATTTCGCTCGGATTGGAACAAAAGATCTTCTCTTGTCGATATGAATAAAGACGGTTTTCTTGACATTGTGTTCATGGAAAGTGAATTGGATTTTTATGCAACAAAAATGTCGAAGATACCTTGGTTTCGCGGGAACATATACATCAAGTATGGTACTTCATCCGGGGAGTTTTCCGCGGCAACAAAACACGCCCTTGATGCAGAGCAACAATTCTCGGTGGGCTACCAACCCTTCTTCACAGCGGGGGATCTGGATGGTGACGGTAATTCAGAAATATTTGCGATCTCTCGCATAGATGACAAAATTTGGGTAAATACACCTTTCCGATTTTCCCTCAAACAATTCACGATATTTAAATGAAAAAATCAAAGAGAATTGGCATTGAGCCTAACCTTGGCGGTGGGCGGCGGTTGGAGAACGCTCTGGGTGAAGAACGTTCACCCCACCTTTGTTGAGGTTAGGCACAAAGCCCAAAAATTCATGATTTTTCTCTCTTTGTGTCTTTGTTGTAAATCAGAACCAAAGGAGAAGATAAACCATTCCACAATTCCGTTGTCTTCCACATCCCAACAAAATTCCGCAGAGCGGTTCGAACATATCCGATACAAAAACCCACCGGCACAATGCACCAAAATGGGCGGAGCTGTGAAGCACCGCAGTGGTTCGATGGGGTATGAGCGCTATAATTGCGAAGAAAAATGCAAGGTAAGCATTCAGAAACCTTTCCCCTGTCAGCGCAAGGTGTACCGAAACGTGGATGAATTGGACTCGTCTCTCGATGGACAAGAGGTTTCTGTGGGAGGTTTTCTTTTTCAAGGAAATGGACTTCAACCGTGCTCATCAAAAGCAAAAGAATGTTGCGAATCCTGTGCGAATTATATGATCTTGGTGGATTTTAAAGACAAAGAACAATGGAAAGATTGTCGTAGAATATTCTTTCAAAACGATGATGAAGTAATGATGCGCCTTGTCACCATGCCTGGTGAGTGTTGCATCCTTGATGGCCTTATGGAGCAGGTTGTTGTTACTGGAAAGATAGATATGAAAGGAAAATGGTGGACGTTCACAGAGGTTCTGTCGGTATGTAGCCTCTCCTCCCCTCTCCAGGATAAGCCATGAGCCCACAACATGCTTTTTTTCTCATGTTTCTCCTTCTTGCTTGTGGGGAAGAGGATTCTTCGCCAAATTCCGGTCCTGCAAACCTTGCCGGACAAGGAGGTGTTTCCGGAAATTCTGGAAATCATCTGGGAGGAGTCTCTGGGTACAACTCCAACGGCGGTGCAGCAGGGAACCTTGCAGGACTTGGAGGGGTAAAAAATGATTCCGGAAATCATCAAGGAGGGATCCACCAGGCAGGCGCGGGCCAAGGAGGAGCAGAAATCGGAGGAAGCGGAGGAGCGCAAGGGGGACAATCCAGTGGCGGAGAAGGGGGAAGCAGCGAATCTACCCCAAAGAACCTTGCTACCTGCCAAAAATTCCATGGTTCCTCTGGTTGTTGCGAAGGAAGTACTGTTCATCGCGTTACAGTCAGCGGGCTTTCCAAGCTCGAAGTGTGGACCGTGGACTGTGCTTCCAAAGGGCTTGCGTGCGGTTGGGGGGACTCTTTTTACACATGCACAACGAGCCCGACAGAAGATCCATCCGGGGAGCATCCCAGGGATTGCAACGCTCCTTTCCCGAAAGAAGAATGCACAAAACTCGGGATTTTTTGCTTCAGTGATGAAGATTGTCTTTCCGAACATGGTGTGGATTGGCACTGCTCGCCGGAGCAAATATGTGCTCCCTGTACCAAGGACGAGCACTGCAAAGAACCCGATTCTTATTGCTACTTGGGGCAGTGCCAGCCAACTTGCGAGAAGGAAGACAAGTGCTTTGAGAAAGGTCTTTTTTGCGATCAAAATTCAAAAAAATGTGTAGGATGTATTTCGGACGGGCAATGTGAGTACCACTGCGATCCTTTGAAACACCAATGCACGGGATGTCAAAAAGATGCCGATTGTGGAGTGCAAGGTTGGCGGTGCAAGGAGGGAAAATGTGTGGAATCTTGTACGTCTTCCAAGGATTGCAAGGGTAGTTTTTTTGGACAGGTGTGTTCTCCTCAGGGGGTGTGCGTGCATTGTTTTCAGGACGAAGATTGTGGAAAAGGAAAGTATTGCAACCCTTTCCTGAATCGGTGCGACGATTGCTACCTCGATTCTCACTGCCAAGATCCTTACAACTCCTGCGTTGGCGGTGGTTGCATGTTCTTGTGCAAAAGTGATGCTGATTGCAAGGATCCAAGTTACCCAATTTGTTCCTCCAACGGAACGTGTGTTTTCTGTCAAGATGATTCAGCTTGTAAAGATCCCTCGCTTCCTTACTGCATCGGAGCTTTCTGCGTTGAGTGTACCGTGGACGAACATTGCCCTCAACCAGGAGCCTGCGTGAATTTTTCCTGCATCCCGGTGTGTGTGCAAGATTCGGATTGCAAAGACCCTATGCGGCCAATTTGTGATAATTCACCTCCTTTTTCCAAGTGTATCGAGTGCAAAACGAAGATGGATTGTCTGAAAAAAGATCCCGCTCGCCCTTACTGTGTCAACCATGTTTGCGGGGAATGTCAAAATTCTTTCGAGTGTGAAGGTGGAACAAAATCCTGCTTGCTTGCCGGAGATTATGGAGAGTGCGGCGTCCCACCCACACCTTGCATGGATAGCCTTTACCCCCCCGCTCCCGCTACCCCTGCCGAAGCACTCTTCCATGGAAACGTACTCCCTGCGGAACTTTCCTCCATCCTCCTCGAAGGCGGAACCTGTGTCGGGCTCGGCAACTATGCCTGGCATATGGTGGAGGTCCCCGAAGGAACATCGCTCAAAGCAGATCTCTCCTGGGAGCAAGGGCTCCCATGGAGAACTTACCGACTCGCCTTGTTCAGTGAAGCCGGCGTGCTGCTCGGTGAATCCCCCTTGGGAGAAAAGCAAAGTTTGTTCGTTCATTTTCTTCCTGGTGGGCGTTATTTCGTTCGCATTGAAGGTATGGAAAATTCGGATAACTCAAACACGTACCTTTACCTCCTGAAGCTACAAAAGGTTCCAGGTCAGTGTAAATCAGATTCAGACTGTTCCTATTTTTACGAATCCGAGCGACTCCGCTCCCAATGCAACCCCACAGGGAGTTGCAACTTTCTAGGTGCATCCGCGGACGTTCCACAAGGGGGGCTCTGTGATCGGACTTCGGATTGTGTTCCTGGTCTTTACTGTCTTGCGGAGCAGCAACTCTACACCGCGGATATGGGAACCCGATCTATCTGCACAAAACCATGCCTTAAGAACAGCGATTGTCCTGAATCCATGGTTTGCGGAGATACCCTTCCTGCCGATCAGCATTATCAATTTTGCATGCCACCATGCTCCTCTGACCTCCAATGCACCGCGATCCCGTGGAAGGAATCCGAAAATCAGATGACTTCCTGGATACGCATGAAATGCAAGGAAAACCGTTGCTCCGGAGATCCGTGAGGCGAGCCACGGAGAGGGGCCGGGGGCCGGGAGTGAGGCGTGGTAGCGCCGTGGCTAGCGCCAGGGGTGCGGGTCCAGGGGATGCGGGGAACGCCGGCGGGCCATGGCGTCCACCAGCAGGCCGCTCAGCCCCGAGAAGCGGACGAACATACCGTCCGCGTGGACCTCCGTCACCACGCCAGAGCCGTTCGCTGCCTGAACCTCGTCCGCCATGCGGATGTCGAGCAGGACCGCGGTGCCAACCGGGAGCGGCGCGCTGGTGCGCACCCAGAGCCCCTCCAGGGAAAGGTCGTCGCCGTACTCGCGGAGTAGCTCGGCGGCGTCATGGCAGCGGCGGTGGCGCAGCAGCAGGACGCGCGGGCGGGATGGGGGCGTGGGAGGCGCAGGCGAGGGAGGTGCATCCTGGGTGGCAGGCGAGACCCCAGCGGAAGGGAGCGTGTCGAGCTTGTCGGGAGCAGGGAGCTGCCGGAAGGCGTCGAGGGCAGCACGAGCGTCCGGAAAGCGCCGGGAGGGGTCGTGGTTGACACAGCCGAGGAACCAGAGGTCAAACCCGGCAGGCAGCGTGCAAGAGAGGCCCAGCTCCCGCACGCGCTCGGAGGGAGGCGCGAACTGCCTGGCGTTCATCTCCTGGAAGACCAGCAGGGGGCTCTCGGTGCCGTCGCGGAGGGCCTTCCAGTAGAGCCGACCGGTGAGCAGACGGAAGGCCAGGAGGCCCAAGGCCCACACGTCCGTGGCGGGGCTGACGGCGCGGCGCCCATCGATCTGCTCGGGGGCCATCCAGTAAGGGGAGCCGAGGGCCATGGTGGGGTTGGGGCGGGCCTCCCGGAGCACCTTGGCGATGCCAAAGTCGAGGAGCTTCACGAGGAAGGGGATCCCGACCATCCGGGGCCTGGCAAGGAAGATGTTGTCGGGCTTGAGATCCCGGTGGACGACGCCGGCGGCGTGGGCGGCGGACAGGGCGTGGCCGAGCTGATCCAGCAGGATCCGGAGGTCCCTCCAGGGGACAGGCACGCCGAGAGGAAAGCGGCTCTCCAGGCTGGAACCGTCGAGGAGTTCCATGCAGATCCAGGGGTGACCGCTCTCCAGATCGACGCCGGAGGCGATGATCTGGACGACGTGGTCGCTGGGGATGCGGGCGACGACACGGGCCTCCTGCTCGAAGCGGGCGCGCATGGCAGGGTCGGCGGTGAACTGCTCGTGGAGGATCTTGAGGGCCCGGCGCTGGCCGGTGCTGAGCTGCTCGGCCAGGTAGACGGAACCCATACCGCCCTGGCCAAGGGGGCCGAGGAGACGGAAATCCCCCGCGAATACCGTGCCGACGGAGAGGGTCTGGTTACCGTTCATCGCGGGGCTCCGGGAAGAAACGCCGGAAGACCTCGGCGGTGGTCCACTGGCAGAGGACGGCGTGAGGAGAGGGCCGCCAGGGGAGGCGCTCGAAGAACGCGGAGACCGGCTGATCCAGGGGCCGGGGGGAGGGAGGGGAGGGGGGAGCGGGCGGGGGGGTCACGAGGGCAAGGTTCGGGCGAGCTGATCGAGGATCTCCCGGAGCGAGGCCGGGGAGGAGGCAAGGATGGCGTCGAGCACAGGGCGCCGCGAAGGATCGAGGACGAGGTAAGCGCAGGTCTGGACCGGATCCTGTCCGGGGAGGGGGAGGTGCGCCACGGTGAGCTTTCGAGAGGCAAGGTGGGAAAAGATCGCCCTCAGGTACCCCTCGTGGAAGCCGTGGCGCTGCTCCGGAGGGCAGCGCAAGGCGCCGGGGAAGATCCCCCGATCCACGTGAACCAGGAGCGCACCGGCGGTGGGCGCCGGATCGAGGTCGAAGCGCAGATCGCCAAGGCCGAGATCCTGGAAATGGTGGGCGACGAGGGCGAGGGTGTCGCCCAGGCGCAGCGCGTGGAGAGGGATGTTGTGCTGCTCCAGGGCGAGGGTCTCCAGGTCCAGGGCGGCGATCCGGCCCACCTCGAAGCCCCAGCCGTCGAGGAGCGCCGGAGCGTCGGCGCGGACACGAGTGGCCGCGGAGAAGAGCCCCTGGAGCGAGGCGGCGCCCAGGCGGAGGAAGCGCTCGTCGCGGAGGTTACGGAGCACGCCTCCCGGCTGGCTCCCTTCCCAGGCGCGGACGCTGGGGGCGGGGGCAGAGGCCTCGGGGCGCGGGGGGAGGAGCTGGTTGCGGTTGACCAGCAGGTAGGCCCGATCCCCGAGGCGCGAGCGGACCATCTCGATGGTGACAAGCTGGGCACCAAACTTGAAGTCGAAGAGGAACTGGAAGCGCTGGAGGAGGGTCTCGCGGGGGGCCTGAAGGAACGCCTCGAAGCGGCCCTGGAATTCTGGGACGGCGGTGCAGGGGGCGATTTTTTGGAAGAAGGGCTTCCCCAGCACCAGCGCGCGGTCAAGGCGGGCGAGGCGGGACTCGGCCAGGTTGTAGCGGAGGATGGTCCCGTCGCGGTGGAGGCAGATGACACCGAAGGGCAGCTCGTCCAGCTCGGCGTCGGAGAGGTCCTCGATCCGGGTGGGGTCAAGGGAGGACCAGGCGAGGGGGGGAGCCTGGGGGCTGGCGGGCAGGGCCGACAGGGGGTCGATCTCGATCTCGTACATGGAGGGGGGCAGCGCAGGTGGGAGCCGCGAGGTCCAGGGGTTGGATGCCGCAGCACGCGGTCCGGTGCCGGGTCCGGCGGAGCCCGTGGCATTTCGCCGCCGGTTGCCCTAAGCCACGCCCATGGAATCGCTCCCTCTCGCGCCGCCCTCGGATCGTCCCTTCTTCGTCGTCAACGGCCTGGTGTCGACGGCGGCGGTGGCGCTGATCGGGTACCTGCTGCTGGTGCACAAGGGCGACGGCAGCGGCCTCGACCTGCGCTTCATGCCGGCGGTCAACGCAAGCCTCAACGCGACGGCGGCCTGCCTGCTGGTGGCGGCCTACGCGGCGGTCCGGCGCCGGGCGCTCAAGGCACACCAGTACCTGATGCTGTCGGCGCTGGGGGCCTCGGGGCTCTTCCTGGTGGGGTACCTAGTGTACCATTTTGTCCACGGGGACACGAAGTACCCCGCCGACGCGCCGCTGCGGGGGCTCTACCTGTTCATCCTGGCAAGCCACGTGCTGCTGTCCATTGCCGTGGTGCCCCTGGTGTTCACCTCCCTCTACTTCGCCTGGCGCAAGGCGTTCGACCGGCACCGGCGCGTCACCCGGATCACCTTGCCGCTGTGGCTCTACGTGTCGGTGACCGGGGTACTGGTCTTCGGAATGCTCCGGTGGGCGGGCGCGAGCCCCTGAACGGGGGCGCTCAGCCGAGCTGGGACTTGAAGAAGGCGTTGGTGCGGGGGTCGTTGTAGCGGGCGTAGTCGATGAGGAAAGGGGTGTACTGGGAGACGCCGTCTCGGTGGTGGATGGTGAGGGCCATGGGCTTGACCTCCCGGTAGTTGCTGGTGGGTGGGAGGTCGTTGTTGGTGGCGCCGCCAGCGGAGAAGAGGATGAAGAGGCGCGCGTCGTCGTCGTCGTAGACCTTCTTGAAGCCCTCGACGATGCGCTCGTGGCCGCGGACCATGGTGGTGGTGCCTAGGCGGCTCATGAAGCTCTTGAACTGGCGCTTTCCGAAGGGGAAGCGGGCGTTGGCCTTCTGGAGATCCAGGGGGATGTACTCCGCCTCTGACGGGTCGCTCCAGAGCATCTGGAAGCGTAGCTCGCCGTCGTTGAGGGATTCGAGGCCGGTCCACTTGGCGGCGAGAGTGTCGTCCCGGGGGATGCCCGCATGCACGAAGATGCTGCGGTCGAAGAGCAGCATGTTGGGCATGGCCTCGAAGAACTTCATGTACTTGACGAAGACCTCCCGGGGGGCAATGTCCTGGAGCGAATTGATGGCCTCCGCGGGCTTGACGCCGCCGTAGATGCGCCCGTTCAGCTCCACGTAGTACTCGTGGTTGCCCCGGAGCATGTACACATGCTCGGGCACGGTGCAGAAAAGTTGGAGCACCGTGCGGAGCACGCCGTTGTAGCTGTAGCGCCCCCGGTCGATGTAGTCGCCCAGCAGCACCAGCTTCATGTCCGGGTTGCGCTCCGGGTCGTCGTGGTAAGCCTGCACCTTGGCGAAGAAATCCGCCTGGAGCAGCGCTGCCTTCAGGCACGAGTAGCACCCGTGCAGATCCCCCAGCACCAGCAGCTCGTAGTCCTTGCCGGGGCGGGTGGGGTGGACGTAGACGTGGCCGTCGAGGAAGGGGGCTTGACCGGCGAACTCGGAGACGTCCTGGGTGCCGCTGAGCTTGCCCTTGCCCTGGGCACGCTGCTCCCCGAGCTTCGCCAGCACCCGGTCGACCAGGGCCATGTCGCTCTGGGTCTGGCGGGCGACGACGGCGGGGTCGGTGCCGTAGTCCTGCTCGAACTGGAGGAAGAAGGGGTGGTTCTCCTGCTTGGGGGCGACGGACCTGGCCTCGTTGACCACCACGTCTCCCTGGTCGAGCAGCTCGATCTCGGCGTCGTCCAGCTCGACGGGGGTGGCGAGCAGCTCCCCCAGCTCGTCGCGGAAGCGCTGCTCGTTGGGGTGAACCACGCCGTCGGCATGCATCAGCTCGTCGACGGTGGCCAGCAGCGCCACCCGGTTGTCGTCGTCGAGCTTGCGGAAGATCTCGAAGCAGCGCAGCTTGAGCTTGGCCAGGACGAACTGGCGGGTGTCTTCGCCGTCGGCCACCGACTCGGTGAAGTGCGACTGGATGCTGGCGTCCACCTCGTCGAGGACGTCGTGGAAGTGCTTGGTCCAGCGCCCGACGATATCTTTTCGGGTGACCTCGTCGTCGCCAAGCGCGGCCCGGGCCCGGTGGTCAACCAGCTTCTCGATGTGGGCCTGGATGTACTCCTTTTCAGAGCTGTCGAAGTCACCGTCGATGTAGCCAAAGGCGGTCAGGTAGAAGATGACCGCATGCATCTGCTCTTCGGCAACCTTCGGATTGGAGCTGAATGTCAGCATTCGTTCCCCGTTTAGCAAGGGCCAGGTTCCTGGCCAACCCAGGTACGCTACAGCACCCGCAGACGTTCCTGCCACCCCCGGGCTCAGCGTCCGCAGCGGAAGCCCAGCGAGGCGTCCTGGGTGGCGGTCGGGAAGACCTCCGGAAGAAAGAACGTGCGCGTCCCCTCCGTGTAGCGCAGGGCGAAGGCGTGGCCAGGCTGGGCCGGGGTGGAGGTCCACTCGACCGGGGAAGGCCAGCGGACCTGCCGGTCGTCGCGGAAAGGGACCCCCCCCAGCTCCACCCGGGTAAGGAGCCGCTTGCGCTGGGACTTGCAGAAGGCATCCGCCTGGGCCATGTCGACGCAGTTGACCGGCTTCTGCTGGGTCGCGAGGTCGTCACGGAGGCAGCCCCGCCCCGCCGGGCGTGCCGAGCAGAGGGCCCGGCCCACGCACTCCTCGTAGGCGGCGACGGTGACCGGGGCGAGGTCCACACACAGGGATGCCCCTTCCTGGAGGGAGATCTCGGCCATGCCCGGTCCGCAGCCGGAGGGGGGCGGTGCCTCCGGGGGCGGATCCGTGTGGCAGGCGGCGAGCAGCAGGAGGAGGGACCAGAGGGAGCGCGTGGGGGCCATGGGGACGGGATCCATCGTTGCAGGACCGAGAAAAAACCGATACTCGTTCTGCTCTCGGAGGATGCGGCTTTGAACGTTGACCTGTGTATCCTCGGCGCGGGCCCTGCGGGCTACGCGGCGGCCATGCGAGCCCACGACCTCGGCAAGAACGTGGCCCTCGTCGAGGCGGGGCGCCTCGGCGGCGCGGGCATCCACGCCGGAGCCCTGTCGTCGAAGACGATGTGGCACCTGTCCAACGACTACGCGCTCGCCTGCCGGGTCGACCGGGGTTTCCACGCCGGTGACCTGAAGATCCGCTACGAGGCAGTGATCGAGGCGGTGCGGGAGGCCGTGGCCCGGCGGCGGGAGCTCCTGGAGCGTCAGATCGCCTGCCTGGCGACGCCGGGCCCCCGGGGGGGGCGGGTCGAGCTGTTCCAGGGGAGGGGGCGCTTCGTGAGCCCCCACGCGGTGGTGGTCCGGGGCGACGACGGGAGCGAGCGGAAGATCGAGGCCCGTAACTTCCTGATCGCCACCGGCTCCCGCCCCCGGACGCCGGACGGGATCTCCATCGACGGGGAGCGGATCCTCACCAGCGATCACATCGAGGGAATGCCGGATTTCCCCTCGTCGATGGTGATCGTGGGGGCCGGCGTCATCGGCTGCGAGTACGCGACGATCTTCGCCAACTTCGGAAAGACCCGCATCAGCATCATCGACCGGCAGCCGCGCATCCTCCCCTTCGAGGACGCGGACGTGGCAGAGGTGGTCGCCGGGAGCTTCGAGCAGATGGGGGTGGTGATCCACCGCCAGTCGAAGCTCCAGGAGCTGAAGGTGACCGGCGACCGTGTCGAGTACGTGCTCACCGACGAGCACGGGGAGACGCGCACCTTCCAGGTCGAGCGGGCGCTCATCTCCATCGGCCGGGTGCCCAACACCGCCGGCCTCGGCCTCGGGGAGATCGGCGTGGCCCTCGACCGCATCGGCGGCGTGGTCGTCGACCAGACGCGGAGCACGTCCTTCCCCCACATCTACGCTGCCGGCGACGCCACCATGGATGTCGCCCTCGCCAACGTCGCCGAGCTGGAGGGGCGCCACGCGGTCGAGCGCATGTTCGGCATGCCTCCCCACCCGATCCGCTATGAGGCCCTCTCGGCCATCATGTTCCTCAACCCGGAGGTGGCCAGCGTGGGGCTCAACGAGCAGCAGGCCCGCGAGCAGAAGATCCCCTACCGCGTCGGCGTCGTGGCCAACGCGCTGGTGAACCGCAACATCGCCATGCGGGCCACCCGGGGCTTCGTCAAGCTGCTGGCGAGCCGCGAAGAGGATGGCGACAACGGGCGGCTCCTTGGCCTGCGGGTCGTGGGCCCCGAGGCCTCCAGCGCCATCCAGGGGATCGCCTTCCTCATCGACCAGAACGCCACCCTCGACGACATCGATCACTGCGTCCATCCTCACCCTGCCATCACCGAGGGCGTCCAGGAGTGCGCCCGGCTGATGCTCGGGCGCTCCATCCACAAGACCGAGGTCTTCGGTCCCGAGCTGCTCCGCCTCGCCGAGGGCTTAACCTCCTCCGGTAGTAAGCTCGGGGCGCTTGCGGCATAGTGCGCCCGCATGTCTGCTTCCTCTGGGCCTTCCTCCGCCTCCGCTCCTGATCCGGGCGGCCCCCTCGGTATCACCCGGCATCAGGCGCAGGGGGCTCCGCCCGCCCACGGCAGCCTCCCCGGGCTGGTGGTCGCTGCGCTCGGTGTCGTCTTCGGTGACATCGGGACCAGCCCCCTCTACGCCCTCAAGGAGTGCTTCTCCGGCGAGCACGGCGCCAAACCTACCCCGGACAACATCCTCGGCGTGCTCTCGCTGATGATCTGGTCGCTGATCGGCGTGGTGGCGTTCAAGTACGTCTCCTTCGTGATGCGCGCCGACAACGACGGGGAGGGCGGCATCCTGGCGCTCCTGGCGCTCCTCCCCGAGAAGAACAAGCACTCTCCCCGGGGCGCCGGGGGGCCCCTGGTGCTGCTGGCCCTCTTCGGCGCGGCGCTCCTCTACGGCGATGGAACCATCACCCCCGCCATCTCCGTGCTGAGCGCCGTCGAGGGACTCAACGTCGCCACCGATTCCCTCAAGAACTACGTGGTCCCCCTCACGGTGCTCATCCTCTCCGCGCTCTTTGCCGTCCAGCGCAAGGGCACCGAGGGGATAGGCGGCGCCTTCGGCCCGGTGATGGTCCTCTGGTTCTCCACCCTCGCCGTCCTCGGCGTCGCCCAGTTCGTGCAGAACCCCGGCGTGCTCCGGGCGTTCAACCCGGCCTACGGCGTCCAGTTCCTCGCCCACCATGGCATGATCAGCCTCCACGTGCTGGGCGCGGTAGTCCTCTGCGTCACCGGCGGCGAGGCGCTCTACGCGGACATGGGCCACTTCGGCCGCCGCGCCATCCGCATCGCCTGGTACGGCCTGGTGATGCCCTGCCTGCTCCTCAACTACCTCGGGCAAGGCGCCCTGGTGCTCCGCAACCCGTCGGTGCTCCAGACCTCGACGCTCTTCGAGATGGCCCCCCGCTGGGGGCTCTACCCCATGGTTGCCCTGGCCACCTGCGCCACGGTCATCGCGTCCCAGGCCCTCATCTCCGGCGCCTTCTCCTTGACGCGCCAAGCGGTCCAACTCGGCTTCTGCCCCCGGGTCACCGTGGTCCACACCTCGGAGAAGCACGAGGGGCAGATCTACATCCCCGAGGTCAACGGCGTCCTCTGGGCGGTGTGCATCCTTCTTGTGCTCTCCTTCCAGTCGTCGACCAGGATGGCCGCAGCCTACGGGCTGGCGGAGTGCGGCCTGATGGCCATCACCTCCATCGTCTTCTTCGTCGTCACCACCAGCACCTGGAAATGGCCCGTCTGGAAGGCCCTCCCCCTGGTCGCGATCTTCCTCGTTTACGACCTGGTCTTCCTCGGCGCCAACCTGATCAAGATCCGCGACGGCGGCTGGGTCCCCCTGCTCATGGGCTCCGTCGTCTTCACCATGATGACCACCTGGAAGACCGGCCGCCGCCTGCTGGGCGATTACTTCGCCCGCAACCAGGTCCCCTTCGACGACTTCGTCCAAGAGGTCGAGGCAAAGAAACCTCATCGCGTCACCGGCACCGCGGTCTTCATGACCCAGAGCCCCACCGGCGTCCCCGTGGTGCTTCGCCACCACTTCCGCCACAACCAGGTGCTCCACGAGCAGGTCGTCCTCGTCTCCATCCTCAGCGAGAACGTCCCCTACGTCTCCCCCCGGAAGCGCATCACCGTCGAGGAACTCCCCCAGAACTTCTTCCGCGTCCAGGCCCGCTTCGGCTTCATGGAGACCCCTCGCATCCCCTCCATCCTCGAAGCCGTCGCCATCTTCGGCCTCACCATCGACCCGGAGACGGTCACCTTCTACCTGGGCCGGGAGACGCTCCTGGCCACCGTCAAGGAGGGCATGATGCGCTGGCGCAAGGGCCTCTTCGCCTTCCTCTCCCGCAACGCGCGCCCCGCCACCGCCTACTTCGGGATCCCCGCTGACCGCGTGGTCGAACTCGGGATGCAGGTCGAGCTCTTACCGCCCTTCCGCTCGCCATCCAAAAAATGCTCCCCGAGGCGGAGTCCGATCACCCCCGCCAGAAAGGGCCCTCCGAGCGCCAGGAGCAGCGCCACCGTCGCGGCGGTCCGGTGGCGGGTGGTGAGCCCCGCCACGGCGCAGGCCAGCGCCATCACCGCCAGGATCAGCGCCGACGCCACCCCGAGGAAAATCACGAAGAGGCCCGCCCCGTAGGCATCCCGCCAGAAGCTCCCGACGCAGAAGCCCACCCCCGCGCAGGCGCTCGCCGCCGCCGTCAGCGCGAGGCTCCCCCCCAGCCACCACGCTCCGCTTCTCTCCAGCCTCGCTTCGTTGTCCACCGCGCCTCGTGCCCAGCGTACCTCACCCCCGGTCTGTCCGCCGTGTTTCCAGGAGGTATTTTTGGGGGGCAGTCGCAGCGCTTTTCTCCCGGGAAACGTGAGGAAACGCCGAGGGCTGACGCCGCCCTCGGGCACCTGCGGCAGGGTCTCGCCCCGCCCCTGCACCCGGGGGCAAGGGGGGCGGGGGCCGGGGATTTAAGAGGGTTTCTAACACAGAATTTGTGATATGCTTTCGGCATGGATGAGTCAGA
>CAZSDX010000140.1:0-1748 GCA_964605685.1 uncultured Polyangiaceae bacterium
CCGCCTCGCAGCACAGCCGGTTCGCCCAGTAATTGCACATCGAGACCTTGTCGGAGAGCCGCTTCTCGACCTCCGGCTTGGTCATCTGGTCCATCTCCCAGGCGGTCTTGTAGATCAGCAGCCGCAGCATCTCGGCCTGCGTGGCCAGTTCCACAAGCGGGAACTGGATCGCCTGGTTCTTGGCCAAAGCCTCGCCAAACGGCTTCCGCAGGCGGGCGTATTTCACGCTCTCTTCGATGCAGTAAACCGCAGCCCCCAGTGAGCTCGCGGCCTGCCGGATACGGTTCTCGTGGACGAAGTGCTGAGCCAACGACAGACCGCCACCGAGCGGGCCGAAAATCGCGCTGTCCGGCACCCAGATGTCGGTGAACGACACCCGCGGGTGATCGGTCGGCATGTTGAAAGTCCAGAGATATTCCTCGATCCGCACCCCGGGGTCGTTGGCGGGCACGAGGAAACAGGTGATGCCCGAGGCATCGCCATCCTGACCGCTGGTGCGGGCGAACGGCATGCAGTGCGTCGCCACATGCATGCCGGTGATCCACATCTTCTCGCCATTGATGCGCCAGCCAGCGACGCCATCACGTTCCTCGCGCACTGCGCGGGTCTCCATGTGGGTGGCGTCAGACCCATGATCGGGCTCAGTCAGGCCGAATGTCGCGATGTATTTGCCCTCGGCCGAGGCCGGAGTGAGCGCGCGGCGCTGCTCCTCGACCCGGGCGCGCTCGGGGCCGTCGGGGAGCATCCCGGAGAGCTGCTCCAGCGCCCGGAGCGCCTCCGCAGTGCGTCCGCGGCTGGCGTGGATCTCCGCGGCCTCCCGCAGCAGGCGCCGGAGCCTGGCCCGCGGCAGCATCTGCGCGGCGGCGTCCCGGAGCATGCCGCTGCGGAACGCGATGCGCCCCTGCTGGTCGTGGCTCCACACCCGGGCCTTGGCGGCGAGGCGCACGTAGTCGAGCACGCGGGGCTGGCGGTTCATCAGCTCCAGGAGGGAGTCCGCGTCCAGGGTGGGCCCCAGGGCCGAGGCCACCTGCACCGTGCGGCGCACGTTCACCGAGAGCCGGTCCAGGCGGGACACCAGCAGCGGCGTCACCTCCTCCGGTAGCAGCGCCGCCGGGTCGAGGACGTTTTTACCCTGGAGGGTGGCGGCCAGCTCGATCGCCAGGAGGGGGTTACCCCCGGAGGCATGGTTGACCAGCTCCAGCAGCGTCGCCGTGGGGGGTGAACCCATCCGAGCGCGGAGCAGCTCCGCCAGCTCGACCTCGTCGAAGGGGAGCAGCTCGAGGTGGTGAGCCTCCCCCGGGAGGTCGAAGCGCAGCAACCGCCCCCGGTCGTCGGGGCGCACCGCCAGCACCGCCGCCAGCGCCAGCCCCGGCCGGGCGAGCGTGTCCCGGAGGAGGGCCAGCGAGGCGTCGTCGAGCTGGACCGCATCGTCCAGGAAGAGCACCACCGGGCCCCAGCTGGCGAGCTGGGTCAGGGTGCCGGAGATCTCCTCGGCGGGGTGGTCACCCAGCACGTCCCGCTCCCCCCAGAGGGCCTCCCGCAGGGGGCCGAGCGGCTGGCCGCCCAGCGCGCGGCAGCCGCCCCAGAGCACCACCGGGGCGTCGTCCCGCTCCAGCAGCCTCGCCCGGAGCGCCGCCAGCAGCGTCGTCTTCCCCAGGCCCGCGTCGCCGTCCAGGTAAATGACCCCCGGCGAGGGCCCCTCCAGCGCCCGGCTCACCAGCCCCTCCAGACGCGTCAGCTCGGTGCTC
>CAZSDX010000140.1:1855-13874 GCA_964605685.1 uncultured Polyangiaceae bacterium
AAATCGTGGAACCGCGCCCGCTCCCGCAGCCCTCGGGAGCACCACACCTCCCCCGCCGGGGCCCTGGCCATCAGCCGGGCCGCCAGGTTGACGGCGCGGCCCAGGCAGGTGAACTCCGCCCGGGCGCGGCCCCCGAGGAAGCCCGCGTAGGCGACGCCGCGGGTCACCCCGGCCCGCACCCCGCCGCCGGAGCGGGCCACCACCGAGCGGGCGAAGGACAACGCCCGGTCCGCCTGGTCCTCGAAGGCGACCGGGGCACCGAAGAACGTCCAGGCGACGCTGCCCTTGTCGCCGAACTCGACCCGGAGCGCCCCGTCGCCGTGGCGGAGCAGCTCGTCGATCAGCAGCTCGGAGAGGGCCCTGGCGTCGCAGCCCTCGTCGAAGGCGAAGAAGACCGGGACCACGTCCCGGAACTCCCCCTCCGTGGGGAACCCCAGGGCCGAGCGCGGCAGGAACAGCGCCTCCCCCCGGAGCCCCGCCGAGGGGACCCCGTCCGGGAACTCGGAGCGCGGCGCCCCGTGGGCCGCCCGCAGCCCTCCCTCCAGGGACCAGCCCCGGGCCCGCCGGAGGATCTCCGGCGCCAGCACCACCTCGCCCTTGCCAGCGGACTGCTCCGCCGCCGCGGCCCGGTCGATGGCAGGCCCCCGGAAGTACCCCACGTGGCGGTCCGAGCGGCCCCGGACCACCTCGCAGGCCACCCGGTCGGAGCAGAGCCCCAGCTTGAGGGCGAAGGGGAAGTCGCCGAAGGGCGTGCGCCGTACCGGGTGCTTCAGGAAGAAATCCCGCATCCCGGAGGCCGCCAGCAGCGCCTCCTCCACCGCCTCGTGGCCGCCGTCGTCCGGGAACAGGGTCGTGAAGGCGTCCCCCGCGAAGCCGGTCACCAGGCCGCCGGCCTCCTGCACCAGCGCCAGCATCGGGTCGAAGTAGGCCCGGAGCGCGTCCGCCAGCAGCTCGGCCCCTTCGGCCCCGTGGCTCGCCAGGGCCTCGGTCATCGCGGTGAAGCCGGAGACGTCGGCGAACAGGGCGAGCGCCCGCCATTCCCTGCGCGCCTCTCCTCGCGCCACCATGTCCAGGACCACCCGCGGGACAAGCTCCGGCATGGCCTTACCCTAGCGCGAGAGCCCCCGGGCGGTCACCCTGGCCCATCCGCCGGGAGGTCGCCTCAAAACCGCGCCCCGAGCCTCGCCTGGATCGCATGCTCCACCGACCCGGCGCCGCGGCGGAGCAGCAGCACATGCTCGATCTGCGCCCGGAAGTGCCCATCCGGGACCCACGTCAGCCCGTAGGTGTAGCTCCGTAGCCGCAGGCTGGCCCCCTCCGCGGCGGCGCCCGCGAGCGACCTGGCGTCCATGGTCACTCCATCGATGCGGCCCGAGAGCGCCAGCGCCCCGGGCCCCCCCTCGTGGAGCGGTCGCCTCGGGATCGCCCCGTCGAACCGCGCCTCGTCGTCGGTGAGCTGCACCGTCCCCTGGACCTGCCAGCCCCGGTGCACCAGCCGCGTCGGCGCCAGCGTCTCCCCGGCCACGTGCTCCTCGATCTGGACCCCTTCGGCCAGCACCCCCAGCCGCCGGAAAAAAAGGTACCCGTGGAGCGTCCCGCGCCGCAGCGTTCCCTGGAGCCATACCCCCTTGGCGTACTGGAAATAAGCCTCTCTGGCCGGGGTCCGGTAGGCGGCGAGCTGGGGGGCGTTGCCTGTCCCCTGCCGCTCTCCCCGGGTCACCGCCGCGCCCAGCCCCAGGCGCCCGTGCTCCCCCAGCCACGGGTGGGCGAACAGGTGCGCCGCCAGATCCTTGGCGCGATCCGCCTCGATCGAGGCGCTCCCCCCGCTCGGCGCCCCGTTGAGCAGCGCCACCGCGTACCGCAGCCTCCGGCCCAGCGGCTCCCCGTGGACCTGAAGCCCCACGTCCCGGTTGGGGACCAGGCTGTCCGATAGCCCGCGCTCCAGGAACGCGAGGTTGGTCGCGTTCTGGAGCCGCTCCAGCCCGAAGGGCGTCTTGAACTTCCCCGCGAGCAGCCTCGCCGCGGTGCCGCCCAGATCCACGTAGGCGTCGAAGACCTCCGCCCGGTCCCCGGCGAAATCCGGCATGAACCGGAACTGCACCCCGCGCCTCACCGCCCCCGATACCACGGGCCTCAGCCGCCTCAGCCCCACCGGGCGCTCCCTGGCTCCTCCCGGGGTGGCCCGCGCGTCGACCTGCAGGTTGATCCCCAGCCGCAGCAGCGCCTGGCCCGAGAGCGACTCGAGCACGAAGGTGTCATCCCGCCCCGCCGGGAGCACCGGCACCGTCGCGGAAGGGAAGGATGGCCGCTCTTGCCTCACCGCCGGGGGCACCCGAGGGCCCTCCTCGGCCCGCCCTTGCAGGGGCCAGCTCGCGAGAAGAGGTGCGAGAAGAGTTGTGTATTTTAGAAGAAATTTGTTCACTGAAATGACGTTCGTTCATTTCAGTGTCGCGAGCAAGGCCCGCGGTAAGCCGCGCCAGTGGATGCGGTAGAGCCGGAGGGGCTCAGCCTTGCCCTTGACGGTAACCGGCGCCAGGGCCTCGCAGGGGAAGGGGCAGGAGCCGGCGCGGCGGAGGGTGACCTCCGAGGCGAGGATCTCGTCGGGGCCGGCGGCGGAGCAGATCCGGCTGGTGACGTTGGTGGTGTCGCCGATGGTGGCGTACTGGAGGTACCCCTCGGAGCCGATGTTCCCTGCGGCCACGGGGCCGGTGTTGATCCCCAGGTGGATCTGGAGCGGCGGGAGCCCCCGGGCGGCGCGGCGCTCGTTGAACGGGACCAGGCTCCGGAGCATCTCGACGGCGCAGCGCAGGGCCCGGAGCGCGTCGTCGGGGCGAGGGCGGGGGGCGCCCCACACCGCGAGGAGCGCGTCGCCGATGTACTTCTCGATCACCCCCTCGTGGCGCAGGACCACCGCGGACACCTCGGCGAAGTACTCGTTGAGCAGCGCGACGACCTCGCGGGGGGCCATCTCCGAGACCATCGCCGTGTAGCCGCTGATGTCGGCGAACAGGGCGGTCACCTCCGTGTCGACGGTGGCCAGCGGCTCGCCGGAGGCGGCGATCTCCCGGGCCGTCGCCGGGGGGAAGAAGCGCTCGAAGCGGCTCCGGAGCACCGCCGCCTGCTCGATCTTCCGGTAGAGCTGGGCGTTCTCCAGGGCGATGGCCGCCTGGCTGGCGAAGGCGGCGACCAGGTCCAGGTCGTCCTCCAGGTAGGCGTTGCCGGCGGCGATGCTGTCCAGGTAGAGCACCCCCAGCAGCCGGTCCCGCGCCCGGAGCGGCGCCGCCATCGCCGACTGGAGCGACATCAGCAGCACCGACTGGGCCGCCTGGAGCCGCTCGTCCCGCGCCGCGTCGGAGAAGAGCGCCGCCGCGTTGTGGTCCCGGGCGTACTGCACCACGCTGCGGCTGTAGCGGTGGAGGTCCCCCTCGGGGCGGGCCACCCGCGGCACCAGCTCCCCGGTGACCTCGTCCGCCAGCAGCAGCACCGCCCGGTTCACCCCGAGGATCTGGAAGACCAGATCCAGGATCTTCGTCAGCAGCGCGTCGATGGGCTCGGGCCCCGACAGGATCTGGCTCACCTGGAGCAGCGTCCGCAGCTTCTGCTCCGCCGTCAGCCTCCCTCCCCGCCGCGCGTCGCTCACCTGCGCCAGCGTCGCCCGCCCGTCGATCCCCCGGGTCAGCAGCGGCGCCGCGGCCCCGGAGAGCACCGTGCCTCCGAGATCGACCACCGTCGGCGGGATGGGCGCCGGGGTCGCCCCGTCCGCCACGAAGGTGCAGGCCACCTCTCCGAGGTGGATCACCTCCCCTCCTCGCAGCTCGTGGCGGTTGACCCGCTGGCCGTTGACGAAGGTCCCCCGGGTGCTCTTCCGGTCCACCAGCGTCGCTCGCCCCTCGGCGACCTCGATCTGCGCATGCAGCCTCGACACGCTCTCGTGGAGGACGCAGATGTGGTTCTCCGGCGAGCGCCCCAGCAGCACCGTCCCGGGGGAGAGCACGTGGGTCTGCGGTGTCCCGAGGGCGACGATCAGCCTCATTCCCAGCGATCAATCTGGTAAAGGGTGGTGCCGCTCGCCGTGGTCACCCGCAGCAGCAGATCCCAGGGGGTCTGATCCGACATCCCCAGCCCGCAGGCGGTCGCCTCCTCGGAACCCTCCAGGGTGGCGGTCGCCGTGTACGCCTCCAGCGTCGACCGGATCGGGTGAAATTCGCTCTTCAGGGTCTCCACAAAGAAGCCCCGCCCCACCCCGCGGCGGGTATCCCTGCACCCGTGGAGGAGGAAGAAGAGGTGGCGCCCGTGCTGCCGGAGCGGGCGGTCCCCCCAGAGGTTCGGGGAGGGGACGATCCCGGTGACCGGGACCCACTGGCTCGGGGCCACGTTCCAGGCTCCCTTCTCCTCGGCGTGGCGCATCCCTCGCGGGGGAGCGCCGAGCTTCTGCCCGGGGGTGAAGGGAAACTCGGTCACGGTCACGTCGGAGTCCGCGCCCGTCTGCCTCGCGGGGGAGATGACCCCATCGTGGTGGAAGATCTCGCCGTTGACCTCCAGCTCGATGCGGAAGGGCGTGGGCGCCTGGAGGTGCTCGTGGAAGCGGTAGTTCTGCACGTAGAAGACGTACGTCCCCGCCTTCGCCGCGCCCTTGAGCCACCGGATGTTCTCCACGGGGGTCTCGGTCTCGCCGCGCACGTTCATGTCCACGTCGAGCCAGCCGCCGCAGGCGGCCTTCTTGTTGCCGAAGTAGATGTGCTCCTTGTCCGGGGTGAGCGCGTGGAGGTCCAGGTCGTTGCGGTTGTTCCACAGCAGCGACGCCCGGATGTCGACGCCCTCGTAGGTGCCACCGGCCTCCAGGACGCGCCGGCGGATCTCCGCGTCGATCCCCGCGGCGTAGTACCAGGAGAACGGGTTGCGCGCCTCCTCGCTGTCCCACTGGAGGATCGGGGGCGCGCCCGGCTGCGCGGCGGTCATCAGCGCCACGAAGCGGTCGGAGTTTTTCGGGACCTGCACCTCGATGCTCTGCGCCTCCGGGAGCACGGTGCTCCAGAATTCCTCCCAGTTCATGGTCTTCTGCGGGGCGACCTTGCGGGGCTCCGGCGCGGGGGCCTTGGCCTTCGGGGTGATGTGGCCGAAGACCGCGGGGGCCGCGGGGGCCTCGGGGGCCGCCCCGGGCGGGGAGGTGGGCCGCCAGAGGAACGTCGGCAGCTCGTCGAGGCGCGCGTAGCGCCGCTGGAGCGCTCCGGCTGCCTTGAGCGTCTCGATGATCTTCTCCGCCTGGGCGATGTTCCCGGCGGCGGGCGGGGCCTGGGCCCTCATGTACCGGGAAGGGGCGAGCTTCGCGGCCCATTTCCGCTTGACATCCTCTTCCGGGAGGTCCGCCGCGATGTCTTCGAGCAGCGTCCCCACCACGCCGGAGCGCACGTGGCAGAACCCGGCGGGGGCGGTCGCGGCGGCGACCCAGAGCAGGTTCTCCAGGGAGCGCTCGTCCCGGGCGCAGGCGCGGGTCTCGTGGAGCCCCAGGAGCCAGTGGATCACCCCCTCCGCCTTCTCGCTCCGGTAGAGACCCCCGGAGAGCAGCAGGTCCAGCGCCTTCCTCAGCACGGGCTGGGGGAACTCGTCCAGGCCGCGCCGGAGCGCCTCCAGCTCCTGGTGCCTGGCCGCCGCGACCTGGCCGGCGCTCTGGACCAGGTTGCGGTGGCGCCGCTCGGCGGGCACCGCGACGGACAGGTGGCTCCACTCGCCGGTCACGGGCGTACCCAGCGTGTCGCTGGCGGTGAGGAAGACCCCGGCGATGCGGCCCGCCTCCACCCGGGACCGGAGCGCCTCCACGGCGCGGGCGAAGGTCTCGGGGACATCCTCCGGGGCGGGCCAGAGCGCGGAGGTCAGCCGGCCATCGTCGCCCACCACCGCCAGACCCCCGTAGCGGCGGAGGAAGCCCCGGCAGCAGCTGCAGGTGTAGTGCTGGCGGAAGCGGGGGGGCAGGTGGTCGAGGAAGACGGCGAACAGATCGGTCGCGTCGGTGCGGAAGAGCGGCCTCGTCGTCGCCGCGATCACGCCGAAGGTGGTCTTGACCTGGTCCCGGAGACCCGGGAAGTTTCCGTCCTCGTCGGTGGGGCGCGCTCTGGGGGGGGTTGGCTCCAAGGTCCTGCTCCTTCGTGGGGGGAGGGAGCTTAGCGCGGATCTGTCTCCGGTGACCCAGGGAGGCGGGGGGGCTCCCGTTTGTCTGCGCCGACCACGAAGATCTCGAAGCTGTTGGAGCGGACCCCTTCGGGCCGGATCAGCCGCACCTGGCCGAAGTGCGCCCGGGTCTCCTCCCGGGCCAGCTCGAAGTCTGGCCCCATGAAGATCTTGCCCACGAAGGAGGAGCCCTGCCCCCCCAGCCTGACGGCCATGGACAGGGCGAAGCGGTAGAGCTGGTAGCTCCGGGTCTGGTCCGCCAGCCGGTTGCCGGTGGTGTTGGGGGCCATGTCGGAGAGCACCACGTCGTAGGGGGCGTGGGCCGCCAGCTCCGTCTCCGCCAGGGCCAGCGCATCCCCTTGGAGGAAGGTCGCGTTCGGCGGGAGCATCTGGGCGATGGGCTGGAGGTCCACCGCCAGCAGCCGCCCGGAGGGGCCGATTCGCTCGCAGGCGTAGAGCGACCAGGAGCCAGGAGCGCAGCCAAGATCCAGCACCCGCTGGCCGGGCCGCAGCAGCCGGACCCGCCGGTCGATCTCCTCCAGCTTGAAGACGCTCCGGGCGGGGTACCCCCGGGCCTTCGCCGCCTTGGTGAAATGATCGGGCCGCTTGTAGGTCGCCATGGCCCGGCAGGGTGGTGCGCCTCGCCGGGGCTGTCAAAGGGACCGAAACCGCCCGCCGGATCACCTCGTAAGGCAGTTGTTCGCGCTCACTCCAGACTGCTGGAGTAGAATCATCCATCCAGGAGCCCCCATGAATCACCTCACTACCTCGTCCATCCTGACCACCCTCGCCGCCCTCGGCACCAGCGCGCTGCTCGGCTGCAGCACCACCCCGGACCCGAAGAACCCGGTCCAGGCCAGTGAGGTCCAGGGGCCTGAGGCGGGCAAGGGGCAGGGCTCCTGCAGCGCCTCCGGCTGCGGGGCCAAGCCCGACGACAAGGCCGCCGCGGGCTGCGGGGCCAAGGGCGACAGCAACTGCGGCGCCAAGCCCGCCGCCGCCACCCCCGACAACAAGGCCGCCACCCCCGCCGATGCCAAGAAGGACGACAAGCCCGCGGAGACCACCCCCGCCAAGACCGACGAGAAGCCCGAGGAGAAGAAGAAGCCCGTCGTCAAGAAGGGGGGCGGTGGGGGCGGGGCCGCGGGCTGCGGGGTCGGTACCTGCGCCGCAGCTCCCAAGAAGAAGTGATGATCTGCGGCGTTGGCCTGGGGCTCCGCTGGCCTTTCCTCGAGGAGCTGCTGGCTCACCCGGACCCGGGCCTCTCCTTCGTCGAGATCTGCCCGGAGAATTACATGCGCCGGGGCGGCTATTTCCCCGCCGCCCTGGCCCGCGCTGGCGAGCGCTTCTCCGTGCTGACCCACGGGCTCTCCATGTCCCTCGGCGGCACCGATCCCTTCGATGACGCCTATTTCTCCGAGCTCCGTCGGTTCCTCTCCCGGGTGGGGGCCCGGGCCCACAGCGAGCACCTCTGCTGGAGCGGTACCCCCCACAACATGCTCCACGAACTGCTCCCGATGCCCTTCACCCGCGAGGCGGTCGCTCACGTGGTGGCCCGTACCCGCGAGGCCCAGTCTCGCCTCGATGTACCCCTCGCCCTGGAGAACATCACCTACTACGCCCACCTCGGCCGCCCGGAGATGAGCGAGGCCGATTTCCTCAACGAGATCCTCGACCGGAGCGGCGCCGGGCTGATGCTCGACGTCAACAACGTCCACGTCAACGCGCAGAACCACCGCTTCGACCCGGTGGAATTCCTCGCGCAGCTCCCCCTGGAGAGGGTGGTGCAGCTCCACGTCGCCGGGCACCACCGCTGGGAGGACGAAGACCTCCTCGTCGACACCCACGGCGCCCCCACCCCCGACCCGGTGATCGCCCTGCTCGAATGGGTCATCGAGCGCACTGGCCCGCTCCCGGTCATCCTCGAACGCGACCAGCACATCCCGCCGCTCTCCGAGCTACTCTCCGAGGTCCAGACGCTCCGCGCCGCCTATGACCGAGCCCTCGCCGCCCGCCGGTAGCCTCGCCGCGCTCCAGCTTGAGCTGGCCAGCGCCGCACTGGGTCAAGAACTACCCGCTTCGCTGGAGGGGACGCGTCTGGCGTTCTACCGCCGCCTGGTCCACGGCGCCCTGGACGAGTGCATGGGTTCGATTCTACCCCGGACCGCAGCACGCCTGGGGGAGCGCTTCTGGCGGGAGGTACGGTTGTTTTACGCGGAGCGGGGCCCCCGGACGCACTACCTGCGGGACGTGCCCACGGAGTTCCTGGCGTGGTGGGCGGATCGGCCCTGGCCGGAGGATCTCCCGGCGTACGCGCTGGATCTAGCGCGGCACGAGGCGACGTCCATCGAGGTAGGGGCGGCGCTGGACGGAGGGGGACGCCCGGCGGTGGCGGCGCTGGAGCTGGGTCGTCCGGTGGTCTTTCAGGAGGCGACGGCGCTGCGGCGCTACCGCCACGCGGTCCATCGGCTGCCGGAGGATCCGGAAGACCGAAGCGAGCCGGAGGCGGTCCCGGTGGCGCTGCTGGCCTACCGGGACGCGGAGCATGAGCTTCGTTACTTGGAGCTTTCCCCGGTGGCGGCGGCGATCCTGGGGCGGCTGCTGGGGGGGGTCACGCTGCAGGAGGCCATCGTGGGGGGGGCAGGGGAGGGGGGAGTTCCGGTGGACGATGCGCTGTTGCAGGGGGTGGCGGTGCTGCTGGGGGATCTGGCGGAGCGGGGGGCGCTGCTGGGGGGCGCCGCGGACCTGTGACCCCGGGGCACAGTGGACCGGCGTTGCCACCCCTGGCGCGGGCGCCAGGGGGTCCGGGGCAAAGAAATGTCAGGAACCTGACTTCTCTTGCGCCTTTGCCCTAGATGATCCATCGCCTGGCGTCCCGAGCGTGGGTGCCGCCGTGCCCCGGCATGGTTCTGGCAGATTTGCTCCTGGCCTCCGATGATCCATCCCCCTCCTCCCCGACTTTTTCAGTGGCTTGGCCAGATGCAGGCCAACCGCCCCTGGACGGTCCTGTTGCTTGCGCTGTTGACGATGATCCCGGCGGGGCTGGGGGCCTCGGGGCTGACGCTGAAGCCGGATTTCGCGGAGCTGCTCCCGGACGGCAAGGAGAGCGTCATCGAGATGCGGCGGGTGTCGGAGCGGCTGCCCGGGGCGTCGACGCTGTCGCTGTACGTGGAGACGAAAGCGTCGAACCCGGCGGCGCTGGAGGCGTTCGTGGACGAGGTGGCGCCGAGGCTGCAGGCGCTGGGGCCCGAGTGGGTGGGCAGCGTGGACGCGGGGGTGAAGGAGTCGCAGAAATTCTTCGAGAAGCACAAGCTGCTCTACGCGGACCACGCGGATCTGAAGAAGGCTCACGACGAGATCCAGGAGCGCTACGACTACGAAGTGGCGAAGGCGTCAGGGACGCTGCTGGACGAGGGGGAAGCGCCGCCGCCGATCACCGCGGAGAGCATCAAGAAGCGGCTCCAGGGCGACCGGAAGGAGGACCCGAAGGCGAGCAAGAAGGACAACGCTTACCCGCGAGGTTACTACGAGAACGCGGACGGGACCTACGCGGCGCTGCTGGTGAAGACGCCCGTGTCCGGGTCGGTGAAGACCGCCGAGTTCCGGAGGAAGGTCGAGGCGGTGGTGGCGGAGGTGAACCCCAAGCGCTTCGATCCGTCGATGGAGGTCCGCTACACCGGGGGGCTGATCACCAGCGCCGAGGAGTACAACGCCATCGTCAACGACCTGGCGCACGTGGGCGGGCTGGGGCTCCTGGGGGTGCTCGGCAGCGTGCTGCTGTTCTTCTGGCGGGTGCGCACGGTGCTGGTGATGGCCGGGTCGCTGCTGGTCGGGCTGCTGTGGACCTTCGGCCTGACGCGGCTCACCATCGGCTACCTGAACAGCTCCACCGGCTTCCTGGTGAGCATCATCGCCGGCAACGGGATCAACTACGGGATCATGTACATGGCCCGGTACCTGGAGGCGCGGCGGGGGGGCTCCGGCGTCGAGGAGGCGATCCAGGTGGCGCACCGGGACTCCTGGGTACCGACGCTGGCGTCCGCGGCCACGGCGATGCTGGCCTACGGCTCGCTGATGTTCACCGACTTCCGGGGCTTCAAGCACTTCGGTGTCATCGGCAGCTACGGGATGATCCTCTGCTGGGCCTGCGCGTACCTGTTCGCGCCCGCGCTGCTGGCGGCCACCGAGCGCGTCTGGCCCGCCTTCCGCGAGGGCAAGCGGGAGGAGTCCCGCGGGATCTACGGCGTCCTCTTCGCCCGGCTGGCGATGGCCAACCCCCGCACCATCACCGCCATCGGCGCGGTCCTGTCGGTGGTCTCGCTGGGGATGGCGGTCCGGTACTTCAGCGCCGACCCGATGGAGTACGACATGGCCAACATCCGCAACGAGCGGCGGGACCAGACCGCGGCCGGGGAGCTCTCCAAGAAGGTCGACCGGGTGGTGGGTCAGCTCGGCCAGGACGGCCTCGCCATCATGACCGAGCGGCTCGACCAGGTCCCGCTGCTGGAGGCCGAGCTCTACCGGCGCCGCGCCGCCGCCTCTCCGGACAAGGTCCCCTTCGACAAGGTCGTGACGATCTTCTCCCTGCTGCCCTCGCGCCAGGAGGAGAAGCTCCCGCTCATCGAGGCGATGCTGGACCGCATCCAGCGGGCCCGCAAGCGCGGCTTCCTCTCCGACAAGGACTGGGCCGAGCTGGCGCCGCACCTCCCCACCGAGCCGGTGCGGGCGCTCACCATCCAGGATCTCCCCGAGCAGGTCGCCCGTCCGTTCATGGAGAAGGACGGCACCCTCGGGCGTATCGTCTACATCTCCCCGGCCAAGGGCTTCAGCGTCTGGGATGCCCACTACCTGATGCGCTGGGCGGACAGCTTCCGCTCGACGACGCTCCCCACCGGCGAAGTCATCAAGGGCTCTGGTCAGGCGGTGATCTTCGCCGACATGATCCGCACCATCGGCGAGGACGCCCCCAAGGCCATCCTGGTGGCGGCCCTCGGCAGCGTCCTGGTGATCGTCGTGGCCTTCCGGGGCCAGCGCCACGCCCTCGGCGTCTTCGTCCCCTGGCTGGTCGGCGTCGCCGCCCTCGTCGCGTTCCTCCAGTACCGCGGCGTCAAGCTCAACTTCCTCAACTTCGTCGCCCTGCCCATCACCATCGGCATCGGCGCCGAGTATGCCCACAACCTGATGCAGCGTTACCGCATCGAGGGCGACCGGAACCTCTACCGCGTCGTCGTCGAGACCGGCGGCGCCGTCGTCCTCTGCTCCCTCACCACCACCATCGGCTACCTCGCCCTGCTCCGGTCCATCAACAAGGGCATCGTGAGCTTCGGCCTCGCCGCCGCCGTGGGCGAGATCACCTGCGTCGTCGCCGCCGTCCTGCTGCTCCCGGCCTTCCTGGCCTGGCGCGCCCGGCGCCGCGAGGCCCGCGGTCAGGTCTTCGAGGGCGAGGCCCACTTCGACACCGGCTCCGGGCCTCCCTCCGCTGCCGCGCGGGGGTGAACCTCAGACTCGTGTTTCGCCATGTGGAGTGAGAAGGCTCTGGTCCCCGGCCTCCGGCTCCCGGCCCCCGGCTCCCGGCCTCCGGCCTCCGGCCTCCGGGTTCCGTGAGCGGATGCCGGACACGTAAGCGTGAACGTGAGCGTCCGAGCCTCGCCCCCATCGCCCTGCCGAGCCACCCCCCCCCGGGCCGACGGGATGGCCTGGCGGGCGGGGCGGAAACCTCGGCGAGGAGAAAGGGAGCGTGCGGGGGAACCCTTCGTTCGCGTTCACGCTTACGTGTCCGGAACCCGCTCACGGAACCCGGAGGCCGGGGGCCGGAAGCCGGAGGCCGGGAGCCGGAGGCCGGGGGCCGGAAGCCGGG
>CAZSDX010000141.1:0-13850 GCA_964605685.1 uncultured Polyangiaceae bacterium
AGGAGGCCGGTGAAGACTCGGGGGGGGGGGGGGGTCAAAACAAGCACCGACCGAGCAACCAAGGGACACCACGCACAACCCAACGAGGCGCTCTTTCATGAGACATGATGCTACATACCGTTCAAAAAAGATCAAATAAAATTTGGAACACTTTTCTTTTCTCAGGCTTGGTAGCGAGGCGACAAGCCGCACCGGGCAAAGGAAACACCCTCGCAACAGCGCCTCGCCGGGGTACATCCAGCATCGCCATGAGGCTCGTCTTCTCCGAGAACCTCTTCTCGCTCCAGCTCCCCCCCGGTCACCGCTTCCCCATCGGAAAATACCGGAAGGTTTACGACCTCCTCGCCCCGCGCCACGGACACCTCTTCCAGTTCGCTGGCCGCGCTCCCGTCGAGGATCTCCGGCTGATCCACGACCTCGCCTACATCGAGGCCATCGAAGGGGTCAGTCTGGACCCCCACCGGGCGCGACGTCTCGGGTTTCCGCTATCGCCGGAGCTGGCGGATCGCTCCCGACGCAGCGTGGGCGGCACCCTGACCGCGCTGACCTGGGCCATCGCCCACGGGGCTGCGGGCCACCTCGCCGGCGGGACGCACCACGGCTTCCGGGACCGGGGCGAGGGCTACTGCGTCTACAACGACATCGCGGTGGCGGTGGCGGTGGCGCGGCGGGATCACGGGCTCCGGAGGGTTGCCATCGTCGACCTCGACGTGCACCAGGGGAACGGCACCGCGGCGATCTTCGCGGGCGACCCGGAGGTCTTCACCCTCTCGCTGCACGGAGAACGAAATTACCCGTTCCGCAAGGAGCGAAGCTCCCTCGACGTGGGGCTCCCGGATGGCTGCGACGACCTCGCGTACCTCCACGCCCTCGACGGGGCGCTGGAGCAGGTCGAGGCGTTCCGACCCGAGCTGATCTTCTACCAGGCCGGGGTCGACGTGCTGGCGGGCGACAGCCTGGGGCGCCTCGCGCTGTCGCTGGAAGGGACACGCCTCCGCAACCGCCGGGTCTACGCGCTGGCCCGTCGCCTGGCGGTCCCCATCGCGGTCACCCTGGGCGGCGGCTACCACCGGGAGATCGACCGGAGCATCGCCGCCCACGCCGCCGTGTACGAAGACCTCGTGGAAGCGCTCGGAGATTGGTGATCGAATGAGCCACTCCTTGCCGATCTTCCACCGGGCTCGCTGGCTGGAGCTATCGCTGGATTACCGCTGCAACCTCCGCTGCCTGGGCTGCCGCGCCTGCCTCGGCGGCGACGAGGCGCTCCCCCCCGAGCGCGCGCTGCTCCGGATGAGGCAGGCCCGCGCCTCGGGCGTCGACCGCCTGTGGCTCGGGGGCGGCGAGCCCACGCTCCGCCCCGAGCTCCCCTCCCTGCTCCGGGCCGCCCGTTCCCTCGGGTTCCGCGAGCGCCTGGTGCAGACCAACGGGATGCGCCTCGCCTACGCGCCTTACCGCCAGGCCCTGCTGGACGCGGGGCTCACCTCGCTGCGCCTCAACCTCAAGAGCGCAGACGCGGCGCTCCACGACGGGCTCTGCGCTTCCCCGGGCGCCCACGCCTTGCTCGACCAGGCCCTCGCTGGCCTTGCTGGCTCCTCGCTCTCCCTCGCTGGCGACCTGCTGCTCACCCGCCGCACCCTCCCGGGCCTCCCCGCGACCCTCCGCCACTACGCGGAGCGCGGCGTTCGAGCCTTCTCCTTCTGGCTCCTCTCCGCGCAGGACACCGACGACCCCTCGCTCCCCGGGGAAATCCCCTCCCCTGGCGCCCTCGTCGCCGCCCTCCGCGCCGCCGCCGAGGTCGCTGCCGAGCTCTCCCTCGATCTGGAGAGCCTCCATACACCGTGGTGCCTGCTCCCGGAGGATCTCCGCTGGCTCTTTCGTCCCGCAATGGACTGGGGGCTTGTGGTCGTCGATCCCTCGGATCGACCGTTTTCCCTCGAAGACTCCCCGATGGAGGGAGGCGCCTACCTCCCGGGTTGCGAGGGCTGCGCACGGCGCTCCGGGTGCCCGGGGCCTCGCAAGGACTACCTCGCCGCCCACGGACCGGAGGCGTTCCGACCGATCCCCCCGCCGTGAGGGTGCTATCCTGCGCCGGATGTCCCAGCAGAATCCGCATCGCTACCATGTCGACCCCGACGACCCCCGCGCGCCGCCCGCGGACGTCTGGGACGCCCTCTCCGAACCGGAGCGCCAGCACATCCTCGACGAGCTCCCCTCCGAATTCCCCGTGGACGAGGCCCATCCCCCGGAAGGCGACGAGCACCGCCACGCCAAGGAGATGGCCACCGACGCCCTGTCCTCCTTCTTCGAGCGCACCGGGCGCCGCATCTACGTCTCCGCCGAGCTTCCCGTTTATTACCCCGGCGAGCGCATGTTCGCCCCGGATGTTCTCGCTGTTGCCGACGTCGAGGTTCATCCCCGCAAGCACTGGGCCGTGTCCCACGAGGGCAAGGGGCTGGACTTCGTGCTGGAAATCCTTGTCTCCGGGCGGCGGCGCAAGGATCTGGTGGACAACCCGGCGCGCTACGCTCGCCTCGGGATCCCCGAGTACTTCGTGCTAGACCTGGGCAAGCAGGCGCTCCGGGGCTGGCGTCTGGAGGGGGAGAGCGGAAAATACCTGCCGATGCTGCCGAGCCGAGGGGTGCTGCCGTCGCGGGTGCTGGGGCTGGAGCTGGGGCTGGAAGAAGGGAAGCTGCGGTTCTTCTACGGACTGGCGCCGGTGCCGCAGGCGCGGGAGCTGATCGCGAGGCTGGACCAGGCGGTGGCGGAGCAGACGAAGAAGCGAGAAGAAGAGGGGAGGCAGTTGCAGCAGGCGCTCGACGAGGCGCAGGCGCTGCTGCGAGAAGAGGCGAGGCTGCGTGCCGAGGAGGCACGGTTGCGTGCCGAGGAGGCACGGCTGCGCGCCGAGGAGGCACGGCTGCGCGCCCAGGCGGAAGAGCGAGCGGACCAGGAGAAAGAGCAGCGCGTCGGCGCCGAGGAGCGGCTGGTGGAGGCCCTCGCCGAGATCGAGCGGCTGCGCCGCGAGCGGGACCAGCGCGGGTGAAGGAGCGGACGACGACCCGCTGAATTCTTCTACACTCGCCCGCCATGACAACCCCGCTGCTCTGTGTCTTCCTCGCTTTCCTGCTCATCTGGTTCCCCCGGGCGCTGGTGATCGTCGCCATCGCCAGATCCGGGGAGCGCCTCGACAACAACCACCCCCGCGACCAGCAAGCTCGCCTCGAAGGCTGGGGCAAGCGCGCCCAGGCCGCCCACAACAACGCCTTCGAATCCTTCGCCCCCTTCGCCGCCGCCGTCCTCGTCGCCCACCTCGCCGGCGCCAACCCCGGCCACGCCGCCGCCCTCGCCGTCACCCACGTCGTCGCCCGCACCGTCTACCCGCTCGTCTACATCGCCAACCTCGGCCTGCTCCGCACCGCTGTATGGAGCATCGGGACGCTGGCCACCGGTGGCCTTTTTGTGCTCGGTTACTTCAAGTTAGGATATTTTTTGTCCGGATGTACCCGTGCGCGGTCCGGGGCGCTCGTTACGATCTGGAGGAACGAGGTGCCCACCATGCACGCCATCTCCTCCACGATCACGAAGAACACCGCTGCCCCCACGGCGAACCGAGCCCCCGGCCCCCGCCCGCTGCGGGTCATTGTGTACGGGGTGGAGGGCGTGGGGAAGTCGACCTTCGCGTCGCAGGCGCCGAACCCGATCTTCCTCTGCTCCGAGGACGGCGCGGTGCACCTGGATGTGGCCCGCTTCCCGACGGCGCGCACCTGGGTCGAGGTGCTGGAGGCGATCCGGGTGTTGACCCACGAGGAGCACGACTACCAGACCCTGGTGATCGACTCCCTCGACTGGCTTGAACCCCTCTGCCACGAGCATGTGTGCAAGCTGGCGGGGGTCAACCATGTGGACGAGATCGCCTACGGCAAGGGGTACGCGGAGGTGGTGCAGCAATGGCGCAACCTGCTGGGGAGCCTGGAGATGCTACTGCGGAGCCGCCGGATGAGCGTCATCCTGGTGGGACATGCCGCGGCGCGTCACGTCGAGACCACGAACGGGAAGCACGACCGCTACCAGCTCAAGGTCTACGAGCGGGTGGCGGATCTCCTGCGGGGGTGGTGCGACGCGCTGCTGTTCGCCCGCAAGGAGCGGGTGCAGATCGAGCGACCGGTGACCCCCCGCACTCCTCCCGAGGCGCGCCTGCTGCACACGCAGGCGGACGGCCCCTGGGAGGCCAGCAACCGCCACCGGCTCCCCGCCGTGCTGCCCTTCGACTGGGGCGAGTTTGCCGGGGCGGTCCGGGCCTTCCGCCCCACGAGCGCGGCGGCCATCCGGGCCGAGCTGGTGGCGCTCATCCCTTACCTCCAGGAGTCCGCGCGGGCCGCCCAGGTGATGCGGGACTGGGCCGGGGAGGATCCGGCGAAGCTCTACCAGCTCCTGGACCGGGTGCGCAGCAAGCTGACGCTGGAGGCCGCGGGGGTGGAGGGGTGAAGCGAGGTTCGTTGGTACCAGAGGGCGAGGTTCCGGTAGGATGCCGGCCCGCAACCTACCCCACGGAGACGTTCCTTGGCCGAAGCCCTTCGACTCCCCGCTGAACAGCGGTACCCCGCCGAGCTAGCCGCCCTCAAGGCCAACGACAAGGACCCACGCCCCCCCGGCTGGAGCCTCTCGCCACGCATGGTCGAGACCTTCCTCCTCGGCAGCCAGGGCAAGGAGTTCTCGTACCAGGACGGCAAGGAGAGCCGGACGACCGCCATCAGCAAGAAGTTCTACGGGGACGACATCCTGGTGCAGCGGGCCATCGTCACCCTGGCCAGCGACCGGGGGCTGCTGCTGGTGGGCGAGCCTGGTACCGCCAAGAGCTGGCTGTCGGAGCACCTGTCCGCGGCGGTCTGCGGCAACAGCCTGCTCACCATCCAGGGGAGCGCCGGCATCACCGAGGATCAGATCAAGTACTCCTGGAACTACGCGCTGCTCCTGGCGAAGGGTCCCTGCCCCGAGGCGCTGGTCCCCGGGCCGCTCTACGTTGGCATGCGCGACGGGATGCTGGTGCGTTTCGAGGAGATCACCCGCACCCCCCACGAGGTCCAGGACACGCTGCTCTCCAGCATGAGCGACAAGGTGATGATCGTGCCCGAGCTGGGGGACGCCGGCGTTGTCCTGGCCCGCCGCGGCTTCAACATCATCGGCACCGCCAACACCCGCGACCGCGGCGTCAACGAGATGTCCAGCGCCCTCAAGCGCCGCTTCAACTTCGAGACCGTGTTGCCCGTCGAGGATCTCCACGAGGAGATCAACATCGTCCGCAGCCAGGTCACCACCATGCTCGCCGGGACCCCGGCGGACAAGACCAAGATCACCGACCAGGTGCTTGAATTGCTGGTCACCACCTTCCACGAGATCCGCCAGGGTCACACCCTCGACGGCGTGAAGATCGACCGCGGCTCCGGCGTCATGTCCACCGCCGAGGCGGTCAGCGTCGGCCTCCACTCCGCCCTCTTCGCCAGCTTCTTCGGCAAGGGCACCGTCGACCCGGAGCACGTCGTCATCAACATGGCCGGCGCCGTCGTCAAGGAGAACAAGGACGACATCAAGATCCTCCAGAACTACTGGGAGGTCGCCGTCAAACCCAGGGCCAACAAGGAAATTGGCCTCTGGAAGGCGTACTACAAGGCCCGCAACTACCTCAAGTTACCCCCCCGAGGCCCATGCCCCGCAAGAAGGCCCCTGCTCCCCCCGCGGCCTCCCCCCCCGCGGACGCCTCCGCCCCCGCAGACGACGGCGTGCCTCCAGAAGCCCCCGCTCCCGTGGATGCGGGCGCGGGTACAGGCGCAGGCGCCCCCGCCCCTGCCGACGCGGAGGGGAGGCCCCTGGCCGGCGATCCACCCGCCAGGAAGCCGAGAACCCGGAAGAAGAAGGAACCCGCAGCGGAACAGGAGCCGCAGGCGGAGACAGCGGGCACGGAGACGGCCACGAGCACGAGCACGGCCACGGGGACGGGGACGGGGACGGGGGGCGAGGACGGGGACGAGGCGAAGGGAGAGAAGAAGAAGGCGCCGACGAAGCGGGGGAAGAAGGGGGCGGTGGACCCGGCGGAGCTCGACATCCCGGAGCTGATCGAGCGGGTGATGAGCGACGAGCGGGTGACCTATTTCGGGGTCAAGCACTTCAGCCCCGCCTGCGCTCGCCACGCGGTCGACCTGATCGCGGAGCTGCGGCCCGTGGCGGTGCTGATCGAGGGGCCCGAGGACGCAACGCCGCTCATCCCGTACATGATCCACGAGGACACGAGGCCGCCTTTCACGATCTTCTCCTCCTACGTGGACAAGGAGAACCAGTTCGGCCTCAACGGGACGCTGAGCCCTGCGGAGAACATCCCGGCGCGGTACCGCTCCTGGTGGCCCTTCACCGAGTACGCCCCCGAGTACGCGGCGATGAAGGCGGCGCAGCAGGTCGGCGCCGAGATCCGCTTCATCGACGCGCCCCTGCTGGCAACGATCCCTTACCACCACGTACCCCGCAAGGAGCACACCCGCACGGTGGACGACCGGCACCTGGCGGAGAACCGCTACTTCGAGGCGCTGCGCCACCGCCAGCGGCGGCGCTCCTTCGACGAGTTCTGGGACGCCAACTTCGAGGTGGCGAGCCAGCACCTCGACACCCGGACGTTCCTCAAGCTGGTGCTCACCTTCGCGGCCTGCGCGCGGCGCTCCGGCGGCGGCGAGGCGAGCCTGGAGGCCGACGGGACGTTGCTACGGGAGGCGCTGATGCGCCACCACATCGACGCCGTCCTCAAGGAGAAACCGGAGGGGAAGGTGGTGGTGGTGACCGGGGCCTTCCACTCGGTGGCGCTCCCCTTCACCAGGACGCCGAAGCCGAAGATCAAGGCGGACAAGAACCTGGAGACCCTGCTCACCGGGCACTCGTTCCAGGCGCTGGCGGGGCTCTACCACCTCAACCGGCTGCCGGCCTACGGCCAGTCGGTCTGGGAGGCGATGAAGGCGGGCTCGCCGGAGCCCTTCAACGCGGCGGCGATCCAGATCCTGATCGAGGTGATGCGGAAGGCCCGGGACTACAAGGAGGCGGTGAGCACCGCCGACAGCGTGGGGGCCTACCAGGTGGCGCGCAACCTCGCGGTGCTGAGGCAGAACGCCCAGATCACGCTGGATGACCTCCAGGATGCGGTCCAGATGACCTACATCAAGGGAGACCACCGGCTGCGGGGGGCCGAGGTGCAGCGGGCGGCGCACGAGATCCTCGTTGGCAGCCGGCTGGGGCGCGTCACCCCGCAGGCGGGGCAGGCGCCGATCATCCGGGACTATTACGCGCTGTGCAAGCAGTACAAGCTGGACATCACCGGGACGAAGAAGGAAGTCCGGTGCGACGTGGGCAAGCAGGAGGAGCACCGCTACAAGTCGTCGTTCCTGCACCAGTGCGACTTCCTCGACATCCCGATGTTCTCCTCCCTGGACGGTGGAGGCTACGGCAGGGCGGTGAGCCACTACCGCGGGCCCAACCTGGCCACCGGCGAGGGCATGGATCTGATCGCCGAGAGCTGGGGCGTCCAGTGGGGCGTGAAGGTGGACGACCGGCTGCTGGAGCTGTCCGACCGGGGGGCGTCGGTGGCGCAGGCCGCAGGAGCGCTGCTCCGGGAGCAGGCGATCAAGGCGAAGGGGATCGCCAGGGACTCGACGGCGCTGCTGCTGCGGAGCGTCCAGATGATGCTGCTGGACGTGTTCCAGGAGCTCCTGGGTGGCGTCGAGGACGCCATCGTGGAGGACGCGCTCTTCGGCAGCCTGATCAAGGCGCTCAACAACTTCGTGGTGCTGCTCAGCTACCGGGAGAGCATCGCGCCGCAGCTCCGGGAGCGCGTCCTGCGGAGCGTGGTGGCGCTGTTCAACAAGGCGTGCATGCTGCTGCCGACGATCCGCAACACCAAGCCGGAGCACCTGAAGGAGACGATGGATGACCTCCAGACGCTGGTGCGGATCACGCTGACCTTCGAGGCGATCCGGCTGGACCGGCAGCTGCTCACGGAGAAGCTGGCGGAGATGGTGGTCGATCAGGACGGGTCGCCGGCGATCCGCGGGATGGGCTACGGCGTGCTGTTCTCCTTCGGGGCGACGAGCGAGCGGGCGGTGACGAGGGAGCTGAACGGCTACCTGCTGGGGACGGCGGAGCGGGTGCTCCAGGCGGGGGCGTTCCTGGACGGGCTGTTCCTCAGCTCGAAGAGCATCGTGATGAGCAGCCCGAGGTTGCTCCAGGCGATCAGCGAGATCATCCGGAACCTGGACTGGGCGACCTTCAAGATCCTGCTCCCGGACCTGCGCCGGGCGTTCACCCAGTTCATCCCGACGGAGATCGACCGGATCTCGGTGAAGGTGAGCGAGGAGGTGGGGCTCAGCCAGGCGTCTGCCCGGGATGAGCCTGTCCCCGAGGCGCTGGCGCGCCTGGGCGGCGCCGCCGACGACAAGGTGGCGCGGGTGCTGGCCGAGTGGTGCTGAGGCGGAGCGAGAGGCGACGATGAGCGACGACGCGACGAGGAACGAGGAGCCCGGGCTCGACACGGATCAGGTGGAGCAGGCGATGCGGTGGCGGTTGATCCTGGGGCGCTTCTCCGACGATCAGCTCGGCTTCGGCCACCTCCAGCAGCGGGCGATGCCGGGGGCGCTGGGAGGGGCGCAGGGGCTCGGGGGCCTCTTCGCCGAGGCGCAGCAGATGGACATCCCGCTCCAGTACGTCTACGACCGGGAGTACGCGGCGCGGGCCCACCGGCAGGCGGGGGGCGGCGACTCCCAGGGGCTGTCGGTGCCGATGTGGCTGAGCCGGGTGCGCAACCTCTTCCCCGAGGAGGCGGTGCACGTCATGGAGAACGACGCACTCACCCGCTACGGGTTGACGGAGCTGGTCACCGACCCGGAGATCCTGCGGAGGGCGCAGCCGTCGGAGGATTTGCTCAAGGCCATCCTCCAGTTCAAGCACCGGATGAAGGGGCCGGTGCTGGAGGCGGCGCGGGACGTGGTCAAGGCGGTGGTGGCGCAGCTCGCCGACAAGATCAAGAGCGAGTGCTACTCGGCGCTCCACGGCGTCTTCGACCCGGAGCAGCGCCCGCCGAAGCCTACCTTCCGCAACACCGACTGGAAGCGCACCATCCAGCGCAACCTCAAGAACTACGACCGCGAAGGCGACCGGCTGATCATCGACCGGGTATTTTACAAGCACCGTCAGAAGCACAAGAGCCCCTGGCACATCATCGTCGCCGTCGACCAGTCCGGCAGCATGACCGACAGCCTGATCCACAGCTCGGTGATGGCGGCGATCTTCGCCAGCCTCCCGTCGGTGGAGGTCAGCCTGGTGCTCTGGGACACCCGCTACGTCGACGTATCCCAGCACGCCTCCGACCCGCTGGAGGTGCTGATGACCTGCCAGCTCGGCGGCGGCACCGACATGTGGCCCGCGATGCAGTACTGCGCCGGCCTGGTCCGCGAGCCCCAGCGCACCATCTTCGTGCTGCTGAGCGACTGGTACATCTTCGGAAACCAGCAAAAATGCCTGGCGATGGCCCAGAAGCTCAAGGAAGAAGGGGTGATGGGCGTGGGGCTTTCGGCCCTCGATAGCCAGTGCAAGCCGGTCTACGACGAGGCCTTCGCCAAGCAGCTCGCCGGCTGCGGCTGGTTCGTCGCGGCCCTCACCCCGAAGAAGCTGGCCGAGTACATCGGCAAGATCGTCGCCTGAGGCTCCATGGCAACCAAGCGCGCACCCAAGCAAGCCGAGGCCGCCCCCGCCGCCGAGGGAGCCCCCCCCGAGGCGCCCCCGGACGGTCCCGAGCTGAACAAGGCCGAGCGGGCCAAGCTGGAGCGGATGGGCGAGGCCTTCGACAAGATCGACCGGCTGCTGTTCCGGCTGGCCCAGCAGGGGCTCCAGCGGATGAGCCGATCGAGCGCCGACGAGCTCAAGGCCCTGGAGCAGATCGCCCACAACGCCGCCCTGATCACCGTCGAGCGCCAGATCGAGACGCTGGCGACCCACGTGCAGCGCTACCTGGAGAAAGATCCGCTGTTCCGGTCGGAAGACTACATGGCCACCATCAACAAGGTGTGGCTGCTCACCGCGATGGCCCGCAAGCGCCACGCCGCCGGCCAGACCCCGGACCAGATGATCGACGTGATCGGCGAGGCCCGCCGCAGCTACACCGAGCTGGCGGGCTCGCTGATCGTCCAGCCGCTGGGGGCCAGCGGCTGGGTCTCCGACACGGACTTCGTGGGCATCACCGTCTACTTCTTCGTCAAGGACAAACCCGGGGTCATCTACCAGGCCTCCAACTGCAAGCCCTGCGCCTACTTTGGACGCGACCCCCAGCGGCTGCTCCACGAGTCCATCAGCGAGTACGTCCACCACTCGATCTTCGACATGGCCCACGGGGCCTACGAGTTCCGCCGGGCCAAGGTATCCGCCGATGGGCGTATGAGCCTTCACAAAGACATGCTCGTCTCCAAGGCCCCCTACCTCGGCGCCCGCGCCTACCAGACCATCGCCGTCCGCAACTGGGTCGAGCTGGTCGAGCGCCTGCGCGGCAGCGAGCTGCATCCGGTCGGCGGCGCCGAGGCCGCCCTGGTCTACGTCGAGCCCTCCCTCTACGGCGACCTGAAGATCGACGACAAGAACGCCCGCGCCACCGCCGAGCTGATGGATGACCGCGCCGCCGTCATGCACATCGAGGTCCCCCTGCGCGCCGAGAACAACCTGCTCGTCGACAACCTCGAGCGCCTCCTCGGCAGCCCTGGCGCCTCCGGCGCCTCCGCCCACGCCCGCGGGCGCAAGGTGGCCAAGCCTTCTGGTCCTCCTCTCAAGGCCCCCACCGCCCTCTTCGGCCGCGCCACCGTCAGCGAGGGTCGCCTCAAGCTCTTCCCCATGACCGCGCTCTACGACACCGCCCTGGTCTACCGCCACGACCGCCGCGTCAACGAGCTGCACCTCACCCTCGAAGATGTCTCCAACTACTCCCTGAGCGAGAGCTGACCATGGCGGAACACCTGACCTCCCTGGAGGCGACCCTCGCGGCCCAGGCCGCCGAGGCCGAGGCCCTCCGCGCGGCCTCCCGCGCCCGGCCCCCCACCGAGCAGGACATGGCTCAGGCGCTCTCCAGCATGCGCCTCGTCGACCTCTTCCTCTCCGACCTCAACGAGGCCCTGCGCCAGATCTTCGTCGCTGGCCTCTCCTTCCCCGATCCGGAGCTGCCCGCTGCCCTCGGCGAGCTCCAGGAGCGCGCCCGCGCCCTCCACGTCGCCACCGCCTTCGAGCGCCTCGGGAAGCTCCGCGCCTGGCTCCTCGCCACCCTCGCCGAGCCCAACCTCGACGCCCGATCCCCCCTCGCCGCTGGCGCCTGGGACGAGACCCAGCGGCTGCTCGCCTGGGCCCGGCTCTACAAGGCCGAGCACGACCTCCGCGTCGTCCAGGCCCGGATGGCCGCCGAGGCCCAGGGCCTCAAGATCGAGGCCGAACCCACCTTCCCCACCTGCTCCGCCTCCCTCTGGCCTGTCGGCGTCGACCTCGCCCCCAGCGGGAAATTTCTCGTGTATGGAGTCTCCACCGAAAACGGCAAACCCGCGGTACTCGTCGACCACCTCGCCGAGTACAACCGCGAGTCCCCCTTCGAGGGCCAGGCCATCAGCCGCATGTTCCAGGAGGCCATCGAGCTGCCCCGGCTCCTTCGCTCCCTGATCCGCCTCGAAGACCACCCTTACTCGGAGAAAGACGGCGCCCTCCACTTCCGCCCCGCCTTCCGCACCACCCCGAGGCTCCTGCCTCTGGGTGACACCTTCCGTCCCCCCAGGCTGCCGACGCTGAGCGTGGGGCTCGGGGCGCAGATCCCTTCTGGCCCGTTCCTCCTGGACGCCGCGGTCTCCTGGTCCAGTGGCCGCCTGCACCTGGGTTCCCTCCGGGGGGAGATCCCCATCCGGATGACCCCTTTGCTCCGCTTCAACCTGGCCAAGCTCCTGGTCCGCGAGGGGCTACGCCGCGACGAGATCCAGGTCTGCCTCCAGGCCAAGGACGACGAGTTTGAGCTGCTCCACGTCACCACCGCCCTCGACGGGCGTGTCTATCCCACCTGCGATCCCACCGCCTTCCGCGTCGCCCGGGAGGTGCTCCAGGCCCGATCCAGCCGGGTCCAGATCCCGGGGGAGCCCACCGCCGAGCTGTTCCTCCGGGTGGCCACCCACGCCCTCGGTCACGGGAAGCAGGAGAGCATCGCCGAGCTCCGCCGGCAGGTGCTCGTCGCAAAGCCCGCCGGCATCGAGGAGCGCTACCGCCTCGCCCTCGCCCGCATGCTGCTTGGGGTCGCGCTTGACCCCAACCGGGAGCGACCTTTCCTCCAGGACGCGATGGCGGTGCTGCTCCGGGCGGCGGGGGCGCCGGTGGATCTCTCCCGGTTGAGCCGCGTGCTGGGCTTCCCGCTGGCGCAGACCTCCGCGAGCGACCTGCGGCACATCGACGGGGCCTTCGCCTACCGGGTGCTCTGGCTGATGCTCCAGAGCAACCTGGTGGACGAGTTCCGCGGCCTGCTGGAGCAGCTCTACGAGGGGACTTACAAGGGAGAACTCAAGGATCCCGGCGTGGGCGACGTGTGCGC
Organism: uncultured Polyangiaceae bacterium; assembly: GCA_964605685.1. Taxonomy (GTDB): domain Bacteria; phylum Myxococcota_A; class Polyangia; order Polyangiales; family Polyangiaceae; genus JANWXX01. The sequence goes on from CAZSDX010000141.1 coordinate 12,623, forward strand.
CCGGGCGCTCCTGATGGCGCTTCTGGCCCAGCCGGCGGTGGGTCGCACCGCGAGGCACGGGGAGATCGACGACGAGGACGAGGACGAGGACGACGAGGAGGACGAAGACGACGAGGAGGAAGGGGTCGAGGTCGCGCTGGACCGGGGGCTGGAGGGCTGGATCAAGGCGCGGGAATTCTTGCAGGCGCACCTGGCGGATCTGGCCCCGAAGAAGTCGACGACGAAGAGCCGCCCGCTGCCGGAGCTCATCGAGCTGATCCAGCTCGGAGACACGCGGGCCTTCCTCCACGGGGAAGACCGGCTGGGGAGGACGGTGGAGCCGCTGGGTGTCCCGGCGGAGAAGCTGCGCCACGCCTGCGTGGAGGCGCTGCTTTCGTGGTGCTCCGCGGCGGATGGGGAGCGACCCCGGTGGCAAGAGGCAGCAGGAGCTGCGGACGCGCTGCTGGTGATCGTGGCGGCAGGGCACGAGGCGTTCTTCCTGTCGTGAAGGGGACCTCACCCCCCCGGCCCCCCTCTCCCTGAAGGGCAGAGGGGGGAGTGTTCCAGCGGACGCCAGGACCAGGTTGACGGATCGAACGTTGCGTGCTGGATTTTTCTCCATGAAATCCGGCTGGAATCTTGCTTTTTTCTTGAGCGCAACGACGGGGGTCCTTGGCTTCCTCTGCCCGGACGGGGCCATCGCCGTGGCAGAGGGATGTTCGGGCATAGGGCCAGCCTACTGCACCTCTCCTGGCTGGGAATCTGCGTCCTTGAGCCATCCGGCGGGAGACGTACCGACGGACGGCGTGGTCGCGCTCACCCTGGGGGCAACGTTCACCTGCAAACCGGCGAAGGAGAAGGAGGAGGAAGAGGTGGGCGATCTCGAGATCCGTGTGGAGAAACCCGATGGCGAACTGGTCCCGGGCTCGCCTTCTCTGGTGAAAGCACCTCCTCCGAAAGACCTGTACATCTGGAAGGAGAACAAGACCGTCGTCTGGCGCCCCGATGCGCCCTTGCTCCCCTCGACAACCTACAAGGTTCGCCTGCTCGGGTTCGCCGGTGGAACGTCCGATTACCTCCTTTTCAAGACGGGGAAAGGACCGTTTCAGCTCCCCAAACCTGTCCTTTACAACCCCAAACTGGAACCGCGCCAGGAACCTTCCGGCAAGGAGGTATGTTGCGTGATCAAGTTCTCTGAATGCCTGGGGGTTGACAGAAAATGCGCGAAGCAAACCATCCATTATGTACC
>CAZSDX010000142.1:0-13739 GCA_964605685.1 uncultured Polyangiaceae bacterium
GGAGAGATCCGGGCAAAGCGTAGGCGGGAGACGGAGAGGGGGCCGGGGGGTGAGGAACCCTCTTGAACTGCCCGCTCTCCCTCTCGCACCTCCACCCTCGAAGACCCACCCGCCCCGGTCCACCCCGGGGCCTGAGGCACCCACCTCTGCCCGAGGGGAGGGGCCATTTCCTCTCGGAGATTCAGTCGGGAGTGTGGAACCGAGGCCGTGCGCGACCTCCGAGGCAGTCGCTCGACTGACCTGGGAGCTGTCCGCGGCCTCCTGGTCAGGCGGCCATGTTCCCATGGCCATCCACGGAGCCCGTGCTCGTGCTCGTACCCGTGCTCGATGGACGTGGACGGGGATCGGAACAAGGCCAAGGGAACGGGGGGGAGGTGGGTCGTCTGGGGTCAGGGGCACCCCGGGAGGCTGGGCGGGGTGACCGGGCGGGGAGGCGTCGCGGAGGGGAGATCGTCGAAGCCCTGGCCGTTCCAGCGGCGGATCTCCTCGCCGGCGATGGCCAGGACATGCATCTCGACGCGGCGGTTCTTCTCCCGGGAGGTGGCGGAGGTGTCGGGGGCGAGGGGGAGGCGGGCCCCGGCGGCGAGGGGGACGAGGCGGTTACCGTCGACGCCGCGCTGGATGAGCTGGGCGCGGATCTCCTGGGCGCGCTTCATGGATAGCAGCTCGGCCTGGGGTTCGTCGCTGGAGGCGTGGCCGAGGCAGGCGAGCAGCTCGATCTCCGGGTGATCCTGGAGGACACGGGCGATCTCGTCGAGGAGGGGTTGGCTGCCAGGGATGGGCCGGGTCTGGCCTCGGCCAAAGAAGGCATGCTGGAGGATCCGGATGCTGGAAGAGCGGAGCCGGACCAGGGATCGGTCGGGGCAACCGTCCTCGTCCTGGATCCCGTTGAAGGTCTCCGGATCGTTGGGGCAGCGGTCGCAGCGGTCCTCGATGCCGTCCTTGTCGTTGTCCGGGTCGGGGCAACCGTCCTCGTCCTGGAAGTCGTCGCGATCCTCCGGGTCGTCGGGGCAGCGGTCACGGGTGTCGGGGATCCCGTCCCGATCCCGGTCGTCGCCGAGAGTCCAGCCGGGGGCGGGCGTGGTGGGCGTGGTGGGCGTGGTGGCCGCGGCGACGGCGCCGGGGGGCAGGGGCTCCGGGTGCTGGGGGGGAGGACCGGAGGGCTCGAAGAGGAAGCACCCCGGGAGCAGGGCGAGGAGGAGTACGGAGGGGCGCATCGGGGAGTAGGATGGCCGCCGATGACACGACAGAGGGCCTGGGGGCTGGCGCTGGCGGCCACCTTCACGATGACCGTGAGCTACATGGATCGCCAGACCCTATCGGTGCTGGCGCCGACGGTGACGGCGGTCTTCGGGATCAAGGAGGGGGAGTATGGGCTGCTCGTCTCGGCGTTTTCCCTGGCGTACCTGCTGGGGACGCCGGCGGCGGGGTGGCTGGTGGATCGGGTGGGGGCGCGGCGGGGGCTCCCGGTGTCGCTGCTGCTCTGGACGGTGATCGCCGCGGCGCACGCCCTGGCCCCGGGCTTTGGCGCGCTGTTCGCCTTGCGGATCCTCCTGGGGCTGGCGGAGGCCCCCTCGTTCCCCGGGGCGGCGCAGACGGTGCAGCGGGCGCTGCCTCCGCAGGATCGGGCCCGGGGGATGGGGATCCTGTTCACCGGCAGCTCCATCGGCGCCATGGTGGCCCCGAAGCTGGCGACCTCGCTCAACGCGTCCTTCGGCTGGCGGGGGGCCTTCGTGGGGACGGCGCTGGTGGGGCTGCTCTGGGTTCCGCTCTGGCTAGGGTTGACCTCGCACCCGGACGCGAAGGCGGTGCTGGACGCGGTCCCGGAGGAGCGGCCAGGGAAGCGTTCCACCGCGTCTCCGGGAGAATTGCTGCGAGATCCAGCGGTGCTCCGGGCGCTGCTGGTGGTGCTGGCTTCGGCCCCGGCGATCTCGTTCTCGCTGCTGTGGGGGGCGAAGTATTTGGTGAAGGTTCACGGGCTGACCCAGGCGCAGGTGGGCAACGTGCTGTGGATCCCGCCGGTGGCCTTCGATCTCGGCGCGGTGATCTTCGGGGATCTGGCCTCCCGGCGGCGGCGGGGGAGGGAAGGGCCCGGGGCCCCGGCGCGGGGGCTGGTGCTGGGGGGGGCGGTGCTGGGGGCGGCGATGATCGGGGCGGCGCAGGGCGGGTCGCTGGAGGTGGCGCTGCTCTGCCTGAGCCTGTCCATGGCCGGCGGAGGGGGGCTCTTCGCGGTGGCCACCGCGGACATGATGGCCCGCGTGCCCCAGGGAGCGGTCTCGACCGCAGGAGGGATCGCCGCCGCCACCCAGTCGCTCACCTACATCGTGGTCAACCCGCTGCTGGGCAGGTACCTGGACGCCGGGGGGACCTACGCGATGATCCTGCTGGCGCTGGGGTTCTGGGTGCTTCCGGGGTCGATCCTCTGGGCGCTGTGGGTGCCAGCGTCCTGGCGAGAAGAGGAGGCCTGAGGCCGGAAGAAATGGGAAGGGAGGTCTTGCAATTGGTGACGGAAGGTGGCACCCCGCAGGCGCTTCCATGATCACCCTCAACAAGCTGACGAAACGCTACGGACCGAAGGTCCTGTTCGAGAACGTGTCGATGCAGTTCGACCCCGGAAAGCGCTACGTGCTGGTGGGGGCCAACGGCGCCGGGAAATCGACGCTTCTCAAGGTCATCTCGGGGCTGGAAGACTCGGATGCCGGCAGCGTCGAGATCCCCAGCAAGCTCCGGGTCGGCGTGCTGCGCCAGGATCACTCGATGTACGACGAGTGCCGCATCCTGGACACGGTGCTCATGGGCAACAAGGCGCTCTGGGACGCCATGCAGGAGAAGGAAAAACTCTACCTCGGGGAGATGACCGACGAGGTGGGGATGCGCCTGGCGGAGCTGGAGAACATCGTCGCCGAGGAGGACGGCTACACCGCCGAGGCCCGGGCCGCCGAGTTGCTGGAGGGCCTCGGCATCCCCACGGAGAAGCACCTGGACCTGATGGGCTCGCTGGCCGGCGGCTACAAGCCCCGGGCGCTTCTGGCCCAGGCCCTCTTCGTCGGCGCTGACGTGCTGCTGCTGGACGAGCCCACCAACCACCTGGACCTGGACGCCATCCGCTGGCTGGAGCACTACCTGGTCGACGATTTCAAGGGCACCCTGGTCATCGTCTCCCACGACCGGCACTTCATGAACGCCGTCGCTACCCACGTCGCCGACGTCGACTACCAGACGGTGACCATCTACACCGGCGACTACGACGACTTCATCGAGCAGAAGACCACCGGCCGACGCCAGGCCGAGGCCGACATCGCTCAGAAGAAGAAGCGCGTCGCCGAGCTGAAGGAATTCGTCGCCCGTTTCGGCGCCAGCGCCAACCGCTCCAGCCAGGCCCAGTCTCGCGTCAAGGAGATCGAGAAGCTGGAGGGCTCCATGTCGCTGAAGCGCTCCAGCGTCGTCCGGCCTTACATCAAGTTCGGCTTCGACAAACCCTCCGGACGCGACGTGCTCCGGGTCGAGAAGATCAGCAAATCCTTCGGCGACAAGGCGATCTTCAAGGACTTCAGCTTCAACCTCTCCCGCGGGGATCGCCTGGTCGTCGTCGGCCCCAGCGGCATCGGGAAGACCACCCTCCTCAAGATGCTCATCGGCGAGTACACCTCCGACGGCGGCACCATCACCTGGGGCCACGACACCAACGTCGGCTACTTCGCCCAGGAGCACCACGAGGCCCTCGAAGCTGGCTACACCGCCTACGAGTGGCTCCACAACTTCGACAAGGACGCCACCGTCGAGCACGTCCGCTCCATCCTGGGGCGCCTGCTGTTCAGCGGCGATGCGGGCCTCAAGAAGACCGAGACCCTCTCCGGCGGCGAGGCCGCCCGCCTGATGCTCGCCAAGCTCATCCTCCTGAAGAACAACGTCTTCGTCATGGACGAGCCCACCAACCACCTCGACGTCGAGTCCATCGACGCCCTCGTCGAGGCCCTCTGCGACTTCAAGGGCACCGTCGTCACCACCAGCCACGACCGCCACTTCGTCTCCCGGGTTGGCACCCGGGTCCTGGAGCTCTCCGCCGCCGGCCCCCGCCTCTTCAACGGCAACTACGAGGAGTTCCTCGAAAAATTCGGCGTCGAGTACCTGCGCAAGAGCTGACCCGCCTCGCCGTCACGCCCGCGGTATCGTCATAGCCCGCCCCCGGGCCGAACCCGCGGGAAGGTCCGCGCGGTGCCGCTCTTCAGCTCGATCTGCACGTCCTTGAACTCCACCTCACCCTCCTTCTCCGCGTGGAACGGCCCCGCCGCCTTCCCGTAGAGCTTCGTCGGCTTCTCCGCCCCTCCCGCCGCCGGCTGGAACGCGCACAGCGTCAGGTCCGAGCCCCACTTGACGAAGACCTCCAGGAAGAACTTCCCGTCCGGCTGCGTCGACGTCTGGCCGATGTTCCCCGTCGTGGGGGCCAGGCAGTCGGTGTACGAGGCGAACACCACCGGCGGCGGTAGCTTCGGATCCACCGGCTTCACCTGGCCAAAAAACTCCACCTCGCACACGTCCGGGTGCCCCTTGGCGACCGGCGTGGGCGGCACGTGCGACACCACCGGCGGCACGTACGACGCCACCGGCGCCGCGCTGCTCGCCGCCGGAGACGCCCCGGCCCCGCTCGCCGGCGCCTGCTCCTTGCACCCGGCGACGACCAGCAGCCCCACCAGCGCAAGCTTTCGCTCCAGCCTTGTCATATCCAGCGATGTAGACCGTCTGGCTCGCTCATGTCCATCCCGATCCTGGAGCCCGGAGCCTCCCTCGACGCCGCGCTCTCCTCCCCCGCCCACGGCCTCAGCGTCTTGAGCTACAACGTGCTCCTGCCCAACGGCGCCGGGAACGGCTGGTGGGTCGACAAATACTACGAGTGCTCCGTCCCGCAGGAGCACCGCGCCTGGCCTCACCGCCGGGCGCTCCTGCGCCGCGAGCTGCTCGGGGCCACCGCCGACGTCCTCTGCCTCCAGGAGACCACCCCGGAGACCTTCGAGCAGGACTGGTCCTTCCTGGCGGAGGCGGGCTACGACCACGCGCTCCACCGCAAGGGCGAGCTGCGCTGCGCGACCTTCTGGCGCCGCGATCGCTGGTCCCTCCTGGAGCCTCCGCGCCACCAGGACCGCACCCTGCTCACGACGCTGGGCTCGCTCCACAGCTCCCGGTACCTGACGGTGGTGAACGTCCACCTCAAGGCGGGGGCCGAGCCCGCGAGGCGGCTGCGCCAGGTGGACGAGGCGCTGGCGCAGATCGAGCGGCGCTGCGTCGCCCGTGGCGCCAGACCCGAGGAGCTCCCCGTGGTGATCTGCGGCGACTTCAACTGCGACGTCCACCGGAGCGCCGCCGGGCGCCTGCTGCGCCAGGGCGAGGTGACCCCGGACTTCCGCGAGGCATCCTTCCCCGACCTGGAGCTCACCAGCCGACCTCGCAAGACGCGCCTCGGCCCCTTCCGGGACGTGTACCTGGAGGCCTTCGGGGAGGCGAGCCCCCCGACCCTGCTGCTCCCGGACCGGCGCTCCTTCTTCTTCTCTCCCGACGGCGGGCTCTCTCCCGCCTACCGGGCCGCGGTACGCGCGCTGTTCCTCCGCTTCGCCCGGGGGCGTCCCTCCCTGGATCGCTCCGCCGTCGACGCCTGGATCACGACGATCAACGGCGAGGCGCTCCGGGGTAGCGAGCGGGACAAGGCGGAAGGGCTGCTGGCCGGGCGCGGCGAGGAGGGGCTCCGCGAGGAGGATCTCCAGGCGATCTACGAGGCCGAGCTGCTCGAAGGGAAGCCGTGGGGGGTCCTCCATGACCTGATCTGGTGCGGGGCGCTGGCGGAGGCCCCGCCGGCCCGGGTGCAGGCGTACCGGTTCGACCAGATCCACGCCACCGGCTCCCTGGAGGTGGCGGCGGTGCGGCGCCCGGAGAGCGAGGGTTGGTTCCGGCGCGGCGTCACGCTCCCGGACGGAGAGCACCCCTCGGATCACCTCCCGGTGGGGGCCGTGCTGCGCTGGAGGTGAGCCGCGCCAGGATAAGCCGGCGAGGGTGCTCCGGTGGTGGGCGAAGGCATCTGCGGTGTGGTCGAGGAAGGCCCGGACCCGCTGGGGGGGCGGAGTTCCAGCAGGGTGACCCGGGAGCCTCCGGGTGATCGCGCCGCGGATCGCTGGTACACCGGGGAGGTATGCGACCCCTGGACCGGCTCCGGACCGAGGAAGCTCGGCGCACGGAGGGGCTGATCATCGACCTCGACGACACGGTGCTCGACCACGGGCGCCTGGGGGAAGAGGCCTTCGCGGCGCTCCATCGGGCCGAGCGCTCCGTGTTGCCGGTGCTGATCGCCACTGGGAGGCCCGCCGGGTGGGGCGAGGTGCTGGCGCGCCAGTGGCCCGTGGTGGGCGCGGTCACGGAGAACGGCGCGGTGGCGTTCCAGCGGGTCGGCGCGGGCGTCGAGCGCTTCGAGCGGGCCAGCCCCGAGGAGCGTCAGCAGCGGAGGCGCCGCCTGGCGCACGCGGTGGAGGAGCTCCAGGGGCGCTTCCCGGGGCTGCTCCTGGCGGACGACAACGGCGCGAGAAGGTCGGATGTGACCCTGGACGTGGGGGAGCGGGAGCAGGTTCCGGCGGGGGTGGTGCGGGAGGTCGCGGAGCTGGCGAGGTCGTGGGGATTCCGGGTGACGGTGTCGAGCGTCCACCTGCACCTGAGCCTAGACGGGGACGACAAGGCCTCCGGGGCGCTGTGGTTCTTGCGGGAGCGGCTGGGGGTGGATCCGACGAGGGCGCTGGGGCGCTGGGCCTTCGTGGGGGACAGCGGCAACGACGCGCCCTGCTTCGGGGCGTTCCGGTTGACCTTCGGGGTGGCCAACGTGGCCCGGTATGTTCCCTTGCTGAGCCGACCGCCGGGGTACGTGGCGACGCGGGAGCGGGGGGCAGGGTTCGCGGAGGTGGTCGCGACGCTCTTGGCGAGGCGAGGGGGGTTACCGAGGCCGAGGGTCAGCGCAGCGCTTCGTCGGCGGTCGCGGCGGTGATGGCGAGGTCGAGCCAGCGCTCCAGGGTGTCGAGGTCGTCGCAGGAGGCGAGCTGAGCCGCCTGCGCCTCGCTCATCGCGAGGTTGCGCTTGCGCAGCACCCGCTCCACCGCCTTGCGGGCCTCGGCCACCTTGCCAGCCCTCGTTCCCTCGTCGAGCCCGAGCTTCTTCCCTTCGTCGAGCCCGAGCTTCCTTCCCTCGTCGAGGCCATCGTTCCTGGCCTCGGCGATCAGTTGATCGCGGAGCTTGGGGAACACCTTGACCAACCCTTGAAGGATCTGCTGCCGGTTCTCCAGAACCTCGGGGTCATCCGTTGGCGGGAAGTACCTCAGCAACTCTTCTCGCTGCACCTGCGTCATCGGCACGTACTGTAGCATGCGCCACACCCACGCCACCGGACGCCTTTGCAACGCCCACGCACAAAAATCCACCAGCGGGCGCCCTCGCCGCGTCACCAGAAACGGGATCAGCGCCTCGTGCAGCGGAAGCTCGTTGCTGGCTACCCACAGCAGCGAGAACCAGCACGGTTGCAGCGCGTAGCAGCCTGCGGCCACCTGCTCCCAGCGCCAGGGAGAGACCGCCGAGGTGGACCACTCCGGCACGTTTCCGGCGATGACCCAGGAGGCGGGTTGCAGGGCGTAGGAGCTGTCCTTGCGAAGCTGCGCAGCCTGCCAGGACTGGCGGCGGTGAAGCAGCAGCTCGACGGAAGGGAGGTCGAGGTGATCGCGCTGCATCTTGAGGTCGGCCACGACCGGAGCGGAGGGCGGAGCGAGGGACCAAGGAGCGGGAAGGGAGAGGAGGCGAGCGGGATCGTGGACGAGGAGAAGGCCGTCGAGGTGGACCTCGAAGACGGGGAGCTCGGCAGGACTCTGGAAAGAGAAGACGCCGCCAGTAACGAGGGAGGTCTCCTCGGCGAAGAGGTCCTTGGCGAACTGGTCCGGCTTGCCCATGGCGGCGGCGGTAGCACAAGGGAGGGGCTCACCCAAGATCAAGAGGGAGGCAGCCAGGAAGGATGTCCCAGACGACCCGGTAGGGTTCCTTACCAGGTCGACCGCCAGGGGACGTGGCGACGGAGGAGCGGGGGCAGGGTTCGCGGAGGGGGGGGGCGACGCTCTTGGCGAGGCGAGGAAGCTGGCCTAGACGGCGGTCCGGACGAGGGAGCCCCGGAGAGTCGGTGAGGATGAACTGCGAGCAATTTCTAGAGACGCATGGCTTTGGTCCGGCGAGTGTGGACGAGGAGGCGCTGCTGGCGGCGTTCCGGGAGGAGATGGAGGGGGGGCTGTCGGGGCGCCCCGGGGCGCTGGCGATGCTGCCGTCGTTCCTGCCCATCGACCGGCCCGTGCCCGCGGGAGAGCGGGTGATCGTCCTGGACGCAGGGGGCACCAACCTGCGGGTGGCGACGGTGGTCTTCGACGAGCGAGGCAAGGGGAACATCGAGGATCTGGAAAAACATCCGATGGTGGGGACGGCGGGGGAGCTCGGCGCAGAAGCCTTCTTCGAGGCCCTGGCGGATCACCTGTCGCCGGTGCTGGGGCGATCCGAGCGGATCGGGTTCTGCTTCTCGTACCCGGCGGAGATCTCGGCGGAGTGCGACGGGAAGCTGCTGCGCTGGACGAAGGAGATCCGGGCGCCGGAGGTGGTGGGACGCCGGATCGGGCAGGGGCTGGCGGGCTGCCTGGAGAGGCGTGGACACCGGAAGCGGATCACGCTCCTGAACGACACGACCGCGACGCTGCTGGCAGGGAAGGTGACGGGGCAGCGGCGGCGATTCGGGAGCCACGTGGGCTTCATCCTAGGGACCGGGACCAACACCGCGTACGTCGAGCGCAACGAGCGGATCCTCAAGGTGGCGGGGCTGGACAGGGCGGGGCGCCAGCCGATCAACGTGGAGTCCGGGGGGTTCCGGGGGTGCCCGCAGACCGCCCTGGATCGGGACTTCGATCAGACGACGGCCAACCCCGGGCAGCAGACCTTCGAGAAGATGGTCTCCGGGGCTTACCTCGGGCCCCTGGGGCTCCGGGTGCTGGCGCAGGGGGCCGGGGAGGGGCTGATCTCCGTGCCGGGAGCCGCGCTGCTCTCCGGCGTGCAGGCCCTCCCGACCCGGGAGCTCTCTGCCTTCCTGGCCAATCCCTTCGAGCCCGGGCTGCTGGCCTCCCTCGGCTGGTCCCCGGAGGACCGGGCGACGATCCATGGCCTGCTGTCCGCCGTGGTGGCGCGGGCGGCGAGGCTGGCGGCGCTCAACATCGCGGCGGCGGTGCTGAAGGCAGAGGACGGGCGCGACCGGCTCCACCCGGTAGGTGTCACCCTCGATGGATCGACCCTCCACCGGACCCACCGGATGGCGGCGCAGGTCGAGGGGCACCTCGACCGGTTGCTGGGAGGGCGGGGCTTGCACTTCGAGACGATGCGGGTGGACGAGGCGCCGATCCTCGGGGCGGCGGTGGCCGGGCTGATCCGCTAGGCGAGGGCGCCACCCGGGAGCCGCCCGGAGAATCGAACCGTGGTGGGTAACCGATCCCGTCGCCGCGTCGTACCCTCCGAGACCCCATGGCGCCACGAACCTTCTTCGAGCAATCCTCCCCTCTGGCCCGCCGGGATCTGCTGCGCACCGCGGCGGTAGGCTCCGTGCTGTCGGTGCTGGGTGGCTCCTACGTGCTCGCCGGAGACGACCCTCGTACCTCCCAGAAGCGCCCGGACGGCAAGGTCCGGCTGCCTCCCGGGCAGCGGTTGATCTCCGCGCTCAAGCCCATGGGCGGCGAGCAGGGAGACCCGAGCCCGGCGAACTTCAAGCTGCGCGTCCATGGCGAGGTCGCGGCGCCCTTCGAGCTGGATTTCCTCGGTCTCCTGGCCCTGCCCCAGACGGAGATGGCCCTCGATGTCCACTGCGTCACGACCTGGTCCGCCTTCGACGTGCTCTGGACGGGCGTCCGGGTGGCGCTGCTGGCGGAGAAGGCCAAGGTGAAGCCGGAGGCGCGCCACGTCATCTTCGAGGCAGCCCACGGCTACACCGCCAACGTCCGGCTCGCGGAGGCCCTCGCCCCGAACGTGCTGGTGGCCCACAAGATCCACGGCAAACCCATCGCCCGCGCCCACGGAACGCCGGTCCGTGCGGTTGTCCCCGATCTGTACTTCTGGAAGAGCGCCAAGTGGCTCACCGGCATCCGCTTCGTCGCCAGGGACCAGCCGGGGTACTGGGAGACCCGGGGCTACCACAACCACGCGGATCCGTGGCTGGAAGAGCGCTATGGCTGAGGGGAAGCGGTGGCCGGTGCGGCCCTGGGTCCGGGCGCTGCACCGGGATCTGGGCTACCTGGCGGTGGGGCTCACGCTGGTCTACGCGCTGTCGGGGCTGGCGGTGAACCACATCTCCGACTGGGATCCGAACTTCCGGAACCACGAGGCGACCCACCGGCTGGGCCCGCTGGCGGGGGAGGACGACGAGGTGATCGCCCGGCAGGTGCTCCAGAGGCTGGCGATCGAGGAGAAACCGACGGAGGTGTACCGGGCGAGCCCGGAGCAGCTCGACCTGGTGTTTCCCCGGAGGACGCTCCACATCAACCCGGCGTCCGGGGAGGTGACGGAGGAAGGGCAGCAACCCCGGTTCTTGCTGCGGGCGGCCAACTGGCTCCACCTCAACCGGGGGAAGAAAGCCTGGACGTACATCGCCGACGCCTACGCGGCGGGGCTGCTGCTGCTGGCGCTGTCGGGGCTCTTCATGATCCCGGGGCGGAAGGGGCTGCTGGGGAGGGGCGCGGTGCTGGTGGCCGTGGGGGTGGCGATCCCGGTGGCCTACGTGCAGCTCTCCGGGGGGCCGGATGCGGCCTCCGGGCGTCCTGCGGCGCGTCCGGGGCCTTGATCCGGTCGCGCGGACGCGGGGAGGTCGACTACCGTGGGGCCGATGCTCCCCGTGGATACCCGAACCGCCGAGGCGCTGTTCACCTCGCTGCTCCTGCCGCTGTACCCTCCGGAGGCCCGCGCCGACCTGGCGCGCGCCCGCGCTGCCGACGCCAACCCGGGGAACAACCCGTCGCTCCCGGGGCAGCTCGCCGCCACCGCGGAGGTCTTCGCCCGCATGTCCCGGGAGGCCTTCGGGGAGGACCTGGCGCTGGATTTCTCCGACGCCTCGGTGCACCGGCTGGCCCACGGGATCACCGCCGAGCGCCGGGCGCGCTGGCTCCAGGAGCGAGGACCGGACGGCCTCCCGCTGCTGCTGCTGGTGCTGATCCACGGGGTCGCCTACCTGGGCGAGTGCGTGGTACGGAACCACGGTGGTGTATGGAAAATCCGGAACCCCTTGTGGGAGTCGCTGGTGGCGGTGAAGACGAGGGCGGGGGAGGGGGAGCTGGCGGTGCTCTCGTGGTGGATGAGGGCGCTGAGCGACGGGGAGGTGGGGCGAGGGACGCTGGCGGAGCGGTACCGGATGCACGTGGAGGAGCCGTCGGGGGAACCTCCGGGGCTAACGGTGATCGCGGCGCCGGACCGGAGGCTGCCGAGGCTGAAGCGTCCGAGGTACGACACGCTGCACAAGTACCTGAAGGCGCACCTGCCGGAGCTGCGGGATCTGGGGGAGGATTTCCCGTCGCCGGAGCGGTTCACGGAGCTGGCCTTCCTGTGGCTGGATTTTTTGTGGCTGGGGGAGGGGAGGATGCTGTTGATGTGGGGGCCGACGGACCGGGGGCTGCACCTTTATTGGCTGGACGCGCGGGGGTTCCGCAAGGGGATGTACCTGCCGGCGGACGGGTTCCCGGAGCCGAGGGTGGAGGCGGAAGGGGAGAAGCTGCGGGTGATCGCGTCGGTGCAGGGGCAGGTGGTGGCCCACGAGGTGCTGTGGTGGGGGCCGTGAGCGAGGAGGTTCACTCGGAGGGAGCTGGGTCGATGCGCCGGTAGAGGTAGAACTTTTCCGACTGCTTGACGAGCGAGACGGCCCCGGGAGGGAAGAGCCGAGTGCTCGCGTCCGCGGCGGAGCGGACCAGGAAATAGTCGTACTGGCCTCCTTCCCTGGCGAAGGAGAAGCGCTCCGGATACCACTCATCGTCCTGCGCCATCCCGGGATCGACCCCGTGTTTGTAGCGGATGAACGATGTGTAATTGCGGGCAAAGGAGAAGCCAATACGTCCACCCTTGTACGCCTGGTAGTAGGCGGCGAAATGCACGTAAGGGAGGCCGCCGGGGAGGGCGTCGCTCCGGGAGGTGAAGGTGACGGGGCGAACCGCTTTCCGTGGTTCCATGGCCTCCAGGATGGGGTCGAAGGAGCGAGCCTCGGCGTCGAAAGCGCGCACCCGCAGCCCCGCGATCAGCAGCCAGATCAGGGCGAGAGCCGCGCAGAGCGGGGGCGTCCGGAGCGGGGCGAAGAGGGGCGCCGGCAGGCCGCTCAGCGCGAGCCAGAGCGCGGGGGGCACGAAGATCGCGAAGCGCTGGTAGAGGAAGCTCACGCCCGCCATGGTCATGGGGAAGCCCAGGAAGAGCGCCAGGCTCACCCCGAGGGGAACCCAGCGGCGCGGCTCCGGGGAAGGACGGAGGCCCAGCGCCAGGGGGAGCAGGAGCAGGAGACACCCGGCCGTGAAGGCCAGCGCATCGTCCTGGTGGACCCCGAGGAGCAAGGCGGGGAGCTCCAGCAGCCGCTCCGGGGCCCAGGTCCCTTCGAGGACACTCTTCCCGGCGCCGTCCACCAGGGCGCCCTGCCGGGAGCCCCAGAAAAGCGCCATCGCCGCCGCTGGCGTCACCACCGCTGCCCCGGCCAGCCTGCGCCCCGCAGCCCCGGGGCTCAGCAGCGCGACCAGCACCACCGTGGGAGCGACGAAGGCCGCCGCGAGCCCGTGGGCCCAGAAGAGCCCCACCATCGCCAGAGCGAGCAGCGCGATGCCCCGGGCGGTGGGGGCCTCCAGGTGCCGGAGCGCCGCCGCGGTGAGCGCGAAGATCAGCGGCAGCGTCAGGGAGAAATTCAGGAAGCCAAACCAGAAGGAGAAGCCCAGCGCCAGGGGGAACCCAAGCAGCGCCAGCGCCCTCGGGAGCCCTGCCCACCGCGTCCAGGGCAGCAGCGCCAGCGGCGTCGCCGCGATCCCGGCGAGCGCCACCGCCTGGAGCGCCTTCACCGGCCCGAGCAGGCCCTCCAGGGGGTAGGCCAGGGCGTAGAGCAGCAGGTACGGCGTCCCCCACTGGACCTCGAACTGCGCTGCGAACCCCCAGGCAGGCTCGTCCAGGTGCCGGAAGATCGAGAGCGCCGCCGCATGCTGGGGCAGATCCACCAGCGGCCAGTAGCTGGCCGGTGCCAGCAGGACGAGGGTGAGTGCGACGCAGGCAGCGAAACCGGGCCAGAACGCGCGCTCCAGGGCGGACTCCCCCGGAAGGGCGCTCACTTCCCGAACATCTTGTTCAACAGGAACGCCCCCCCGCAAAGCAGGAAGGTGACGACAAAGGGGAAGAAGTACGGCAAGGAATTGTCCAGGTAGCGGACGCGAGGGCGGGCCATGGCGGGGCATTTACTCCAGCGTCGGGGGAGGGGCCAGCCCCCGGCGCCAGGGGCCTCGCGGAAGCGCTTGACGGGGCCTCGCGGGGTTGACACGAAGGTCAGATGAAGCGCCCCCTCGTCCTGCTTGCTCTCCTCTCCCTCGCCTCCCTCACCTCGGCGGCCTGCGGCTCCGACGACGACCCCGCGCCCGCGGCCTCCGGGGGCTCCGGCGGGAGCGCCGGGGGAAGCGCCGGTGAGGCGGGCTCCGGCGGGG
>CAZSDX010000143.1:0-13685 GCA_964605685.1 uncultured Polyangiaceae bacterium
TCGTGGCGCGCGCCGTGGCGGACGAACTCCCGCGTGCGCCCCGCGGCGGCGGAGGACCGCGCGCAGGTGATCGATGCACTGGCGAGGAACGCCCGGGTCGACCTGCTTCTGACGAACCAGCAAGGGGAGACGCTGGCGGAGACGATCCAGGGGGCCGTCGAGGAGCCGCTCCTCGGCCTGCTGGTGGAGCGCCAGGGGTTCGCGCACATCCCCACGGGCCGCGTGGCCTTCGCGGTCCAGGAGCTGGAGCCACCCTTCGCGCACCTGGCGCTGCTGGTCTTCGTCCACGCCCCGGCGACGCCTGCGGGGTCGCGGGGCCTCTTCAAGGCGGTGGCGGCGCTGGCGCTGCTGCTGGTGGCGGTCGCGGCGGTCGTGGCCTACGCGTTCTCCCGGAACGCCGAGGACGACGTGGACTACGTGCGGGAGCGGCTGGAGGAGCTGGCCCGGGAGGTGGGGGGCACGCTGGGGGCCCAGATCCCCATCCGCACCTTCGATCAGGTCGGGGTGGTGACCGCGGCCTTCAACGGGCTGCTGGAGCGCTTCGCAGCGGCGGAGCGCGCTTACCGCCACGACCTCCAGCGGGCGGAGGCGCTGGACCTGGCGCGCTCGCGCTTCCTGGCGACGCTGTCCCACGAGCTGCGGACCCCGCTCAACGCCATCCTGGGCTTTGCGGACGTGCTCCTCTCCGAGGCGGAGGGCCCGCTCACGCCGTCGGCGCGCGAGGATCTGGACGCGATCCGCAGCAGCGGGGAGCACCTCCGGTCGCTGATCGACGACATCCTGGATCTGTCGGCCATGGAGACCGGCAACCTGCGGCTGGAGCGGCGCTCCGTCGGGCTGCACGGGGTCGCCGAGCAGGTGCTACGGGAGGCGCAGCCGCTGGTGGTCGGTCGGCGTCTCCGGCTGGAGCTGGAGGGAGATCAGGACATCGTCGCCTGGGCGGACCCGCGGCGCGTGCGGCAGGTGCTGGCCAACCTGGTGGGGAACGCGGTGAAATTCACCACGGAAGGTCGCGTCACGGTACGCCTCTCGCGGGGGGACGGGGTGGCGATCCTCGAGGTGATCGACACCGGGCCAGGCATCGCAGAGGAGGAGCTGGCGTCGGTGTTCCTTGAATACCGTCAGGCGGGCGACGCCTCCTCGCGCCGCAAGGGGACCGGGCTGGGCCTGGCCATCGCGCGGCGCCTGGTGCTGGCCCACGAGGGGGAAATCACCCTGCAGAGTCAGCTAGGGAAGGGCTCGATCTTCCGGGTCACGCTGCCTTCGGAGCCCCCACCGTGACGACCGCCCGGCTGGTCTCTTACGTGATCGCGCTCCAGGTGATGGTGACCCTCGGGGCCTTCGCCGCCCACGGCCTAGGGGCCCCATGGCTCCTGCTCCTGGACAGCGAGCAGACCCGCTTCGCCCTGCTGCAGACCCTCTACATGATCGGTGCCACGGAGGTCGCCTCCCTGTGGCTCATCTGGCGCCGCCTCCGCCGCGTTCAGTACACGCTCCGGACGCTGGACCTCGGCTCCCGCGCCTTCGAGCTGGAGGAGCTGGCGGAGCTGTCCGCGGTCCCGACCTACGTGGCCCGCGTGACCCTCGGCTCCGCGCTCCTCACCGCCCTCTCCACCCTGCCACCCTTCGTCCGCGCCGGCGGCGTCGACCTCGTGGTCGGCATCGACCTGCTGTTGATGCTGGTCCTGGTGATCTTCGCTGCGGGGCTTCCCCTCTACGCCCTGGTCCGCAGCGCCGTGTCCAGGGCCCTGGAGCAGGCTCCCCCCGATGCCGCTGGCGAGGCCCTCGCCCTCCTGGAGCGCGACGGCACCCCGCGCCAGCGCACGCTGCTCCACATGGTCGCCGCGGTCGTCGTCCCCCTCGCCTTCGTCGCGGTCGGGGCGGCGCTGGTGACCCACGCCCGGGTCCGTGCCGCCGCCAGCGAGGCCCGCATCGACCTCGCCATCTCCCTCGCCCGGGCCGTCGGCGAAGACCTCCCCGGGGCCATCCCGGACGCCGGTCGGAGCGAGGCGCTTCGCCTGGCCCGCTCCGAGCGGATCTCCCTCCGCTTCCGCGGGGCGCCCGCCCCCTACTCCGTCCAGCCCGAGGAGGACGGCTCCCTGGTGGTCACCGTCCCCCTCTCGGAGCAGCACGCCCAGGTGACGCTCCAGGGCGGCAGTGGCGCCGGGGTGATCCCCTGGGCGCTCCTGTCCTCCCTGGCGTTCCTGGTGCTGGCGCTCTGGGGGGGCTGGAGGCTGGGGCGCGCCCTGGCGGAGGACCTCTCCGGCGCCGCCCTCCAGGTCCGTCAGCTCGGCAACGAGCGCGTGCTCCGGGGCGTCAGCCCCCTCCACAAACCGGCCTGGTTCCGTGCCGTCGCCGGGCTGGGTCAGGCCCTGGAGCGGCTGGCGGATCGCTTCCGGATCTTCGCCGCCGCCCAGGAGCGCACCATCGAGGCCCGCGAGGCAACGCTCCGGCTCCGCGGGCTCCTCTTCGCCAGCGTCAGCCACGACCTCAAGAGCCCGCTCAACGCCATCCTCGGCTTCAGCGCCCTGGCGGCCATCGAGCCGCTGAACGAGCCTCAACTGGAGAGCGTCGCCATCATCGAGCGCCGGGGTCGCGAGCTGCTCGCCCTCCTGGAGACCATCCTGGACGCCGCCCGCGTCGAGGCCCAGCAGCTCACCCTGGTCCGCGCCCCGTGCAGCGTGCAATCCGTGGTCGAGCGCGCCCTGGAGAGGGCCGACGACCTGGCTCCCCTGGGGGCAGCCCCGGTGGAGGTTCTCCTCGACGAGGATCTCCCGGAGGTCCGCTGGGACGACGCCCGCATGGCCCAGGCGCTGGCGGCGCTCCTGGGCCACGCCCGGCGCCTCTCCCCTGCCGGCGGCGTGCGCGTCGAGGGCACGCTGGACGTGGGAACCGTCGAGCTCCTCGTCTACGAACCCTCGGGGAAATTCTCCGTGGGCGAGGTCGCCTGGCTCCTCGACAGCGCCAACACCGCCCTCGCCCCCCGCAGGCTCGGCGGCCTGGCCCTGGGCCTCGGCCTCGCTCGCTCCCTGGTGCGCCTCCACGGCGGCGCCCTCGACGTCCACGAGGCGGAGGGCGGCGGCGTCGTCTTTCGCCTCCGCTTGCCTTCCTGATCACCAGCGACGGGTCGCCCCCACGGCGTCGCTGGAACGCACCGGCGACGGGCCCGGGTACGTGCCCGTGCCCGTTCCTTTCGTTGTCGGGTACCCTGCGCGGCATGGCGAAGATGCAGGAAAAGACCGCGAGGATGACCCTCTCCCCGCTGGAGCTGATGCGGCAGGCCGCCGGAACACCGGAGGAACTCCGCCAGAAGCTCGGCAGGCTTGTGGCGATGCTCTCCACCTACGCCCGCGGTGAGCTGGTGGAGCGCAAGCTGGAGACCCTCCGGCGGCGGGGGCACATCGATCAGATCCCGAGCCGGGTGCAGCTCGCCGTTGGTGCCGTCGACATGCTCCGCTTCTGGATAAGCCCCGCGGCCGCCGACTACTACGAGCAACGCGGCATCAACTACGCCTTCCACCAGGTGCTCCGCTTCCTCGACGAGCCCGCCTCCCTCGCCGACCCGGTGGGCTTCTTCAGCACCCGCGACGGCATCATCGGCCACCTCCTCCAGGTCGTCCACGCCAACCCGGTCTATGACCTCCAGCTCCTCGACGCCTTCGACGACGGCCTCGACCAGCTCGTCGCCCAGACCGAGGCCATGATCGCCGGCACCCACCCCCGCTCCGCGTCCATCGGCGCCGTCGTCGAGGAGCCCGACTACCACCCCCGGCTCCTCGCCTTCGTCCGCGCCTGGCGCCTGGACCCCACCACCCCGCCGATGCTCCGCAGCAACGTCGCGCAAGACCCGCGCTTCGCCATGCTGGAGCGCACCTTCGGCACCCTCACCGGGGCCATGCGCTACTTCTGCCGCCTGCCGTCGTCTCCCGCGGAGGGCGCCCTCCACCTGCTCCGTGTCCGTCGGTTCCCCGAGCACCTGGGGGAGCCGCCGCCCGCCTTACCGTGCTACAAAGCGCCCGTGACCACCGCTCCTGACCCCGGGGTGCTCGGAGAGCCCACGCCGCGACGCGGACACGTCTCGGTGGTGCGCCTCCCCGATCAATGGTTCATCCTGGCCACCAGCGCGCAGCTCCAGAAGAGCCCCCTCTCGGTCAAGCTCCAGGGGACTCCCCTGGTGCTCTTCCGCGACGGCCAGGGGCGCGCCGCGGCGCTGCTCGACCGCTGCCCTCACCGGAACGTCCCCCTGTCGCTGGGGCGCGTCCACCTCGGCCAGCTCGAGTGCCCCTACCACGGCTGGCGCTTCGACGGAGAAGGGCGCTGTCGCTTCGTCCCCTCCCTCTGCGGCGAGCACGAGGGGAAGGCCCGCCGCGCCCCCTCCCTGGCCACCGTCGAGCAGGACGGCTTCGTGTGGGTCTACTCCACGCCGGACGCGACCCCGACCTCGCGTCCTTACCGCTTCCGCATGCTGGGTCAGCCTGGCTACACTCATGTCCGGCAGGTGGTGGCCGCCGAGGCCTCTCTCCACGCGACCGCGGAGAACGCCCTGGACGTCCCCCACACGGCCTTCCTCCACCGAGGGCTCTTCCGCCCCGAGAGCCGCGGCATCACCATCACCGCCGTCGTCCGCCGCCAGGGCGACCGGGTGGAGGCCGAGTACGTGGGCGAGCCGAGGCCGCCGGGGCTGGTGGGCCGCATGCTCTCTCCTTCTGGCGGCATCGTAACCCACTTCGATCGCTTCCTGCTGCCTTCCATCGCCGAGGTCGAGTACCGCATCGGCGCCGAGAACCACATCCTGGTGGCCTCCGCGCTCACCCCGGTCGACGATTTCTTCACCCGGATCTTCACGATCGTCAGCTTCCGGACGCGGCTGCCGGGCGGCCTCCTCGCCCCCCTGCTCACCCCCATCGCCACCCACATCTTCCGCCAGGACGCCCGCATCCTCCGCCAGCAGACGGCCACCATCCGCAGCTTCGGCGGAGAGCAGTTCGTTTCCACCGAGATCGACGTGCTCGGCAAGCACATCTTGCGGCTCCTCCGCGCCGCCGAGCGTGGGGAGATCCCGCGGGAGGAAGCTACCGAGGAGGCCCGTATCCCTCTCATCGTCTGACCCACGGCACCGAGATCTCGCCGCGCTCTGGGGCTTACCTCCGCGCCCGGGCCGGCTCCTCGTGGTCCGGAGGACTCCTGCGGAGGGCGTGGGGGTGGCGCGGACCGGGGCGCCGGTGTATGGGGCCTGCTGATGTCTCGCCAGGCGGTCCTCCTGCTGCTCGCGGCCCTGCTCCCCTTCGGATGCAACACAAAATCCCTGGAAGAGCGGGCCAAGCAGATCAACTCCGCGACCCTCGGCCCCGGCAACCTCACCCGCGAGGACGCCGCCAAGGTGCTGGCCCGGGTCGGCGACCGCACCATCACCCTGGGCGACTACGCCGCCGCGCTGGAGCGCATGAACGAGTTCGACCGCATGCGCTACCAGGCCCCGGAGAAGCGAAAAGAGCTGCTCAACGAGATGATCGACTTCGAGCTCCTGGCCATGGAGGCGCGCCGCCGCGGCCTCGACAAAACCCCGGAGGTCGAGGAGGCCACCCGGCAGATCCTCCGGGACGCGCTCCTGGCCGAGGCGCGCCAGGGCCTGCCCGCGCTGGGGGACATCCCGACGGCGGAGGTCCGCGCTTACTACGAGGCCCACCGCGCCGACTACCGGGAGCCCGAGCGCCGCCGGGTCTCCGCCATCGTCCTCAAGGACAAGGCCGAGGCGGAGAAGCTGCTCCCGGAGGCGAAAAAAGCCACCGCCGTCGAGTGGGGGAAGCTGGCCCTCAAGCACCTGGAAGGCCCCAAGCCGCCGCCCACCACCCCGACGGAGCTGGCCGGCGACCTCGGCATCGTCAGCGCCCCGGACGACCCCCGCGGGGCCAACCCGAACGTCCCCCCCGAGGTGCGCGCCGCGGTCTTCGAGATCAAGGGAGAGATCGGGGCGGTCCTCGACCGGGTGGTCCCCGCCCAGGGCCGCTTCTACCTGGTCAAGATGGCCGGGCGCACCGCCGCCCACGAGCGCAGCTTCGCCGAGGCGGAGCGCTCCATCCGAGGCAGGCTGATCCAGCAGAAGATCGAGGCCCGCGAGCGCGAGGTCGAGGAAGAATTGAAGAAGAAATACCCCCTGACCATCGACGAGGCGGCCCTCGCCCAGGTGAAGGTCCCCGGGTCTCCCTCCGAGGCGCCCCATGGAAGCGCAGCCCCGTCTTCCTCTGCTCCCCGCTGAGCCCGACCCCGCCGACTGGAGGTGGCAGATCCGCCACGCGATCACCTCCGTCGACGCCCTGGAGCGCGCCCTGCGCCTCTCCCCCGAGGAGCGCGCCGGCGCCCTCCGCGCCCAGGAGCAAGGGCTCCCGATCTCCATCACCCCCTACTACCTCTCCCTCTGCGACCCGGACGACCCCCGCTGCCCGGTACGCCTCCAGTGCGTCCCCCGGGGCGAGGAGTCAGAAGAGACCCCAGGTGACCTGGACGATCCGCTGGGAGAGGTCGCCCACGAGGTCGCCCCGGAGCTGGTGCAGCGCTACCCGGACCGGGCCCTGCTGCTGGTGACCGACCGCTGCGCCGTCTACTGCCGTTTCTGCACCCGCTCCCGCATGGTGGGCGACGGGGGCGGCCCCCGCAGCCTCGCCCGCCTCGACGAGGCCTTCCGCTACCTGGAACGGCACCCGGAGATCCGCGACGTCATCGTCTCCGGAGGCGACCCGCTGGCGATGAGCACCGGCCGCCTGGTCCCCATCCTGGAGCGCCTCCGTGGGATGGATCACCTGGACACGATCCGGCTGGCGACGCGGGTCCCGGTGACGCTGCCCCAGCGGATCACCCACGAGCTCGTGGAAGCCCTGAAGCCGCTGCACCCGCTCTGGGTGATGACGCACTTCAACCACCCGAAGGAGCTGACCCCGGCGGCGCTGGAGGCCTGCCGGCGGCTGGCAGACGGGGGCTTCCCGGTGATGAACCAGACGGTGCTGCTCCGGGGGATCAACGACGACGCGGGCACGCTGGAGCGGCTGTTCCGGGGGCTTATCCGGGCGAGGGTGCGCCCTTACTACCTGCTCCAGGCGGACCCGGTGAAGGGGACCGGGCACCTGCGGACCTCCCTCGCCGAGGGGCTGCGGATCATGGAGGCGCTCCAGGGGCGCGTGACCGGGATCGCCCTGCCCAAGTACATCGTGGACACCCCCGGGGGCATGGGGAAGGTGCCGGTGCTGCCGGAGTACATCGTGGCCCGGCGCCCCGGCGAGACGGACCTGCGCACCCACCGCGGCGTCACCGTCACCTACCGCGACCCCCGGTGAACGGCGCCTTGCGTCGTTGACCGCCCTCCCGGGTACCCCATACTCCGGGGGCATGGCACGACTCGACATGGTGCAGCTCCTCGAGGCCGAGATGCGGCTGGAGCGAACGTCGGCGCTGGCGCGGATCGGGGAGAAGCTCCAGAAGGCCATCGACGAGGCGAAGGCGCTGGGAGAGCAGCTCGGGAGAGAGCCGCCGGGGCCACCGCGAGAGGCGCTGCTGGTGCGCCACCGGGAGGCCCGCCGCCGCGCCGAGGAGTACCGGTACTACCTGGTCGTGCAGCGGGAGGCCCTCGGGATGAGGGACCAGAAGATCGTGGACGAAATTTATCCGATGCCGCCGGCGGTACGCTGAGGGCGCGACCCGCGGTGAAGGGCCCGGCGTTTCGGGCTAGGATGCGGGCCATGCCCGTGGACAAGCGAATCCTGCTGGCGGCCTCCGGGGTCGCGGTGGGGCTCGGGTTGCTCGGAGGGGCCTACACGCTCCACCGGAAGACCCCCCGCCCCCCCGCCTCGTGGCCGGCGCCGCCGCCCTCCGCCAGCGTGGGGCCCGCCCTCGAAGAGCTGGGGGACAAGCACCCGAACCTGAAGAAGCTGCTGGAGGATCCGAAGATCGGCAGCGTGCTCAAGGAATTCGCGGAGGCCTACAGCAGCGGCGGCGTCCCGAAGGCCAAGGAGTTCGCCCGGGAGCGCGGCTTCATGAACGGGGCCGACGACATCACCCTGACGGTGCTCACCGAGAACGACGAGACGGCGGAGCTGGAGGCGTCGCTCCGGGAGCTGAAGGCGGAGATCGTGGGCCGCGGGGACAGCCAGGTGGACGTGCAGATCCCCTGGGCGGTGGTGGAAGAAGAGGCCAGGAGCGGGCGCCCCCCGGAGGCGCTGATCGAGAAGGTCGCCAGCCTGAAGAACGTCCGCGGCGTGCTGCCGATGGAGAAGCAGGAGAAGAACCAGTTCCCTTTCTCCCGTAGCGGCCGGTCGGCAGAGGGGGTGCGGGCAACGCACGCCGACCGGTGGCACAGCGCGGGGTTCAAGGGGGCTGGCGTCAAGGTGGGCGTCCTTGACCCGGAGGTATCCAAATCGGCCCAGTTCCTCGGGACGGCCATCCCGAAAAATACGCCGATCTACCTGGGCGGCTGCGTCAACCGGCAGGGGGCCAGCATCGACGACGAGGGGCTCCACGGGCCGGCAGCCGCGGAGATCGTCCACGCGATGGCGCCGGAGGCACAGCTCTACCTGGCCTGCTCCCTTGGGGACGACGACGCGGCGGTCAACTGGCTGGTGCAGCAGGGCGTGCGGATCATCTCCTACTCGGCCGGGGGCATCTACGGGCGGCGCAACGGCACCGGCCGCTCCCAGGACCGGATCAACCGCCTCGCCCGCCAGGGGATCCTGTGGGTCAACGCCGCCGGCAACGACGGACGGACGTTCCACCGCGGGCAGCTCGCCGGAGGCAGCGGGTGGCACCAGTTCGCGCCGGGCAAGGGGGCGATGGGGTTCAAGACGAAGTCGGTGACCGGCTCCGTCAAGCTGACGCTGATCTGGAACCACTGGGATCAGGCCTTCATCTCCGACTATGACCTCTTCCTCTTCGACGCGAAGATGAACGAGCTGGCCCGGTCGACCAACCGGAACACCACCCTCCGCCAGCCGATGGAGACCATCTCCGCGCGGCTCAAGCCCGGGACCCAGTACCTCGTGGGGATCCGGGCCAACCCGGGCGCACGCCCCGCCAGCTTCATCCTCAACATCCACAACGCGGGCTCCGTCGAGTACCTGGTGCCCTCCGGGAGCCTGGGGCAGCCAGCAGATGCGGTCGGGGCCCTGTCCGTCGGCGCGGTCTCCTGGGATACCACCAGGCTCGCCCCCTACAGCAGCCGCGGCCCGACGGAAGACGGCCGGCTGAAGCCGGAGATCTCCGCCCCCACGGAGGTCCCCAGCATCGTCTACAAGGGGAACTTCGCCGGCACCTCCGCGGCGGCGCCCCACGTCTCCGGAGCCGCGGCGCTGGTGTGGGGGCGCTACCCCCAGTTCACCCGAGACCAGGTGGTGAATTTTCTCCTGAGCCGCGCCCGGGATCTGGGCCCCTCCGGTCCCGACAACGACTATGGCCACGGCTACCTGGACCTGGGCGACCCGGGCACCGGCACCGCCACGGTGCCTCCCACCGCGGTCCCCACCGTCCCCCCCAGGGTGCCCTCGACGACCACCGCACCCCCGACCCCTGGCCCACCGACGCCCTCGCCGGACGACGACGAGGAAGGCAGCGGGATCTTCCAGACCGTCCTCACGGTGCTGATCCTGGCGGCCCTCGGGGGGCTGATCTTCGTGGGCGGCCTGATCGCCCTGGCGGTCTCGCTGATCCGGGGGGCCCGGCGTCCTCCTGCGCGCCCTGCGGCGTCCTTCCTCCCGACGCCCGCGCCCACCCCCGCCGCGCCGCCCCTGGTCACGCCCTTCCAGCCGCCACCGGGGTCGCCGGGAGGGTTCGGGCCGGGAGGTTTCCCGCCAGGGCCGCCGGGAGGGTTCCCCCCCGGCGGCTACCCGCCCCCCGGAGGGCACGCGCCGGGAGGGTTCTCGCCAGGGAGCACGGTGATCCCGGCGGGGCGCGGGTGGACCGCGGCGCTGGTGCTGTTCTCGGGCCCCGGCGCCGGGGCTCAGTACCCGCTCGCCCCGGGGGTGTTCACCGTCGGCAGATCCCCGGGCAACCAGCTCGTCATCGCCGACCCCCTGGTCTCCTCGCGCCACGCGGTCATCAAGGTCGACGAGCAGGGCTGCTGGCTGGAAGACGTGGGCTCGCGCAACGGCGTCTTCGTCAACGGACAGCGGGTCCAGCGGCACTTCCTCCGGCCAGGCGACGTGGTGACCATCGGGCCCACGCACCTGCGCTTCGAGGTGGTCGGCTAACGCCTCGAAGCGGCGCTCGCGGATCTCCCGGGGGACCCCGAGGCGGAACCAGAGCAGCGCCCCGGCGAGCAAGGCGGCGTAGACGAGCCCCACCCGGGGCTGGGTCCAGGCGACGGCGCCGAGGCAAAGGAGCGCGCCGAGCAGGGCGAAGATCGGGGTGAACGGGTAGCCCGGGGTGCGGAAGGGCCGGGGCAGCCCAGGCTCGGAGCGCCGCAGCCGGAGCAGCGCCGCCATGGACAGCACGTAGAGGGTGAGGGCGCCGTAGACCGACACGGTGATGATCTCACCGGTGCGCCCGGAGACCAGCGCCAGCAGCCCGACCCCCAGGTTGCCCAGCAGGGCGGCGGCGGGGGTCTGCCGCGAGGAGAGGCGCCCCAGCCACCGGGGAGCGTAGCCGACGCGGCCAAACTCGAAGGTGGCCCGCCCGGCGACCAGCAGGATACCGTGGAACGAGGCGAGCAGCCCGCAGAGCCCCACGCCCACCAGCAGGTGGTAGAGCGGGTGGCCGCGGCCCACCACCGCCGACAGCGCCAGCGGCAACGGAGAGTCGGAGGGCTCGCCGCTCCCCGGCGGGTACACCACGGCGCGCCAGCCCCCAACCCCCACGGCCCCGAAGAAGGTCAGCGCCGCCAGCAACACCAGCGTCGCCATGGCCGCGCCGAAGCCCCGGACCAGATCCCGCTGCGGATCGCGAGCCTCCTCGGCGGTGTTCGCCACGCCCTCGATGGCCAGGTAAAACCAGATGGCGAAGGGGATCGACGCGAAGGCCCCTCCCCAGCCCTTCGGCAGCGGCTCCCGGGAGAACGCCTCCCAGGAGAACCTCGGCAGCGTCACCCCCGCAAAGAGCAGCAGCTCCCCCACCGCCACCACCGTCACCAGCAGCTCGAAGGTCGCCGACGCGCGCACCCCCCGCAGGTTCACCCCGGTGAAGACCAGGTAGGCCACCGCCGCAATGGCCAGCGGCGGGATCGCAGGAAACAGCGTGTGCAGGTAGGCCCCGATCGCCGCCCCGATGGCCGGCGGCGCAAAGACAAACTCGATGCACTGGGCCGCCCCCGCCACCAGCCCCAGCGTCGGCCCCAGCGCCCGGTTCACGTACAAAAAAGCCCCGCCGGCCCTCGGCATCGCGCAGGCCAGCTCCGCGTAGCTCAGCACGAACGCCACGTAGATCGCCGACACCAGCGCGGTCGCTGCTAGCATCCCGTGCGGCCCCCCCTCCGGAAGCCCCAAATTCCAGCCGAAATACATCCCGGAGATGACGTACCCCACCCCCAGCGCCCACAGCAACACCGGCCCCAGCGCCCTCTGGAACCCCGCTTCTTCCTGCATCTCCCCCCCTGTACTCCAGCCCCGCGACAAAACCCACTCCACGACCAGCACAAGCTGTGCTACACAAGACACATGTTCAATCTGATACAATCCGAAGACTCCCTCAAGCGCCTCCTTCTCCTCGACGAAGAGGCCAAAACTTCCGCAACTTTGGCCCCCCAAAGGGGTGGAATGGTGACCTCTTTTCAGGTCCGGGGGAGGGAAGCATTGTTCATGGATGAGATCTCCCTGCTGGATCCAGAGAAGAACGTCCGGGGAGGAAACCCGGTGCTCTTCCCGTCGCCGGGCAAGCTCCGGGAGGATCGGTGGTCCCGCGGGGGCCAGGGAGGGAGCCTGAAGCAACACGGGTTCGCGCGGAACCTCCCCTGGGCGGTGGTCTACGAGGGGACCGAGGGAGGAGCGTCGGCCACGCTCTGCCTGACCGCCGACGAGCGCACCCTCGCCGGTTACCCCTTCGATTTCGCGGCAGCCTACACCTACACGCTCCGCGGGCAGGAACTGGAGATTCGCATGTTCTTCCAGAACCGGGGGAACGAGGCGATGCCCTTCGGAGCGGGGTTTCACCCGTACTTCGCGGTACCGCAGGGGCAGAAGCGCCAGGTGGAGTTCGAGACCAGGGCGACGCGGGCCTTCGACAACGCGCGCAAGGAGGAGATCCCCTACCGGCTGGATCTGAGCGAGGGCGAGACGGACCTCCACCTGCTGGACCACGGGTCCACGAGCGCCACGATGCGCTGGCCCGGAGGCACGATCACGCTGGCCGGCTCCGAGGAGTTCACCCACTGGGTGCTCTGGACGCTCCCGGGGCGCGACTTCGTCTGCCTGGAGCCCTGGACCTGCCCCGGCGACGCGCTCAACACCGGCGACCGGCTGCTGTGGATCCCGCCCTGGGGCGAGCGGGAGCTGACGCTGACGATGCGGTTCGAGCCGGCGACGTTACTACTTGATGGGCGGAGGCTCGACCGGGGCGAGGGTGGTGACACCGGCGCCGGAGAACTTGTAGTCAAAGGACTGGATGAGGCACCCGGTCCCGTCGGCGATGGCGATGTCCAGCAGGTGACCATCGCGGGAGAAGCCGTAGACCCGGTCGCCCCAGGCGGAGATTCCATACATGTTCCCGTACTTGCCGTCGAGCCCGTCGCTGCATCCCTCCCGGGCTACGATCTGCCCGCGCACCGACTTGGTCATCGGCCCCGGCGCCGCCTTGCCGAGCTTCTTCATGTCGATCTCGATCAGCGTGTTGACCGGGTTGCAGCCGCTAGTGCTGGGCGGGTTCGGGCAGTCGCGCACCGTGGCGAACCCCAGCGGCTCGCCCTTCCCCTCGACGAACACGATGTCACCGGAGAGCTCCCAGCGCTTGCCCGCGTGGGTGTAGAAGTTCCCGTTGCCGTCGTTGACCGGGACATCCCCGAAGTGACCCAGCAAGCGGAGCTCTCCCTTGTCGTCGACGGCCCACATCTCCCCGGCGGTGTTCCCGGCGACCAGCACCTCCTTCTCCGGGTCCAGCACCCCCACCGGGGCGAAGGTCAGCCCGTAGAACCGGACGTCGCCCGCCTGGCCTTCCTTCAGCTTGATCGACGTCTTGCAGTGCACCTTGTCCTTCTGGATCTCCAGCAGGTGGACCGCCGTGTGGCTGACGCCCCAGAGGTTCTGCTGCCGATCCACCCCGACGTCCGTCATCGCCTCGTCCTGGCCCGCCGCGATGTTCCCTACGCAGTCAAAAGGCCCCAGCTCCACCGGCGGTGCCTCCAGCTTCTTCGGGTCCATCTGGAAGAGCCGTTGGTCCGTGTGGGCGTAGATCAGCAGGTTCTCCGCGCCCCCTTCGCCCCCCTGCCCTCCCACGGTGACCCCGCTCCCCGCCGCCCCGGCCTGTCCGGAACCCCCGGCACCGCCTCCCGCCCCGGACGCCCCGCCCTCCCCCGCTGCCCCCGCCGGGAGCTGCACCGAACCGCCGCTCCCCGCCGCCGTGTCGGAGGTGAGCCCGTCCTCCTTCTCGCTCGAAGCGCAGGAAGCCCAGAACATCACCGCAACCAGACCGAAACCCAAGGAAGATCGCATCCCGTGGAACTTACTCGTACCGCAGCCCGCAGCAAGACCTCACCCCCCCAGCCCCCCTCTCCCTCAAGG
>CAZSDX010000144.1:0-13560 GCA_964605685.1 uncultured Polyangiaceae bacterium
TATGGCACCTCCGGGCATGGCGCCGCCGGGCATGGCGCCGGCGGCGGCGCCGGGGGGCGGCGTGCCCGACCACGTGCAGGGCCAGAAGACCAAGCTGCTGGGCCTGGAGCAGAACCTGGGCGCCGCGCTGGGCTACTTCATCGGGCTGCTGATGCTGCTCTACATCTTCATGGAGCCCAAGGAGCACCGCTTCGTCCGCTTCCACGCCTTCCAGTGGTTGTTCGCCATGATCCTGTACACCATCAACCTCACTCTCGTGGTGATCCCCATCGTCATCGCCAACGTGGATCCCAAGCTGACGGAGTTGGCTTACGCGGCGCCGGTGCTGGCGCTGCCGCTGATCCCGCTCGGGATCTGCATGCTGATCGCGGTGTTCAAGGCGTTCTCGGGGAAGGCCTGGAAGATCCCGGTCATCGGTGGCGTCGCCGAGAAGATGGCGATGAAATGAGCGAGGCGGGGGGGCTGCGGGACGGGGAATTCCCGGTGCCTGCGGGGCTCTCCCGGCAGCCGCTGGACGGGGCGCTCCGGGCGCTGTTCCCCGGGCTGAGCTGGGGCGACGCGCGCAAGGCGATCGCCACGGGGAAGATCCGGGTCAACGGCGCGCTCGTCCAGGACCTGCGCCACCCGGTCTCGGAAGGGGACGCGGTGGCGGTGAGCCTGCGGGCGCCGCGCCCGTCGACGGCGCGGAGGCTCGGGCGGGAGGTGATCGCGTACCTCGATCCGCACCTGGTGGTGGTGCGCAAGCCGGCGGGGATCAGCACCGTGCCCTTCGAGGAGCGGGAGACGGACACCCTCGACCAGCTCGTCCGCGCGCTGCTGAGCCGCGAGCGCAGGGCGCGAGGAGGAGGCGCGCAGGGCTGGATCGGCGTGGTCCACCGCCTGGACCGGGAGACCTCCGGGCTGCTGGTGTTCGCGCTGACGCTGGCGGCGAAGAAGCACCTGGCGCAGCAGTTCCGGGATCACACCACGCACCGGCGCTACAGCGCGCTGATCCACGGGCGGCTCGACGGGCCCCGCACCTTCCGGTCACGGCTGGTGGAGGATCGCGGCGACGGGCTCCGCGGCTCCACGGAGGAGCCTGGCCAGGGGCAGCACGCGGTCACCCACGTGACCCCGATCCGTCACCTGGAAGGAGCAACCCTGGTGGACTGTCGGCTGGAGACCGGACGCACGCACCAGATCCGGATCCACCTCTCCGAGGCAGGTTTTCCCCTGGTGGGCGAGCGGGTCTACATCCGCGACCACGGGGGCCCGCTGCTGTCGGCGCCGAGGCTGATGCTCCACGCCCGGGAGCTAGGCTTCGTCCACCCGTCCTCGGGCCAGCAGGTACGCCACGAAGAGCCCTTGCCCTCCGACATGACCGACGTGCTAGAGCGCCTGGCCCATGTCCGAAGGTTACCTGGCGCTGGTCCTGCACACGCACCTCCCCTTCGTCAAGCACCCAGAGCACGAGCGCCCCCTGGAGGAGCGCTGGCTCCACGAGGCGCTGTTCGAGTGCTACCTGCCGCTGCTCGACGTCTTCGACCGGCTCACCCGCGAGGGGATCCCCTTCGCCCTGACGCTGTCGCTGACGCCCCCGCTGGCCGCGATGCTGGAGGACGAGCTGCTCCGCGCTCGCTTCGAGGAGCACCTGGATCGGCTCATCACGCTCTGCGCCCACGAGGTCGAGCGCACCGACGGCGACCCCTATTTCAACCCCGTCGCCCGCTTCTACCAGCACCGCCTCGCCCGCTCCCGGGAGACCTGGCTCGCCTGCGGGGGGCGGGTGGTCCAGGCGCTCGCGGCCCACCACGCCACGGGCCAGCTCGAGCTGATCACCTGCAGCGCCACCCACGCCTACCTCCCGGGGCTGCTCCCCTGCCCGGGCGCCCTCCGGGCCCAGCTCCGGCTGGGCGCTGCTGCTTTCCACCACCTCGTCGGCCACCGCCCCCTGGGCATCTGGCTCCCCGAGTGCGCCTACGATCCCTCCTTCGACGACGAGATCGCCGCCTCGGGGCTCCGCTTCACCATCGT
Source organism: uncultured Polyangiaceae bacterium (assembly GCA_964605685.1). Classification (GTDB taxonomy): domain Bacteria; phylum Myxococcota_A; class Polyangia; order Polyangiales; family Polyangiaceae; genus JANWXX01. The sequence goes on from CAZSDX010000144.1 coordinate 2,014, forward strand.
CGATGCCCATGGCCTGCGCCATGCACGCCCTCGTCCTCCCTTCGACATCCATCACCCGGTGGTCTCCCCCTCCGGCGTCGCTTTCTTCGCCCGGGATCAGCACTCCTCCGAGCAGGTGTGGTCCCGGGAGGGGGGGTACCCAGGAAATCCCTACTACCGGGATTTCTACCGGGACATCGGCTACGACCTTCCGGAAGAGCAGCTCCATGGTGAGGTGGGTCCGTTCAACACCAGGGTGATGACCGGCCTGAAGTACCACCGCATCACCGGCAAGACCGACCGGAAGCTGCCGTACATGCCCGGCGTCGCCGCCGAGTGTGCCCGGCGCGACGCCCTGGATTTCCTCCAGAACCGCACGGGCCACGCCTACCACCTGGCCCCGACCATGCCGGTCCCTCCGGTCATCGTGGCGCCCTACGATTCGGAGCTCTTCGGGCACTGGTGGTTCGAGGGCCCACAATTCCTCGAGTGGATCTTCCGCCACGCCCACGCCCACCACCCCCACGCCATCCGTCCGATCACGCTCCGGGGCTACCTCGACCGCTTTCCCACGGCGTTGCAGGCGACCCCTGCGGCGTCTTCCTGGGGGGCCGGTGGTCACGGTGAGGTCTGGGTCGGCCCCGCCGCTGCCCGCTTCTGGCGCCACGTCCACCACGCGAGCCACCGGGTCGAGCACCTGGTCCGCCGCCACCAGGACGCCGCAGGCCCCCGCGGCGAGGCCCTGGACCTGGCGATCCGGGAGCTGCTCCTGCTCCAGACCAGCGACTGGCCCTTCATCCTCTCGACGGCGACGACCGTCGAGTACGCCGAAGCTCGCCTGCGGGCCCACGCCGCCCGGGTGCGGCGCCTGTGCGCGATGATCGAGGCCGAATCCGTGAGCGAGGCCGACGTGCTCTGGATGCGCGAACTGGATCAGCGCGACAGCTTTCTCTCCGGGCTGAGCAGCAGGGTGCTGCGCGGCGCCTTCCTGGAGGAGCGCCCCGCCCGGTGACCGGGCCGGCTAAGGAGCCGGCGCCGTGGTTGATCGAGTGAGCGACGGTCTCGCCCTGCTTGGTGGAGCGATCCCAGATCTTGCCGCCGAAGGCCTTGAAGGAGGCGATGGAGAGGAGGGCGACGACGCCGACCAGGATGATGTACTCGACCAGGTTGGCGCCGCGGGTGTCCTTGATCAGCTTGTTCATGGTGGCCTCGCTGTCTCCCCCCGGAGACATTGCAACCTTCAGGCCAGGCTACTCAAAGCAAAAACACCCGACGAAGGAGGCGTCGGGGGCTCGGAGGGAGGCGGGATCTGGGGGTCAGAGCGTCCGGGGGGTGGGGGGACGACCCCCCACCGGAGGATCCATCAGTTCTCGCACTTCTTGCCGCAGAGCTTCTCGACGGTGACGAAGCAGCTCGGGCCCCACTTCTCCTCGCAGCAGTAGGGATCCTCGGCGCAGACCTTCTCGGTGCAGGGGGAGCAGGAGTTCCCGAGGGGCTCGCCGACGGTGCACTCGTCGTGGCCGCAGCCGGAGCACTCGCCATCCTTGCAGTCGACGTCCTTGACGCCGCAGTTGCAGTCGCACTTGCAGTCGTTCCACTGCTTGAGGTCGCAGGTCCAGCCGGCGGCCACGTCGTTGAGGCCCTCCTTGCAGCCGCCGCCGGTCTCGGTGCCGTTGGCGCCACCGGAGCCGCTGCCGCCGCTGCTCCCGCTGCCGAAGCACTTCTCGGGGGCGGGGGGCTCTTCGAGCTGGAAGGGCAGGTCACCTCCCTCGCAGGAGGCCTTCTCGCCGCCGGGCAGGGAGAAGGATTTGTCGAAGGTGGCCTTGGGGCTCTGGAGGTCGAAGAGGGTGCACTCCTTGTTGTACTTGACCAGGCCGAGGAGGTTGAGGTTGGCCTTGATGCCGGCACGGACGCCGGCGAGCGCCTCGCCCTTGACCTGGCCGGTCTGCTTGGGCGGGTCGCCGGAGGGCTCGCCGCAGGTGAGGCTCCCGGCGATGCCGGCGTAGGCCTTGCTCCAGATCTGGGCGGAGCCGAGGTCCCAGAGCTTGAGCTGGAGGGTGGGGGCGATGGCGCACTTGACGCGGACGAGGCCGTCGAGGGTCCAGTCGGGGCCGATCTGCTCGAAGGAGGCGGACTTGTCGAAGATGGGGGAGATCTTCTCGCTCTCGTACTTGAGGCCCGCGGTGATGCTGGCGTTGGCCTTGCCGCCGTACTTGACCTCGGCGCCGCCGGTCCAGACGAAGTCGCAGGCAAGGACCGCGGTGAACTGGACGTTGATGGGGATGGAGACGGGCCCCGCCTTGATGGAGCCGAGGTCCAGGTTGTAGTCGGCGAGGTTGGCGTCCTTGGCCTTGAAGATCTTCTGGGCGACGAGCTGGGTGAAGGTGGCAGAGTCCAGGTCGCTGTCGAGCTTGAGCCCGAGGTGCATGACGAGCTGGGCGTCCAGGGTGCCGGTGGCGGCGGCCTTGAAGGAGTTGAGCTTGGGGAGCGAGATCCCGTCGAGGCTGATCTTTGGGGGCGTGACGTCGGCCTTGATGTCGTAGCTGGGGGTGAACTTGAGGAAGCCCGTGTCGACCTTGGCGAAGGCGTTGAAGCCGACGTTCTTGCCGCCGACCTGCACGCCCTCCTTCACGTCGAAGAGGGTCTTGCCGGAGAAGTTCAGGATCTCGATGGGCTTGCCGTTGCCCTGGGGCAGGTAGCCAGGACCATCGGGGTTCAGCTCGCCGGCGGGGCCCTCGGCGGTGAGCGCCGGCCCCTGGATCGACGCCTCGAAGTGGAGCTGCTGGAACGCCTCGGTCAGCGACGCCGGCTCGGTGACCACAACGACCTGGCCGCCTTGCTGATGCACCGAGACCACCTTGCGGAAGAACCCGTGGGGGTTGTGGCCGGAGGCGAGGCCCCGCTGCTGGCGCTCGCCCAGGAGAATATCCCCCGGCTTCTTGGCCAGGAGCCGGGAGAAGGAGGCCGGGAACAGCAGCCGACCCTCCTCGACGACGACCGCGTTGGAGGCCTCCTGGGGGAGCATCTCGGCGTTGCCCGCCAGGATCGCGGAGGCGGCGCTGCCCGTGCCGCCGGAGGGCGCCGTAGCGCCCTCGTCGGGGGCACCGCAGGCCACCGCGCCGCCAAGACCACCGAGGGCCGTCAGCACCAGGAACCAGGAAGAACGCCTCAGCAACATCCGAGCACCTTCTCTTTCGTCATCAAGTCAAACGCGACCACCGCCGGCGGCGGTCCTTACTCGTCATCGTCCTTGGAGACCTGCACCGTCTGGGTGTCGACCGCCGACCGGACCTTGAAGCCAAACTTCCGGAACGCCGCGATGGCCAGCAGCGCCACGACCCCCACCAGGATGACGTACTCGATCATCTGCGCGCCGCGGCGGTCTCGTAGCAACTTCGTCATGGGTCTTCCGGAGGGGTTGGAGCACTGGCTCTCGGGGCAACGTGTCGTCCAAGAACCGCGCCAGCCAGTGTAGCACCCCATCCCCGGGAAATGTGCACCTTCCTCGCGCCCCGGGCGTGCCCCGGGGTGGGGGGGGAGGTGCCCAGGTGGTACGTCGGTGATCCACCCAGGAAAAAGGGGGGAGGAGGGCCGGCAGGAGGGTGCTATCCTGGGGGTATGCGCGGCATGCTGCTCCTGGGGATGGTGCTTCTACCGCTCGGCTGCGGTCGGCTCTCCCTCGAACCCAACACCAAGCACAAGTTCGAGATCGTGGTGAGGGCAGCGACGCCCCAGGGGCAACCGGTGCTGGGGGCGCAGCTCCTCCTGGAGAACAAGCCGGTGGGGTCGACCCTGGCGGACGGCTCCGCGATCCTGAAGTTCGTGGCCAACGAGGGGGAGACCTACGACCTCGCGGTCCAGTGCCCCCAGGGGTTCCAGGCGCCCGCGAAGCCGATCCAGGTCACCCTGCGCAAGCTGGCGGACGGCAAGCGCCCCGAGTTCGCCACCACCTGCGCCCCCTCCAGCCAGGTACTGGTGGTGGCGATCCGCGCCGAGGGAGGCCCCAACCTGCCGGTGCTCTACCTCAACAGCGAGATCGGCCGCACCGACGAGGCGGGCGCCGCCAACGTGGCGCTCCGGCTCGCCCCCGAGGAGACCTTCGAGCTCAAGCTCGGCACCCACGAGCCCGGCAACGAGACCCTCCGTCCCCAGAACCCCACCGCCACCTTCACCGTCAAGGACAGGGACGACATCCTGCACTTCGACCGGAAGTTCACCCGCGAGGTGATCCGCCGCCCGGTGGTGAAGAAGCCCACCGGGCCCAAGCCCCTGTAAAGATCCACCAGGGTGGTGGATTGCTCCCCCACCCCCCGCCCTGGGAAGGGTGTTCTCGCCGCAACATTTCCCCGCGCTCCCTCCTGAAGACCGATGGCCTCCCTCTTGCAATCTATCCTCGGTGAACCGATGGCCAACGTCCACCTACCTTCACTCCTCTCTCGCTACACGGCGAGGTTGCGTGAATTGGTGCGTGACAAGCGGGGAGCCATCACGACAGAATACGTGATCGTTGTGGGTACCATGAGCCTCCTCATCGTGGGGGCTCTGGTGTCCGTGGGTCCGCTCTTGCTTGCGAGCTACGAGCGCTCCCGGGCGCTGTTGATTGCGCCGTTCCCCTGACTCCCTCCCAACCTCTCCAACCCATCGAGAAGACGCCATGATCAAGCTCCAGAACACCTTCCGTCGCTTCCTGAAGGACACCCGCGGCGCCAACCTGGTCGAGTACATCATCCTGGTCGGCGTCGTCGCCCTCATCTCCATCGCGGCCTTCAAGGCCTTCGGCGGCAAGGTGCAGGAGAAGATCAAGGCCCAGGGCGACACCGTGGGCCAGGTCAACGCGGGCTCGGGTCAGTTAGAGCGACACGGTCGGGGCCTTCCCCTCGAAGGCTCCGGCCTGGGCAGCGAGGCTCGACGGGTCGAGGGTGCTCGACCTTCTGCGAGGCCAGCATCGAGGGAAGCAAAGGCCGAGCAACGCTCCTGAGCGACGAGGTTGGCCATGGTGCTCCCGGTGCAATTCTTGGTCGTGGCCGTGCTTATCACCGCGGTAGCGGCCCTCATCGACTGGCGGACAGGTCACATTCCCAACGGGCTGACCCTGGGGCCGCTGGCGGTGGCGCCCCTGCTCCACGCCATCCTGGCGTTTCGGGAGCAAGGGGCAGCAGCGGCAGGGATGGCCTTCGGGTGGTCGGCGCTGGGGGCCATCGCCTGCGGCATCGCGCCGCTGCTGATCTGGATGGCCAACGGGGGCGGAGGGGGCGATCTCAAGCTGATGGCGGCGCTGGGGGCGCTGCTGGGGCCGATGGTGGGGCTGGAGGCGGAGACGTACATCTTCGTGGGGGCGACGCTCTACTCGATGGCCTGGATGGCGTACCGGGGGCAGCTGCTGCGCACCCTGGGGAACACGATGATGCTGGTGGTCAACCCCTTCTTGCCGAAGGAAAAGCGGCGGGAGCTGCCGGAGGCGATGATGACGGAGCTACGTTTCGGGCCGTCGATCTTCGCGGGTACGTGCCTGGCCGCCTACCTCAACTGGAGAGCGTGATGGAGCGGCTGAACAAGGACACGCGAGGGGCCGTCTACGTCGAGTTTCTGATCGCGTTCATGCCGGTGTTCACGATGTTCCTCGGGCTGATCCAGCTCGCGGACCTGCATCAGGCGAACATCATCGTGAACCACTCGGCGATGATGACGGTGAGGTCGGCGGTGGTGATCCTCCACGACGACCCGGCCTACTACGACAACGTCGAGATGGGGAAACCGACGGGCAAGAGGCTGGAGGAGATCAAGCGGGCGGCGATGATCCCGCTGCTCGCGTCGCGGAGCCTCACCGAGTACAAGGTCAACCTGCCGGCGAACCCCGGCGGGGACGACACCAAGCAGACCTTCACCCGGGACGAGCTGGTGCGGGTGAAGGTGCAGGCGCGCTTCCACTGCCGGGTGCCGCTGGTCAGCAAGCTGATGTGCGGCGCCAAATCCCTCAAGACCATCAGCGCCGAGGCGGCGCTGCCCAACCACGGCGTGAGCTACACCTACTGAGGACGCCCCGATGAGACCCACGATCAACGCGATCCGGAACGACGAGCGGGGGGCGGTCATGGTGGTGGCCGCGTTCATGGCGGCCTTCCTGGTGGGGGCGCTGTGGTACGTGGCCGGCGTCGGCAACGCGACCCTCTTCCGGGAGAGCATGCAGAGCGGCGCCGACGCAGGAGCGTTCGCCGCAGCGGTGTTCCACGCCCGCGGGATGAACATCATCGCCATGATCAACCTGATCATGGCGGCCATCCTCGGGGTGCTGGTGGCGCTGAAGATCGCCTACCTGCTGCTAACCATCACCGCGGCCATCCTGAGCGCCATCTGCGCCATCCCCGTCGGCGGGAGCTGGGCCTGCCCCCTGGCAGCGCTGGCCGCCAACGGCGCCAACACGGTCAACAGCATCATCAAGAGCGTCGAGCCCATCATCAACAACACGCTCAAGGCGCTGAGCAAGCTCCAGGTGGGCGTGGCCAAGGTGATGCCGGTGGTCGCCCTGGCCAAGTCGAACGAGATGGCCAAGAAGTACAACAAGCCCGTGGAGGGGGGCCTGATGATCAGCGACTCGCTGATCCCCACCGACGGGTTTGGCCTCCCAGTCGAGGAGGACAAGTACTCGGTGCTGTGCGAGAAGGCCGCCGAGTTCGTGGCCGAGTTTGCCCTGGCCCCGCTGAGCCTCTTCGGCGTCCCCACCAAGTGGGCCAAGGGGCTGGTCAAGGGCTTCGTCAGCATGGCCCCCTCCTACTTCTGCGGCGACGACGGCGGTGGCGGCGGTGGCGTCGGCGGCGGGAACAAGCCGAGCAACGTCGACGCCTCGGCCAAGCAGATCTGCGACGCGGAGAAGCAGGCCATCGACGAGTACAACAAGAACAACAAGAAGAAGAAGATGTCTCATGACTACGATGAGTGCATCAAGAAGCAGACGAAGGAGCTGAAGCAGAAGGAAGCGCAGACCTTCGGCAACTCGAACAGCGGCAGCGGAGGCAAGACGCCGAAGAAGGTCAAGGAAGGGGCGCAGAACGGCAACCGGTACTTCCAGATCATCACCTACGCCTGGGGCGACATGAAGCTGGCCAACATGGGCCGGAGCCAGGTCAAGGTGGCGGCGTGGGGGAAGACGGTGATGAAGCCGCCGAGCTTCTGGGGGAAGATCCAGTTCGCCCAGGCGGAGTACTACTACGACGACAGCGGGAGCTGGAGCAGCCTCAAGGAAGACGCGATGTGGAACATGAAGTGGCGAGCCCGGCTGCGGCGCTACCACAAGGAGATCGCCCCCGGAGGGGAGATCGTCTCCACGGCGATGAACCTGATGAGCGTGCCCGCTGGCGCCCTGGATGCCATCGATTTCCTCCAGAACGGCGGGATCGACGACCTGCTGGGGAACCTGCTCCCCGGCCAGAGCAAGAAGTCGCTCTCCACGGTCTACACCAAGCAAGGGACGAAGACCGACGGGAACAACTTCGAGAAGATCGACACGGGCAAGAAGCTCGAACCCATCCACTGAACCGGAGCGACCCATGGGAAAGCAAGCGACACGGCGGTGGAAGGCGAGGCGGCAAGGCCGGGGAGCGGCCATGGTGGAGGCCGCCGCTACCATCCCGTTCTTCATCGTGATCTTCGTGGCCCTGGCCTTCGTGGGCCGGCTCTACATCGAGAAGCAGCGCACGCTGGCTCTGTCCAGGCAGCAGGCATGGACGTTCGCGATGAAGAACTGCGAGGGGAGCATGCCGGAAGTGTCCGGCCAGGACGCGGGGCCCATCCCCCAGGAGGGCGACATGGACTTCGGGGAGATGAAGCAGTTCGAGGGGGCCCCCGGGGGGAACATGGCGTCGAAGGGGTCGAAGATGGCGGTCTCCACCTTCAAGGGGAAGGTGAACGCCAGCACGCAGGAGGAGCACAAGGGTCAGACGTCGAAGATCCTGAACCTGGAGCAGAAGGTGCAGACGACGACCTGGGTGACCTGCAACGAGAAACCTCAACCAGGGAACCTCAAGGGCGTGCTGAGCACGGCCTGGGGCATCTTCACGGGCTGGTGATGGCCATGGCGCGCAAGATGACGGTGCTGGAGCGGCTGAGGGCCCTGGGCCGGCTCGGGGTGTACACGACCTTCGTGTTCGTGGGGCTGGCGGCGGTGGCGGCGCGGTCCGCCCGGAGCGACGCGGGGGAGGCTTCCCTGGTGATGGGCCGGGAATTCGCCAACCTGGGCGGCGCGATCCAGAACGGGCAGCGGGTCCGGCTCAACGGGGAGACCCTCTACGTGGGGTCGACCACCGTGGACATGCCCACCAACGAGGTCCTCGACCGCTTCGAGGCGCTCTGCCGGCAGGGTTCCCAGGGGCTCGACGAGGTGGTTCGTGACCCCTCCCTGGGCCTCCCCGCGGAGAAGCGCTCGTGGCTCGACCAGCTCGGCCCCGAGGGCCTCGGGATCCTCCGCAACGAGTCCCATGGCGAGGGCACCGTCGCCTGCGTGACCCACGGCGGCGGGGGCGGGTTCAAGGGGCTGGCGGAGCGGCTGGGGAATTTCTCTCGGGACCTGGACCTCCAGCACCTGGGGAAGCTGCGCTACGTCTACACCCGGCCTACCTCGGACAAGCGTCGCTCCCAGGTGATCACCGTGTGGACCGACGGCTCGCTGCGGCTGGGGCACATCTTCCCGACCTCCGGCGGTGAGGCCCCAGGAACCGACCCGGTGAGCGCCCCGCGCCCCCCCGACGCGACCCGCATGCTGAGCGCGGAGATCGACGGGGCTCCCTACGGGATCCGGCTGTACGAGAGCGCCCGGTCGCCGGCGGAAGTGCTCAAGTTCTACGACCAGCGGCTCGCCGCCGAGGGGTGGACCAGCGCCGCCGAGGTGCCCCGGGCCGCCGCCGAGGCCCGATCCTACAGCAAGGGCGGCGCGGAGCTGCTGCTCTTCGCCGAGGCAGGCCCCCGGACGACGGTGTCCCTCGTCGAGCTGCCCGCCAAGACGCAGTGAACCTGCGAGAGAGGGTTCCCTAGCGGGGCCTGTGGCGGTAAAGGTGGAGGAGCATGAACCGACGCGCCTTGCTGGTCGCCTTTGTTTTGGCCGCCATGGGGGCCAGCTTGCTGTTCTTCTACGTCCAGCGCTTCGAGCGAGAGGCCTCGGGCGGCGAGAAGGTGCGGTTGCTGGCCACGGTGAAACCCCTGGAGCGAGGCGCGGTCATCACCGAAGACGCGATCTCGGCCCGGGAGATCCCCCAGGCTTACGTGGAAGATCGGGCCATCAAGTACATCGACCGGCAGAAGATCATCGGGCTGAAGGTGGGCAACGCGATGGCGGCCCAGCAGACACTGATGTGGAGCGACCTGGCGGTGGCCAACGACGAGCGTCGGGACCTGAGCAGCCTGATCCAGCCGGGGAACCGGGCGATGGCGGTGAAGGCGACGAACGACGACAAGAGCTTCGCGCTGATCCACCCCGGTGACTACGTGGACGTGGTGGCCACCATGGCCGCAGCGGCGGACAAGCCGGACACCAAGCTGGCCATCGTGCTGCTGCAGCGGGTGCTGGTGCTGGCGGTGGGCCTGGACACGGAGGCGCGGACCGCCGACGGAGCGTCCCGGGCCAACTCGCGGGATCTGATCCTGTCGCTGAGCGTCAACCTCCAGGAGGCGCAGTTGCTGGCGCTGGCGATGGACAAGGGCAAGCTGAGCGTCGCCCTCCGTAACCCGTCCGACCCGCGGGTGATCGCGGGCATCCCGGACATGAACTCGACCGCTCTCACGGACACCAAGGTACGCAGCGAGGTGCAGGTGCTCCGGCAGAAGGGTCCGATCAAGATCGAGGGGCCAAAACAGTGATATCCAGGCACTTGAAGCGGGCGATTCTGCTCCTCTCCCTGGGGCTTCCGGCGGCCATCGCGGCGACCCCGCGGGCCGCCTACGCCCAGAAGCCCGGCGGGAAACCGGAGGAGATCAACCTCCCGGTGGGCGGGAACAAGACCTACCCGGCCACCGACGTGAAGAACTACTCGGAGGGTGTCCCCGGGATCGCAGACGTCAAGCTTTCCTCCGACAACACGCAGTTCGTCATCACCGCGCAGAAGCCCGGGTCGACGACGCTGCTGCTGCTGAAGAAGGACGGGTCGCAGGTCAACCTGGTGATCAACGTCTACGCTCGCGCCCCCGAGGTGGTGAAGCGGGAGCTGCAGCAGCTCCTGGAGAACACCCCCGGGGTCAACGTGCGCCAGGTGGGCTCGCGCTTCTTCATCGAGGGAGGCGTCAACAGCGAAGGGGATGCGCGCCGTGTCGCCCAGATCGCCTCGCTCTACAACGGCCAGGTCGAGTCCCTGGTGACCGTGGGCGCCCCCGCCGTCGACCGGAAGTTCAACATCCGCATCGACCTCTTCTTCGTCCAGTACGACAAGCGCTACAACTACTCCGTCGGGGTCTCCTACCCGGCCCGGATCGGCGGCGAGGCCATCCAGAGCAACATCACCTTCGACCTGATCGCGGGCACCACCACCACCGCCCAGGCCTCCATCGTCAACCAGCCGCTCCCCGGGCTCGATCTGGCGGCCCGCAAGGGCTGGGCTAAGGTGATGAAGCAGGCCACGGTAGTGATGCAGAACGGCACCGAGGGCTCCTTCGAGAGCGGCGGCGAGCAGAACTTCGCCCAGGTGACCGGGCTGGTGGCGCAGATCTTCCGGATCAACTACGGCACCCACGTCACCGTGCTCCCTCGCTACGACGTGGCCTCCGGCGAGATGGAGCTGAGGGTGCAGGCGGAGATCAGCGACCTGACGCCCGCCGCCGCCAACACCCCGCTCCCCGGGCGCAACGTGTCCAAGCTCGGCACCAACGTCCACATGAAGCTGGGGCAATCGCTCATCCTCTCGGGCATCCGCTCTCAGGCCCAGCAGCGCTCCTCCACGGGCCTGCCGCTGCTGAGCGAGATCCCCCTGCTCGGCGCCCTGTTCGGCACCCAGGCGGGGGCCAAGGAGGACGTGGAAGGGGCCGTCTTCATCATCCCCAGCGTGGTCGAGTCCGTCCCCCGGAGCAGCCAGGATCTGGTCACCTCTGCCATGCGCCAGTACGAGAAATTCAGCGGCGACATCGAGGACATGAACGCCTACGACAAGAAGCCGCCGGACAGCAACCCGCCGCCCAAGCCCTCGTCCCCCTCGTCTTCCTCCTCCGACAAGGAGTGACCCAGGGCGCGATCCCCTCCGGAGCGTATGGATACCGAGATCGTCATCAAGGCCCAGTCAGGCTCCGTGTGGAAGGAGCAGCTCAAGGGGACAGGCCCCTTCTACGTGGGACGCGGCGCCGACTGCCACCTGCGCCTCGACAGCCAGCTCATCTCCCGGCGGCACGTGGTCATCGAGCTGAACGACCGGGCCGTCGTCGTCGAGGACATCTCCTCCAACGGAACCTACGCCGGCGAACACCTGCTCCACAAGACCCGAGGGCAGATCGAGTACGGCGTCCCCATCGTGCTGGGCGACCACACCCTCTACGTCCAGCCCGCCCAGGGAGGCGCGGCCAAGGCCCCGCCGCCGCCCGCGCCGCCCCCGGCCCGCC
>CAZSDX010000145.1:0-13332 GCA_964605685.1 uncultured Polyangiaceae bacterium
GGGGGCGACGGCGGCGCCGCGGGCCAGGGTGGGACCGCAGGCAGCGGCGGAGAAGCCGGGAGCGGCGGGGACGCAGGCCAGGGGGGAGACGCGGGTCAGGGGGGCAGCGGGGGTTGCGCCCACGACCTCTGTACGCCGGGAGCGCCGCTGGATCCCGCCTGCGACTCCTGCGCGGAAACGATTTGCCAGCTCTCGGCGGGTTGCTGCGACGACACCTGGGGGCCCAACTGCGTGGAGCTTGTCCCGGAGCTCTGTTCCATCTCCTGCGGAGGTCCTGGGGGATCCGGGGGCGACGGCGGCGGCGCAGGTGAGGGCGGGATGGGGGGTGGAGGTTCCGGAGGGGACGGTGGGCAGAGCGGTGGCGGGCAAGGAGGGTCAGCGCAGTGCGGAGACGGGATCAAGGAAGCCTCCGAGGAGTGTGATCTGGACGACCTGGGGGGGGGGACCTGCGCCTCGGTTTTGGGGATCCTGTGGAGCGGAGTGCTGACCTGCTCGTCGACGTGCACCTTCGATATTTCCAAGTGCCAGGTCATCAACGGGTGCGCCGGGCTGGAGAAGAAGTGCGGCCCCAACAAGGACGAGGACTGCTGCACGCAGGATGGGGTGCCGGGGGGTAGCTTCCTGATGGGCCGCAGCACCGGGGGGCCCGACGCGTTCGAGCTCGGCAGCTCGGATGAGCTTCCGGAGCATGAGGTATCGGTGACGAAGTACACGATGGATCGGTACGAGGTGACCGTGGGGAGGTTCCGGAAGTTTGTGCTCGCCTACGACGTCTTCATCGCGTCGCTGCAGGAAGGAGACGGGGCGCATCTGTACATCCCCGGGTCCGGGTGGAAGAGCGCCTGGAAGGCGAAGATCCCACCGAACGCGACGGCGCTGAAGCAGAAGCTATCCGGGTTCTCATCGACCTGGACGGACACCCCCGGATCGTTCGAGGAGAAGCCCATCGTCGGGGTGAGCTGGTACGAGGCGTTCCTGTTTTGCGCCTGGGATAACATGCGGTTGCCCACGGAGGCCGAGTGGGAGTACGCGGCCGTGGGAGGAGCCGAGAACCGGCTTTACCCCTGGGGGTCAGCCGCCCCGGACTCGACGCGGGCGATCATGGACGACACGGGAGGAGGTTGTAACTACCAGGAGGGAGGGAATTGCGCCCTGGCCGCGGTGGGGAGCCGCCCCGCAGGGAAAGGACGCTACAACCACATGGATCTGGCCGGGAACGCCGTGGAGTGGGTGCTGGACGACTACGATATCGGCTGGTACGGTAAGCATACAGTGCCCCTGTCCTGCAAGGACTGCGCGAACCTGACGGACACGGTCTTTCGGGTCCAGCGAGGAGGGAACTACGGCAGCGGGCCGGACGGGGTGCGTGGGGCCGCGCGTCTGGGGATCAACCCGGACGATTACAGCGACACCCACGGGTTCCGCTGTGCGAGGAACTGAGCGAGGTCAGATGGGCATCGTAGGGATCTTCGGCAAGCCGTACATCGACCTGGAGCCGCTGCTGGATCTGACGGCGCTGCCGGCGCTCCACGAGGAGATCTGCCTGGGGCTGGCGCAGGTTCCGGTGGAGTACACCGGGGGGAGCCACCGGAGCATGGGGATCATGCCGCCGTCGCGGGTCCACGAGGCGCACGCGGATTATGGCGAGGTGATCCGGGGGATGAGCCGGGAGGAGTTCGTCCGGTTCGTGGCGCTGGCGGAGGAGCCCGGGCGCTTCGACCCGGAGCGGCGCCACGAGTACCGCTTCGGCGAGGAGCAGGATCACCTGCTGTCGCGCAAGCAGATGCGCTACCTGAGCTACCGCTACGGGGTCTATTTCCCGTGGAAGGTGTACTACGAGATGATCCCCAACCTGTACTGGGACGAGAAGAGCTCGTCGGAGGGGAAGTCGTTCACCCGGCAGGCGCGGATGTTCTTCCCCCGGACGGTGGCCTTCGTGCAGGGGCTCCCGTTCCGGGAGATCGGGCGGTGCAACATCATGGGCCTGGAGCCCAACGACCACGGCACCGTGCACCGGGACGGCGACCCAGCGGTGAAGACCGAGGTCGATCACTTCATCACCTTCTGCCCGGGGGGCGGCAAGCGGCTGTTCCTGTGGTGCGAGGAGACCCGCACGGAATACCCCATCGACCGGCGGGCCTACTGGTTCAACGACAGCGACTACCACGGGGTCGAGGCGGCGCCGTGGTTCCGCTACTCGGTGCGGGTCGACGGCGTGTTCGAGGAAGATTTCGTAGAGAAGATCCGGTCAAGCTGCTAGCGTCTCCCCGGGATGGCGACGCAGAAGCTCTACCAGATCGGGGTGGCCGCGGCGGCGACCCTGATCCTCCTGGTGCTCTCGCTGATCGGGCAGAAGATCCTCGGGCGCTCCCTGCGCGAGGATCTGGACAAGGGGAACACGGCGCGGGGGCTGCTCCAGGTGGGGCATGTGCTCGGGGTGTTCCTGATCGTGGGGTCCATCGTGGCGGGGAGCGTGACCGGCGAGGATCCAGGCAAGGACGCGCTCTGGGTGCTGGCGTTCGGGGGGGCGTCGGTGGCGCTGCTGGAGGTGACCGGAGCGCTGGGGGTGAAGCTGCTGCTCCACTCGAAGCTGACCTCGGAGATCGAGCGAGGTAACGCCGCAGCGGGGCTGGCCGCCGGCGCCCACTACCTGGCCACCGCGGTGATCATCTCCAAGAACCTCAGCGGCAACGACCTCCACGCGCTGGCGATCTCCCTGGTGTTCTTCGTGCTTGCCCAGGCGTCGCTGCACCTGTTCGTGGTCCTCTTCCGGGCGCTGACGACCTACGACGACAGCGAGGAGATCCTCGGGGAGAACATGGCCGCCGCCCTGAGCTACAGCGGGCTGGCGGTGGGTGTGGGACTGGTGGTGGGGAACGCCGCCGAGGGGCAGTTCTCCGGGTGGCTCCCGTCCCTCAAGGGCTACGGCCTGGCGCTGCTCTGGAACCTGGTGTTCTACCCGGTGCGGCAGCTCCTGGTTCAGGGCGTCCTGCTCGGGTCGAGGCCGACGCTCCGGGGCGGGCGCCTTGACGAGGCCATCGGCCACGAGCGCAACGCGGGCCTCGGGGCGCTGGAGGCCGTCAGCTACGTCGCCACGGCGCTGCTGCTGGCGAAGGTGATGTGAGGGACCGGTGAGCGAGCCCTACGAGCGCCTCGCGGAGCGGCTGCTGGACACCGGGGTTTTCTCGGACCCATGGGTCGATGGGATCCCCAGGTTCCGGGGGGAGCCGCTGCTGCTGACGAGGGACGAGCAGGCCACGCTCTACCAGGCGGCGGAGCAGGTGGCAGCGGTCTACAACGAGGCGTGCCGCGTGGTGGACGTGAGCGAGGAGCTGCTCGACGATTTCTTCAAGCTGACGCCGGCGCAGAAGCTGATGTGGGAGGCGTCGAGGCCCTTCTGGCACGGGCTGGCGAGGGCGGACGTGTTCCTGACGGACGAGGGGCCGGCGGTGTGCGAGCTGAACTGCGACACGCCGACCGGGGAGCCAGAGGCGACGCTGCTGGGAGGGCTGGTGGGGGCGCCGGCGGGGTACGAGGATCCGAACGGGGCGCTGAGGGATCGGATCGTGGCGGTGGTGGAGGAGGTGACCCGGAGCACGCTGGGCGACGACCTCCCGGACGAGCCGACGCTGGGGATCGTCTACCCGACGGAGCTGACGGAAGACCTGTCCGTGGTGCGCCTCTACCGGCGGTGGTTCGAGGAGCGGGGCTGGACCGTGGTGCTGGGGGCGCCGTACAACCTGACCCGGGGGGAAGAGGGGGAAGTGCTGCTGTTCGAGGAGCCGTGCCAGGCGATCCTGCGGCACTACAAGACCGACTGGTGGGGGGAGCGGAGGCCGGTGTGGCTGGACGATCCGCCCTTCCCGGATCCGGACCCGCTGGGCGAGCCGCTGATGGCGCTGCTGGAGGCGCCGCTGGCGGGGCGGTGCGCGGTGCTCAACCCCTTCGGGGCGGTGCTGGCGCAGAACAAGCGGATGATGGCCTTCTTCTGGGAGAAGATGGATCACTTCTCCCGGAGCGCCCAGGGGGTCATCCGCCGCTACGTCCCCTACACCTGCCGCCTGGAGTCGCTGCTCCGGGAGCAGCTCGCCGCGGAGCGGGAGCAGTGGGTGCTGAAGTCGGACTACGGAGCCGAGGGGGACGAGGTAATCGTGGGCCCGCTGACCCCGCAACCCGTCTGGGAAGAGTCGCTGAAGCAGGCGGCGCCAGGGAGGTGGGTGGCGCAGCGCTACTTCCGGGCCCTGGAGACGCCGGGGGGCGAGGCGATCAACCACGGCGTCTTCCTGGTCGGGGGCCAGGCCAGCGGGCTCTACGCCCGGGTGCAGAGGGGCGCCACCGACACGCTCGCGCAGAGCGCACCAGTGTTCATCCAGACCGGGGCGAAGGACGCATGAACGAGCCTTTTGAACGCACACATTTCTCCGACAAGCCCGGCATCATCGGGGCCCGCTGGTGGCAGGAGAGCCTGGCCATCTCCGGCGACCCGGTGCTCCGGAGGCAGGCGCTCCAGTCACTGGCGATCGTGGGGGCGTCGATCCTGGGGGTGGGGGTGATCGGATCGGTCACCTGCGCCAGCGCGATGTCCGACGGCGACGACACCCGGCTGGAGAAGCGGGACGCCCTCACCACGCAGCGGGACTACGGCTGGAACTTCGGCGCCGAGGCGGAGCCCTTGACCTTCAACGGGCAGAGCTACGAGCCCTTCGAGCGAACCGCGCTGCTCACCATGGTCAACGACCTGACGCCGCCCACCCCGGCGCTCCGCCCCTACTACGTGCCGACGCTGTTCCAGTCGCTGATCGGCGTGCCGAAGATCCTGATCCCGGGGAACACGGCGGTGCCGAAGCTGCTGAAGGACGTGCTGGTGCCCATCCAGACGGCGGCGATGAAGGAGGCCTACCGCCAGGGCAAAGCGCTGGCCTCGCTGATGGAAGGCACCCCGGGGGACCGGGTCGTCATCGTCGACATGGACGGGCCCCTGTCGGTGGCCTTCGCGGCGGGGGCCTCCCCGGTGCTGGAGCCGATCTTCGTCTTCGACAACTGGCCCCACCCCCTCGGGGTCGTCCCCGCCCACCTCACGCTGGCGGCGGTGGCCCACTACCAGCCGCTGTTCGTCCGGTCCAGCGGCGCCCGCAAGGGCACGGCCTACCCGATGTTCGTCCTCGACCGCAACCGGTTCAACCCCTACACCAGCGAGCATACTCAGTTCGACAACCGCTACGTCGCCCGCCTCCCTCCATTTTCCGTCCTCAGGGCCCTCAACGACAGCAAGGTGCTCTACATCGGCCCCAGCGCCTCCTACCCCCAGGAGGCGGACGATCTCAACGGTGACCTCGTGGAGTACGCCCGCAACGGGATCGACGTGAAGATGGCGGCCGCCAGCGACTTCCGGCCCGATCCGTCGTCGCCCCCCTCGCCCCCCGCCGGCACCCCCCAGGCCACCCCGGACGACTGGCCCCCTTACTACTACGGCGGCAGCGCCGACAGCCACCACGGCTTCTGGAACGACTACCCCTGGAACCGGCCGCTCCGGCCGGTCAAGAGCCCCCCCACCGGCACCTCGGGCCTGGCCTCCTCGTACCGCCCCGTCCCTCGCACCACCCTCTACTCCAACACCGGCACGGGCAGCACCAAGACCAAACCGGCCTCCGTCGGCGCGGTACCGGTGGTCGTGGCCGCCGCCACCGGTGTCGTCGTCGGCGCCGCGGTATCCCGCAGCGGCTCGTACGGGCGCTACTCCAGCTCCTGGGGAGGCGGCTGATGTTCTACTCTGTCTTCGCCATCGAGGTCGCCCTCCAGTACGACGCCCAGAGCCAGGTGCGCTCCGAGCTCCGGCGGCTGATCTCCGAGCACTCCGGCCTCACTTCCTACGCCCAGAAGGCCTGGTTCTACGGTGTCGCCACCGACCTGCTGCTGCGGGAAGCTCCCTCCTTCGAGCGGGGCTGCTGGGACTACTTCGACAACGAGATCGCCCTCGACAAGTACAACGAGTGGTGCAACGGCCTCTTGAAGGAAGAGGGGGTCAGGACGACCCCATCGCTCCCGGGGGGGCGCGGCCCTTACCGCGCCTCCGGCGAGGCCCGCTACATGACCTTCACCATGGCGTTCCTGCTGGCGCGGGGGAGCAACTCGGACAGGAACCTGGCGGCGCGGTGCAACATCCCCCAGGGGGAGCTCTGGCGCCGGAGCGTCTTCACCCACCTGCTCCAGGGGATCCGCCTGTTCAACTTCGCCAGCGTGCGCTCGGACGTGATCTACATGATCCCCAACCAGGACGACTACGGGCTGACGCCGGAGGAGATGCAGTCGGAGAAATTCAAGTACCTGCGCGTGCTGGTGTGAGGGCTCGGAACGACAGGGCGACCGGCGGCGAGAAGGGCCACCTTGGCAGGCCGGCGGCGAGGCGCTAGAGCGGGCCCATGCCGCTGCTGCGAGGTGGGCGACGATGAGCGCCGAGAGCTGGACGATCGGGCGGGTGATCCGGTGGGCGACGGACGATTTCAAGGCCCGAGGGATCGACTCCCCGAGGCTGGACGCGGAGCTGTTGCTGGGCCAGGTGCTGGGCATCGATCGGATCCAGATCATCACCGACGCGCAGCGCCCGCTCACCGCCGAGGAGCTGGGGCAGATGCGGGAGCTGATCCGCCGCCGCCGCTCCCACGAGCCCGTCGCCTACTTGCTGGGCAGGCGCGAGTTCTACGGGCGCACCTTCCTGGTGAACGACGGGGTGCTGATCCCGCGGCCAGATACGGAGGTGCTGCTGGAGGTCGCCCTGCGGCGCACGCGCCACCGCTCCCTCCACGGGCGGGCGCTGGATCTCTGCACCGGCTCCGGGTGCGTCGCCATCAGCTTCTCCCGGGAGCGCCCGACCTGGCAGGTGTGCGGCGCCGACCTGTCCCCCGCCGCCATCGCCGTCGCCCGGAGGAACGCCCTGCGGCTGGGGGCGATCTGGAACGTCTCCTGGCGCGAGGGTGATTTGTTCGAGCCGATCCCCCCCGGGTCGCGCTTCGAGCTGATCACCGCCAACCCGCCGTACATCCCGGAGGAAGAGCTCGAACGGCTCGACCCCACGGTCCGCGACTTCGAGCCCCGGCTCGCCCTCTCCGGGGGGCCCGACGGCCTGGTCGTCACCCGGCGCATCGTCGACCAGGCCCCCGGGTTCCTCTCCCCCGGAGGCGTGCTGGCCCTGGAGATCATGGCGGGCACCGGCGCCGAGGTGTCCGGGCTGCTCTCGCGGCGAGGGTTCCGCGAGGTCGAGGTGACCCGGGACTACGGGGGCCACGATCGGGTGGTGAGCGGGGTGCTCTGACGTGAGCAACCGGCGGCGCCCGGCGCCGATGTGGGGGGCATGAAGGTCTTGCCCGCCGAGGCGCTCCGCCGCGCCGCACCAGCCACCTCCCCGACCGATCCAACCCAGGCTCGTCCTCCCCCGTCCCCCGGGGAGCCCTTCGCGCAGGTGCTGGGGCGCGTGGGGCGTCGTATCGACGAGGGCGAGCGGGCCCTGGACCGGGCGGCAACGACGCCCAGCGGATCGATGGACCCGGGCGAGCTGCTGGCGCTCCAGGCGCAGGTCTACCGCTACACGGAGGCGGTGGACCTGGCGACCAAGCTGGTGGAGCGGACCACCAGCGCGGTGAGGACCACGCTCCAGAACCAGTAGCCAGGACAGGGCGGCGGGCTGTGCTACCCTCGCCCCCGTGGAACACGCCTCGACTCCCCGGGCGCTGGTCGCCATGAGCGGCGGCGTCGACTCCTCGGTGGCGGCGGCCCGGCTGGTCAAGGCGGGGTACGAGGTCATCGGGGTCACCCTGCACCTCTGGGATTACCCGGATGACGGTTCGGTACGTGGCCGCTGCTGCGCTCCGGAGGACCAGCACGACGCCCGGAGGGTGGCCGATGCCCTGGGGATCCCCCACTACGCCTTCGATCGTCGCGCCGATTTCCTCCGGGAGGTGGTGGAGCCCTTTGTCGAGGGGTACCTCGGCGGCGAGACGCCCAGCCCGTGCGTGGCTTGCAACCGGGGGATCAAGCTCCGGGAGCTCTTCGCGCTGGCGGACCGGCTGGGGGCCCGCTGGGTGGCCACGGGGCACTACGCCCGGATCCTGCGCGAGGGGCCCCACCTGCGGCTGGCCCGCGGGCTGGATCGCTCCAAGGACCAGAGCTACTTCCTCCACACGTTGACCCCCGGGCAGCTTGACCGGCTGCTCCTGCCGCTGGGCGAGTCCACCAAGGAGCAGGTCCGCGCCGAGGCGCTGGCGCTGGGGCTCCACGGGGCCACCAAGGGGGAGAGCCAGGAGCTCTGCTTCGTCCCCACCGGCCGCTACGACGCCTTCGTGGAGGCGCGGGCCGGGGGCAAGGTGCGCCCCGGCCCCATCCTGGACGCCTCCGGGCGCGAGGTGGGGCGCCACGGCGGGGTGCATCGCTTCACCATCGGGCAGCGAAAGGGGCTCGGCGTGGCGCTGGGGGAGCCCGCCTTCGTGGTGGGGATCGACCCGGAGGAGGGAGCGATCCGCCTGGGCCCCCGGGAGGCCCTGGGGGTGGGCAGGGTCGAGGTGGAGGGGTGGACCCAGGGGCCCGGGTGGCCCACCGAGCAGGAGGGCACGGTGCAGGTCCGAGCCCGCCACGAGGGAGCAGCGGCCCGGATCGAGGCGCGAGCCGGTGGCGAGGCGACGGTGACCTTCGAGGCGCCGGTGGAAGGGGTATCCCCCGGGCAATACGCGGTGGCCTACGCGGGGGAGACGGTGATCGGAGGGGGACGGATCACCCGGACGTACCCGGTCCGGGCGGCCCACGGGCTGGAGGCACGCCCGTGAGGGCGCTCGGCAGGTGGGTGGCGCTGGCGCTGGCGCTGGCGTCGTGCTCGGTGGGCGAGGGCCAGGGCGAGGTGACCAGCGATCGGCTGCTGGCGGTGGGCTGCCTGGACGGCCCTTACCAGCTCAAACCCACCTTCTTCGCCACCTCCCCCTACCGGGGGACGCAGACGCTCCGGCTCCAGCGGACGGACGAGCTGATCGACAACGCCGACGGGGTGCAGATCCTGGTGAACGACACCAACCTGGTGCGGAGCAAGCTGGGGCAGCCGCTGAAGGTGGGGTTGCCGCCCGGGGTTCAGCCGCCGGGGGTACCGATCCCCCAGGATCCGGACCCGCCCGCCATCCAGCTCTCGCTGTACCTCCACGAGACCTGTCACGGGCAGAACATCACGCTCCACGCGGTCCAGGGGACGATCACCTTCCAGAACCTCTTCAGCGGCGACCTGACCGAGGACGCCGCCGACCGGCTCTCGGAGGCGACCTTCGAGGTGGAGGTGGCCGATCCCAGGGAGCAACCGCTCCAGGGCGGGGAGGTGCCGCCGGAGAAGCGATCCAGGCTGAAAGGCTGGTTCCGGTTCTTCTTCGAGCGAGGACAGCCGGCCCAGCCGTTCCCCTGAGACGAGAAAAGCGCGCAGACTCGTTGAAACTGCCCCCCAGGCACGGTACCTTCCCTGGACGACAGAAGGGTTCTCGCTTGGCTCCTGGAAGGTTCGCTCAGAAATTGCTTGCGTTCACCCTGATGGTAGCCGGCCCCGGTGTCACGGCGCTGGGCCCTTCGGTGGTGTGGGCACAAGGGGACGACGACGGCAAGGCGACCCCCCCCAAAGGGACGCTCGCCCAGGCCGCCGAGCTTTGGGAACAGGCCATGCTCACCGAGTCGGCGCCACTCTACGAGAAGGCGCTGAAGGAGGGGGGCATGTTCCCTTCCGACGTGGTGCTGGCCTACGCCCGCATCGGCACCGTGCAGGCGCTGCTCAAGCAGAAGGAGGCGGCGCTGAGCTCCTTCCGGGTGGCGGCGGTGATCAACCCCGAGTTTGAGCTGCCGAGCGAGTCGGGCAAGCTCGCCAAGGATCTCTACGAGAAGGCTCGCAAGGACGCCGCCGCCCAGGGCGGGAAGCTGGAGGTCAGCATCTCGGCCCCCGAGCGGGTCGACGCCAACAAGACCTTCCAGGTGACCGCGAAGCTCGACGAGGCCTTCGCCCCGGTGGTCGAGAAGATCGGCATCGAGGTCAAGGACACCATGACCAAGGGCAAGGAGTGGAAGAGCGACCAGCCCTCCACCGCCAGCGTGACCTTCGACGTGCCCGCGCGCTACGTGCCGGGTTCGACCACGCTGCTGGTGCGGGTCGCTGCCCTCGACCAGTACGGCAACCGGTGGGCCATGCAGGAGGCCCGGGTCAAGGTGCGGGAGTCCAAGGTGGTCGAGGCCCCCGCCGAGGCTCCTCCCGCCGAGGAGAAGAAATCCAAGGGGTTCTTTTCGACCCCCTGGCCTTACGCCATCGGTGGGGCAGTGCTGGTCGTGGCGGGGGTGATCTTCTTTGCGACGCGCCCGCCGAGCGAGGTGCCGGTGGGCGCTCCGGCCTGGAGGTGACAGGCACCATGGCAAACCAACGCCCCATCGCGACGACCCAGAGCCTCTCCCTCGACTCGTACACGGGCCCCGACGGCCACCGCGTCCCCACCTACGGGACGTTCTTCCTCGGGCGCTACCGGGTGGTCGACGAGATCGGCGTGGGCGGGATGGCCTCGGTGCACCTGGCGAGGTTGGACGGGGCGGGCGGTTTCCAGAAGTGGGTGGCGATCAAGCGGATCCACCCCCACCTGGTCGAGGACGATCAGTTCGTCCACATGTTCCTGGACGAGGCCCGGATCGCGGCCCGCATCAACCACGCCAACGTGGCCCAGGTGTACGAGCTGGGCGAGGGCGAGGGGAACTACTGGATCGCCATGGAGTACCTCCACGGCGAGCCGCTCCGGGAGGTGATGCGCTCGGTGGAGGAAGGCGCCCCGGCGATGGCCTACGAGGTCGCCGCCCGGATCGTCGCCGAGGCCGCGGAGGGGCTGCATGCGGCCCACGACCTGCGGGGCAAGGGGGGCGAACCCCTGGGCCTGGTGCACCGGGACGTGACCCCCCACAACATCTTCGTGACCTACGAGGGGCAGATCAAGGTCGTCGACTTCGGCATCGCCAAGGTCGCCGGCCGGCTGTCCAGCACCCGGGCGGGCACCCTCAAGGGCAAGCTCGCGTACATGTCCCCGGAGCAGGTGGCGGGGCGGGAGATCGATCGGCGCACGGACATCTTCGCCCTCGGGGTCGTCCTCTGGGAGCTGACCACCAACCAGCGCCTCTTCCGCACCGACAGCGACCTCGAGACCCTGGAAAAGGTGCAGGCCTGCCAGATCCCCAGGCCCAGCCAGCTCCGGCGGGATTACCCCGCCCAGCTCGAGCAGATCATCCTCAAGGCCCTCGCTCGGGACGCCAACCAGCGGTTCCAGACCGCCCGCGATCTCTCCCGGGAGCTCCAGAAGTTCCTCCTGTCGCGGGGGATGCTGGTCGGCCCCGAGCACGTCTCCGACTACGTGCATCGCATCTTCGGCGACCGGATCCGCAAGCGCGACGAGCACCTTCGCTGGGCTGCGGAGGTGACCCAGACCATCAACATCGACGACTTCCACCGGCAGCAAGGGATCGTTGATCCGGCGGATATCAGCATGGTTTCCCACAACTCCGAGGTGCTCCCCGCGCGCAACCCGCGGGGCCCCCAGGCGCTCCCGGGGCCGGGGCCAGCGCCCCGCGCCATCGAGGCGGGGCTCCCGCTCCCCTCCGTCCCCACGGGGCCTCTCCCTGCCCCCATGCCCCCCGCTCCCAAGGGGACGATGCGCCTCCCCTCCGTCGTCCCCGGAGCCCCCGCCCCCCTTCCCTCCTTCGGGGGCGCGCCTCCGCCCTCCTCGGCCCCTCACGCCCGGTACGAGGACGACGACGAGGAGGACCTCCAGACCATCGTCGCCCCGGCGAAATCCCTGCTGATCGATGACTCGATGCCGACGGTGGCGCTAGCACACCAGCCCGGGGCGGTCGTCCACCCGGCCCCGCTCCCCGCCGCCGGGGTTCCGCCTCCCGTTCCTGCCAACTCCAACCAGTACGGTCCCCCGCCGGTCCCCGCCGCCGGGGTCAGCCCCTACCCCGCGCCCGCCCCGCAGCCTTACCCTGCGCCGGCTCCGCAGCCCTACCCCGCGCCGGCTCCGCACGGCTACCAAGGCGCACCTGCGGTCTCCGAGTCTCCCACCTACGTCCCCCAGCTCGCGGCGCCCCAGCCGGTGCCCGCAGCGCTCCCGCCCGAACAGGCGCAGCTCCTCCAGCGCGACCCGACGCTCCAGCTCTCCTCGATCAGCCGCCAGCGTCAGATGGGGCTGACCATCCTCGCCTCCGTGGCCGGGACGCTCGCCCTGGTCGGCGCGCTCGCCCTGGTGTTGCTTCGCGACAAGGAGAAGCCCTCCCAGGACTCGTCTTCAGCAACAACCACCCAGGATACGCCCCCCAAGGCGACCGCCACCGCCACCGCCACCGCCGACAGCACCACCACGGTCCCCGCGCCCACCGCCACCGAGACCACCCCGGTCACCTCGCCCTCGACGCTCCCCACGGCGACCACCACCGCCACCGCCAAGGCGCCGCCCTCGCCGACCACCACGACGCCCTCGCCGACCACCACGACCACCTCGGTCGCCAAGGTCCCCCCCCCGAGAAGACTGCCCCTCCTCCGGAGAAGGTCGACAAGACCCCCCCGACGACGAGCGGTGGCGGCAACGGGTT
This sequence comes from uncultured Polyangiaceae bacterium, assembly GCA_964605685.1. Taxonomy (GTDB): domain Bacteria; phylum Myxococcota_A; class Polyangia; order Polyangiales; family Polyangiaceae; genus JANWXX01. The sequence continues at coordinate 12,628 of CAZSDX010000145.1, forward strand.
CCTCACCGTGGTGTGCAAGCCGGCCTGTGATTCGGTGATCGTCAAGGGAAGGAACTTGGGCCCCTCGCCGGTCGTCAACGTTTCCTTCCCTGCCGGCACGTACCCCGTCGTGCTCAAGCGCAGCGGGAGCCCACCGAAATCCTCCTCGGTGACCATCACGGCGGGCAAGAACACGCCGCTTCGTGTGAACATGTAACCCCCCTCGCCTGCCACGAAGACCACCGTGCCTGCTTCCGCCCTTATCCGCCGGACCTCTTCCGTGGTCCTCCTCGTCTCCCTCGTCGCAGCGAGCATGGCCAGTTGCGGTGGTGACGAGGTCACCATCACCCTCTCCGACCCCAACGGCCTGCGTGAATTCGCCATCTGGGCCGAGTTCAACGTCTTCGAAGGCGGCTGCCCTGCGGAGGAAGATCTCGCCGCAGGCACCTACCCCACCCCGCTCAAATCCGAGGTGGTCGCCGTCGAGGACGCCATCCCCGCCATCGGCACGCTCCCGGCCAAGGAGTACGGCTTCTCCGTCCTCCTCCGGCAGGAGGACTGTGCCATCGTCGGCTTCGGCTGCGTCAAGGCGGATCTGACCAAGGTGCGCTCGGTAAAAATCAAGGTGAACCCCACCTACCTCGACGACGAGGGTAACCTCCTGCCGGAAGGCGCCTGCGTCGCCCCCGAGAGCTGCCAGCAGGGGCGCTGCACCGACGAGAGCGG
>CAZSDX010000146.1:0-10241 GCA_964605685.1 uncultured Polyangiaceae bacterium
CCCGGAGCCCGCGTCGCCGCTGCCTGCGGTGCCGCTGCCGGCCTCGCCGCCGGAGCCGGCCTGTCCGGAGCCTCCGGACCCACCGGCGCCCTGGGACTCCTTGGCGCAGACGACGTAGCCGGAGCTGGCGCACCAGGAAGGGATCTTGGTGCAGGTACCGCCGTCCCCGCAGGATTTCCCGAAGGAGGAGGGCCCCGGCTCGCACACCTTGCCCGGATCCTCGATCTCGACGAGGTTGCAGACGACGCACTTGGTGACCTTGGAGCCCCCGCCCGCGGCGGACTCGCAGGAGATCTCCTTGCAGGTACCGCCGTCGGGGCAATCCTTACCGACGTCCGCCGCGGCGCAGTCGGCGTTCTTGGCGAAGTCGTCGCACATGGGGGCGACGTCGGCCCGGGCCGGGGAGGCAGCCAGGAGCGCGGCGAAGGCGGCGGGGAGCACAAGGGCGAAGGGAGAGCGTTTCATGGAGACCTCGGGGGTTTACTTGTCGATTTCAAGGGTACGGATGGCCAGCTCGGTGAGCTGCTCGGGGGAGACCGCGGTGGGGGCGTCGGTCATCAGATCGGTGCCCTTCTGGGTCTTGGGGAAGGGGATGACGTCGCGGAGGCTCTCGGCCCCGGACAGCAGCATGGCGACGCGGTCCATGCCGAGGGCGATGCCCCCGTGGGGCGGGGCGCCGAAGCGGAGCGCCTGGAGCAGGAAGCCGAACTTCGTCTGGGCCTCCTCGTCGGAGATCCCCAGGGCGCGGAAGACCTTCTGCTGCACCTCCGGATCGTGGAGCCGGATGGAGCCGCCGCCGATCTCGAAGCCATTGAGCACCAGGTCGTAGCGGTAGCAGAGCACCTTGCCCGGGTCCGACTCGATGAGGTCGACGTGCTCGTCGTGGGGGCGGGTGAAGGCGTGGTGCGCCGCCGCCCAGCCCTTGCGATCCTCGTCGTACTCGAAGAGCGGCGGGTTGATGACCCAGAGGAAATTCCATCGATCACCGTGGCCCACCTCGGGGATCATCCCGAGCTTCTTGCCCAGGTGGATGCGCAGATTCGCCATGACCGTCTGGACCATGGCCTCCTTGCCGAACTGGAAGCAGAGCAGGTCGCCGGGGCCGGCGCCGGTGGCCTTGTGGATGGCCTCGCGGAGCCCCGGGGAGATCCCCTTGAAGAGGGGGGCCTGGGTCCAGCCCCCGTCGTCGGCGATCTTGGCCCGGGCGAGGCCCTTGGCGCCCATGCCCTTGACGAATTCTTCGAGCTTGTCCGAGTCCGCGCGGGAGAGGTTGGCGCTGGCGGGGACGACGAGGACCTTGACGATCTCCGGGGGGAGGTCGCGGCGGTAGGAGCCGTCCTTGAACTTGCGGGCCAGCTCCGCCCAGGGGGCGACGCCGCCGCCCTCGTGCTCGATGACGAGGTCCGTCAGATCGGTGTGCTTCATGGCGAAGCGGAGGTCCGGCTTGTCGTTGCCGTAGTCGCGCATGGAGTCGGCGAACGGCATCTGCGGGAAGCGACCGGAGGGGTAGAGGGTGTGCAGGTCGAGCCCCAGGGCCTCCTTCCAGATGGCGAAGATCAGCCCCTCGACCAGCCGGAAGATGTCGTCCTGGTTGACGAAGGAGAGCTCGATGTCGATCTGGGTGAACTCCGGCTGGCGGTCGAGGCGCAGATCCTCGTCGCGGAAGCACTTCACGATCTGGAAGTAGCGGTCGAAGCCCGCCACCATGAAGAGCTGCTTGAAGAGCTGCGGACTCTCGGCGAGCGCGAAGAACTTGCCCCGCTGCACCCGCGACGGCACCAGGAAGTTCCGGGCCCCGCCGGGGGTGTACTTCACCATGTACGGGGTCTCCAGCTCCAGGCAGCCCTGGTCCGACAGGTAGCGCCGCGTCGCCTGGTTGATCGCGTGGCGCTTGCGCAGCGTGCGCTGGAGCACGGAGCGACGCAGGTCCAGGTACCGGTGCGACAGCCGGATCTCCTCGCGGGTGTCGATGGAATCCTCCACGGGGAAGGGGGGCGTCTCGCTCCGGTTGAAGATCGCCACCTCGGAGACCACCACCTCGATGGCCCCGGTGTCGATCTTCGGGTTGTGCGCGGAGACCAGCTCGCCCTTCCGGTTCTTCTGCATCCCGCGGTCCCGGACGGTGCCGCGGACGCCGACGCACCACTCGCTGCGGAGCTGCTCGGCCACCTTGTGGGCGTCCGGGGAGCGCTCCGGATCGAAGACGATCTGGGTGATGCCCTCCCGATCCCTCAGGTCGATGAAGATCAACCCCCCGTGATCGCGCCGGGTCTGCACCCAGCCAAACAGCACCACCTCGTTCCCCACGTCGGTGATGCGCAGGTCGCCGCATCGGTGGGTTCGCTTCAGCTCGTCGATGAATTTGGCCACAACAATCCTCCGGAGGGGGGCACGCTAGCTCACCCCCGGCGTATTCTCCAGCCTCAGCGCGAGCGGCGGCGGGCGAGGCGAGCGGCGAGCCCGACCAGCAGGACGCTCAGCAGCCCCGCCCCCTGACCCCGGTTGCTGGTGGAGCACCCGTCGTCGCTGGAGGCCGCGCCCCCGCTGGTGGGCTGGGTGTCGCTGCCGCGAGGCGCCGAGTAGCTCGGGGCCTTGGAGCCGTCGTTCTTGGTCGCGCCGGCCTCGGCCATCGGTGACCCCTGGGCGTTGTCGAAGGAGCCCCCCTGCTCGACCCCGGCGATGTACCCCTTCGGGACGCAGAGGCTGCGGGTGGTGGTGGTGCACTCGTCGGCGAACTTGCTCCCGGGGCTGGGGGCAGGGACAGGCTCGGTCCCCCCGCCGGAAGGCGGGGGAACCTCCCCGCCGCCAGAGCCAGAGCAGCCTCCCTCCTCGAAGGAGAGGCACTGCCAGTCGGTGGGGCAATCGCTGTTGGCCTTGCAGTCGATCATCTTGGGGCCACAGAGCTTCTTGGCGGAGGACTGGTCGCACTCCGGCGGCTTGCAGTTGGCGTCCGTGGGGTCGCAGGCGATGGCGGGGCAGGCGACGCCCAGCTCGATGTTGCAGGCGAAATCCTTGGGACACTGGGCGTCGGAGGTGCACTCGATCATCTTGGGCGCGCAGATCATCGGCGCGTTCGGATCCTTCTTCGGCTCCTCGCAGACCGGCTCGGGGCACTCCTCGCCCGGGGCACAGGCAGGCGCCGCGCAGGCCACATCCCCGCCGCCGGCCTCGACGCAGGCGAGGTAATCGGGGCAATCCCCGTCCGCCTTGCAGGGGATGGGCTTCTCCCGGCAGTAGCCCTCGACCGCCGGAGCAGGGCCAGGCTCGGGGCACTCGACCGGCTCCCCATCCGGGCTCCCGCAGGAGACGCTGGGCGCCGGGTAAAGCTCGCAGAAGAACCCCGCCGCGCAGTCCGCGTCCGCCTTGCAGGAGCTGAAGGCCTGGGCGCTCGGGGCGAAGGTGAAGGAAGCGGCAGCAGCGGCCAGCGACAGGGCAACAGCGAAGGTGGAGCGGGAGGTGAGGTGCATGGTCCATCCAAAATGCAACCACCAGGCCACCCTCGGTTTCAAGGGAAACGCACAGAGAACCGAGCCCACGGGGCGACAGCGGCGCCAGGCGCCCCGCAAGAACGGCGCCGCGGACGGTTCAGTGGACGGTTGGACCGGGTTGGGGGTGCGCGAACACCAGGCGTTGTGTACGCTTGGAGCCGGAAACGCATGGCCGAAGAGACGCACCAGACCGAGCTAGAGCCGGGGTACCAGATCGGCGAGTACCGCATCGAGAAGAAGCTGGGGGAAGGAGGCTTCGGGGCGGTCTACCGGGCGGTCCACCCGCTGATCGGCAAGGCGGCGGCGATCAAGGTGCTCCACCGGCAGTACTCGTCGAACCCGGAGATGGTGGCGCGCTTCGTGGCGGAGGCCAAGGCGGTGAACCAGATCCGCCAGCGGAACATCATCGACATCTTCTCCTTCGGGGCGCTGCCGGACGGGCGGCAGTACTACATCATGGAGCTCCTCGAAGGGATGACCTTCGACGAGTACCTGCGGCAGCACCATCTGCTGACGCCAGAGGTCGCGCTGCCGATCCTCCGGCAGATCGCCAAGGCGCTGGACGCGGCCCACGCCTCGGGGATAGCCCACCGGGATCTGAAGCCGGAGAACATCTTCCTGGTGATCGAGGGGGACGGGGTGATCTTCCCCAAGCTGCTCGATTTCGGCATCGCCAAGCTGCTCCACGACGACGGCGAGCAGGGCGGCTCGATCAAGACGCGCACCGGGACCCCTATGGGGACGCCCTACTTCATGTCGCCGGAGCAGTGCCGCGGCCTCCACGTGGATCACCGGACGGACATCTACTCCTTCGGGGTGATGACGTTCAAGGTGCTGACCGGAAAGCTCCCCTTCGACGCGGAGGTGGTCGTCGACCTGCTCTTCAAGCACCTCTCGGAGCCCCCCCCTCGCCCCTCGGCGGTGCACCCTGGGCTCTCCCCCGCCTTCGACGAGCCCATCCTGCGCATGCTGGAGAAGGATCCGAACCAGCGCCCCTCCACCGTCTCTATGGCGGTCGACGGGCTGCTCCAGGCGGCGGTCAACGCGGGGATCCCGCTCTCCATCCCGGGGGTCACGCTCCCGGCCCCCACCGCCAGCGTCCCTGTCACCGATCCAACCAACGCCCGCACCATCAGCTCCCCTGACGCTCACCGCATCCCTGGCGCCTCCACCACCCTCCCCACGGCGGATTCCCCGCGCCGCCCCACGCCGCTCCTCGCTGCGCTCGGGGGCACGGCGCTCCTCCTCCTGGGCGGTATCGCCTTCCTGCTCCGGCCCTCGGAGGCCCCGGCGACCCCCGCCGCCAGCGCCTCCCCTCCCCCCCCGGAGGCCCCCGCCAACATTCCTCCCCCCGCCAGCATCGCCCCCGAGCCGGTCGCCAGCGTGATCCCGGTCGCCTCGGCCCAACCATCGGAGCACATCGAGCTGACCATCCAGGAGGCCCCCCCCGCCACGGCGGTCTTCCTCGGCGCCCTCAAGCTCGGCATGGCTCCGGGGCCCCTGCGCCTCAAGCGAGGCGATGCTCCCCTCAAGCTCACCCTCAAGGCCCCCGGCCACACCCCGCAGACCATCGAGTTCGTCCCCGCCGCCAGCGGGAGCCTCGAAGCCAAGCTGACCAAGGTCCGCGGCCCCAGCAAGCCCGGGTCAGGCAGCGGACCGAGTGATCTGGAGCGTCCTTATTGACCCACCCCTTCTCGGGGCCGCATTTCTGGGGCCTTGGTGCTAGCCTCGGGCCGTGCGCCCTGGAGCCTTGCTGATCCTTATCGCGGCGTTGCCCGCTTTTTCTTGCTCGGAGCTGCCCGCCATCCCCGCGACGGGATGCGGAAACCGGCTGGTGGAACCCGCCTCGGAGGACTGCGACGGGAGCGCGGAGCCCACCGCCCGGTGCGCGGGGCCCGGCGAAGCGCACGCCTGCCGCTACGTGTGCCGGGACGCCGGGGGCAACGGGTTCTCCTGCCCGGTGGGCTACGCCTGCGGGGCGGACGGGGTGTGCCGGACGCCCTCCGGGTCCTTCCAGCAGGCGGGGCGCTCGGTGGAGGTGGCGTCCGCCTCGCTCCAGGTGGGCGACTTCGACGACAACAAGCAGGCGGAGGTGCTGGCGCTGGGGACGAGCGACCTGATCGGGCGAGCACCGGCACAGGTGGTCTTCTTCGGCGAGGGGCTGGAGCGGGCGACGACGCAGGCGATCCCGGGGCTGCTGGGGAATCCGGCGGTGGGTCGTTTTGCCGACTCTCCTTACGCGGGGATCGCGTTTGGCTCTCTCCCGGGGCTCGCGATGCTGATCGGGCGGCGGGATCGGCAATTCTTCCCCCGGTCGTACCCTTCCTTCCAGTCACCGCCCGGGGTGACCGCAACGCGGATCTATGCCCCTGACCTCCTCCCACCGAGCCTGGATACGAACGGTAACCTCTTCCACCTCGGAGACGAGCCGATCCTGTTTGTCACGCTGGATGGGAACCACCTTCTCCTGTCGATCTCCGTGGGGGCAGACGACAAGGCGCTCGCGGCGCTACCCCGGGGGCCGGACGAGCTCGAAGGGGATCTGGTGTGGGGGAAATTCCAGGAATCGCTCCACTGTCCCTCGCTGGTGTTCCCCTTCAAAAATGCCACGGAGCTGCTGGTTGTAACCCCCTGCGAGAGCGACGGGAAAGGAGGAGTTCGTCTGGTTGCGTCTCCCGCGCAACCGCAGGTTCTCCCGTTGCCACCCGGGCTCCAGCTCCGGACGAGGCCCGTCGTCGCGGACGTGGATCAGGACGGACACCTGGATCTTCTCCTGGGGGCTGCCTCGGAGGCACAACCGGGACGAGGGGCGAGCTGGATCAGCTACGGAGACGGCGCGGGGGGATTCCACACCCAGCCAGGAGGCGTGGGGCCGGGAGGTTTCTTCCTGTTCACACTCCCCGAAACCCAGGTGAGTGACGGCTGCGGGGTGGTGGTTGATCCGAAGGAAATCAAGGAACCAGAGCTGGCCGAGTTTCTCAAGGGAAAGGCGCTGGTCCCGGCGCCCCTCGCGGTGGCGGAGCTGGACGGGGATGGGAAACCAGACCTGGTGATGCCCTACGGGATCTGCACGAGCCGAGATCTGCTCGTCCCCGGCGGGCCCCCGCACTACCGCCTCGTTGCGGGTCCGCTGGGGGGAGTGTGGACCGAAGCGTTGACCATGGACCTCAACGGGGACGGACGTCTGGACGTCGTGGGTGCCCCGGAAGTAAGCCGGGCACTGGACCTGTTTCTGGGATCCTCGCAGGGGCTCTTCAACGCGGTAACCATCCCCCTCAACGGGAGCCCGGGGCTGCTTGCTGCCGGAGATTTCGACGGCGACGGCTCGACCGATGTGACCTTCCGGGAGCGCGGGGTGCAAGGGACAAGCAACGTGGGAGCGGCCACGGGGGACGCGCTGACGGTGCTCTTCACCTCTCCGGGTCAGGTACCGACCCAGATCGGGCGAGTCGGACGCTTCGAGCAGATCCTTCACCTCGCCTCCGGCTCGACACCGGACGGGATCGCCATCGACGGCATCTCCGACATCGGCGTGATCTCGGGCTCGACCACCGCCGCGGAGCCGACGCCATCCTCTCCCAGCGTCTCCCTGTTCTACGGATCCTCTGACCGCGCGCTCCGCTCTCCCCTCGCGCTCCAGGCGAACCTCACCGAGAACAGCAACGACATCGCGCTCCCTGTCCTCTTTGTGCCGGGTCTCTTCACCCAGAACACCCCGGCTTCCCAGCAGGACATCTTCGCGGTAAGCAGCGGGAGCGCGGCAACCCAGGAAGCTTCCCTCTCCTGCCCTGGGGATGACAACCCACGCCCGGGCCGAGAGCTTCGCTTGTGGCTGGTCGATCTCGGCGGAGACGCCAAGGTCCAGGGGCTCTACCCCAGCGCTCCCCTTGATCTTGGCGGAGTAGGCGTGCTCGACATCGACTGCCCGGACCGGGGCCAGCTCACCGCCGGGGATCTGGACGGCGACGGCTTCGACGAGGTCCTCTTCGCGGTCCCGACCGTCGGCGGTCAGAGCAAGGTCTTCGTGGGGCGCACCCGGGGCGCCGCCGCCTCGCCGGAAATCCTGCCGCCGCTGCCCCTGGCCCTGGAGCTGGCCCCCGGCGGGCGACCGCTGATCCTCGACGTGGACGGCGACGGGAAGCGGGACGCGCTGCTGCTGGTGCAGCAAGGAGGGGCCCCCCAGCTCGCCGTGCTCTGGGGCAAGGGCGACGGGGCCTTCGAGGAGGCCCCCGCACTGCTGGCGCTGCCGGAGCAGTCGGTCCGGGGGCTCTGCGAGGTCAAGGCCGCCGACGGGCGCCGGGAGCCGCTCTTGCTGGGGGACGCGGGGCTGTTCCGGCTGGGGGCCTCCCGCCAGCTCGCGGCGACCCCCGTGGAGCAGTTCACCTCCGAGCAGCGCGGCGGCCTCGCCCTGGCCTGCGGCGACCTGGACGGGGACGGCGTGGACGACGTGGCCATCTCCAGCGGCTCCTTGCTCCGGGTGTTCCGGGGGCTGCCGGTGAGGCCGTGAGGGAGACCGGAGACGGGCGCCCGCAGGCCCGTGGTAAGGTGGTGCGGTGATGGCAGGGAAGATCAGGCTGGGTGCGTTCGGGCTGGGGCTGGTGACGATGCTGACGCTGGCGCCACAAACCCACGCCCAGGAGAGCAGCGAGAACCTGGAGCAGGCCAAGGGGCTGTTCAACATGGGGGCCCAGCTCTACGCGGCGGGGAAGTACGCGGCGGCGATCCAGAACTTCGAGGCGGCCTACAAGCTAGCCCCCCGCCCCGCGCTCCTCTTCTCCATCGCCCAGGCAGAGCGCCGTTACTACTTCGAGAGCCGCCAACCCGACTACCTGCGGCGGGCCATCGCTCACTACAAGGAGTACCTGGGGCAGGTGGGCCAGGGGGGACGCCGCGCCGAAGCCGGCCAGGCTATCGCCGAGCTGGAGCTGGTCGCCTCCAAGCTGGAACCCACCGGCCCCGCCGCCTCCGGGGCTGCCCCCCCTCCCCCCGCTCCTCCCCCCAAGCCCACCCTCTCGGTGATGGCGACCCAGGTGAAGGGCGCCCGCATCTCCGTCAACGGCAAGCAAGCCGACGAGGGCATCTTCAGCGAGGAGGTTGCCCCGGGGAAATACTCCATCAAGGTCTCCGCCGAGGGGTACTTCGACGAGGAGCGCGAGGTGTTGATGCAGAACTCCCCCCTCTCCTTCGATATCGCCCTCAAGGAGCGCCCCGCCTCCCTCTCCTTCCAGGCCCCCGCCGGCGCCCAGATCTCCGTCGACGGCCGCCTGGTCGGGATCACGCCCCTCCCGGTCCCCATCGAGGTCTCCCCGGGAGGTCACGTCGTCTCCGTCGCCCTCAACGGCCACGAGGCCTTCTCCACCGAGGTCGACCTGGAACGCGGTGAGCGCCGATCCATCCAGGCCAACCTCCGCCGTACCACCCAGCGCACCGTCTCCTACGGGCTCCTCGGCGTCGCCGGTGCCTCCCTCGTCGCCGGCGGTGTCTTCTCTGTCCTCGCCCTCCGTAGCCAGAGCGACGCCCAGAAGATCCTCGACGCCCAGAAGGAGCGCACCATCTCCCGCGGCGAGCTCGACCAGTACAACCAGGCCCGCGACGATCGCGACGGCCTCTGGCGCCCCGCCGCCATCGGCTCCTTCGGCGCCGCCCTCGGCCTCGGGCTGGTCGGCGGCCTCCTTTACGCCTTCGACCAGCCCAGCACCCAGGCCACAGGCCTCCGCGAGCGCTCCCCCAAGAACCAGCCCGCCTCCCCCTCCCCAGCTGCTCCCACCATGGACATCTCCGCCGCCCCGGGCTGGTGGGGCCTCCGCGCCTCCGGGCGCTTCTGAACTTTTTTGTGATGGCACCGACCCGCCGCCCCCACTAGGCCCCGAGCCCCAGGGGCCTCGATGGACTTCCGTGCGGTGTACGACCAACACTACGACTTTGTCTGGCGATCCCTCCGGCGCCTCGGCGTCCGCGAGGCCGACGTGCCCGACGCGCTCCAGGAGGTCTTCCTGGTGGTCTTCCGTCGCCTCCAGGAATTCGAGGGCCGCGCTCGCCTCTCCACCTGGCTCTTTCGCATCTGCATCCGGGTCGCTCATGACCGCAATCGGCTCGCCCACAACCGCCGCGAACTCCTCGACGAGAAGGTCATGGATGACCTCGCCGACGAGAGCAACGACCCCACCCGCCAGGCCGAGCGCCGCGAGGACGCCGCCCTGCTGGAGCTGGCCCTCGACCGCATGGACCTGGACCAGCGCGCCGTCTTCACCCTCTTCGAGCTGGAAGAAATGAGCGGCGAGGAGATCGCCGAGGCGCTCCAGATCCCCCTGGGCACCGTGTACTCCCGGCTGCGGCTGGGGCGCGAGGCGTTCCGCAAGGTGTTCCACCGCATCCAGGCTCAATCCGCAGGCGCCCCGGCCCGAGGCACACCATGACCGACCCCAGGCGATTGCTCGACGACCCCTCCCTGGACGAAGGCGCTCGCGCCGCCCTCCTCGCCGCCAGGATGCAGCGGGGCGATGCCTCCCGGCGCGACGCCATCTGGGCGGCCATCGCCCCCGGGCTCCCCCCCCTGCCGGAAGGCGGCGCCGGTGACCTCCCTGGAGCCCCCGATCCATCGCCCCTGGGCCCGGGCGCCGCAGCCGCTGGAGCCAAGGCCACCGCCGCAGGGCAGGGAGCCGCCCTCGGGGCCAAGGCCGCCGGCTGGCTGGGCTTCGCCAAGGCCGGAGCCCTCGGCGCCGGGGTGATGAGCGCCATGCTCGGAGCGCAGAC
>CAZSDX010000146.1:10414-13204 GCA_964605685.1 uncultured Polyangiaceae bacterium
CGATCCCGGCGCCACCGAGGGGGGTGACCCCGGAGGTCTCCCCGGCCCCCGCCGAGCCACCGCCAGCCCCGGCGCCCGCAGCGTCGGAGGCGGCGACCGAGGCCCCCGCCCCGGCCTCTGCGGAGAGCGCTCCGGCGACGACCGCGGTCAGCGAGGCGCTGGAGCGGGCCCGGGAGGAGGCGAGGCTGGTGAGGGAGGCCGATCAGGCGCTCCGGCGAGGGGACGCGGGGGGCGCGTTGAGGACGCTGGAGGAGCTGAGGCGGCGGTTTCCTGGGGGAGTCCTCGGCCAGGAGCGGGAGGTGCTGACCATCGAGGCGCTCTCCCGGAGCGGCCAGGGAGCCCAAGCGAGCGCCCGGGCGGAGGTCTTCCTGGCGAGAAACCCGGCGAGCCCCTTCGCGGGGAGGGTGCGACCGCTGGTGCAGAACAAAAAACCGGAGTGACGATTTTTTTGTGATGGGGGAGGCTCGCTACCGCCACGAGGGAGCGAGGCCGGCCCACGGACCGCCAAATCGACGAAGAGGAACACCATGCGCGCTCTTGCCCGTATCTTCTCCCTGGCCACGGTCGCCGTCTCGGCGATGCTGCTGCAAGCCTGTACCACCACCGACAGCAGCGTGGGGGGCTCGAACCAGAACAACCTGAACGCCGAGTGCAAGCCCGGCGAGACCAAGACCGCCGACGACGGCTGCAACACCTGCTCCTGCCAGCAGAACGGTTTCTGGGCCTGCACCGAGAAGGCCTGCGTAGATCCGGGAGCCTGCAAGCCCGGCGAGACCAAGAAGGCCGATGACGGCTGCAACACCTGCTCCTGCGAAGGCGACGGCACCTGGGCCTGCACCAAGAAGGCCTGCGCCGAGCCCTGCGACGGGCCAATGCCGTCGTGCGCGGCGCCCCCTCCCGGGTGCGACTACGTGGGCGGTGGCTGCGTCAACGGAGCCTGGACCTGCGGCAAGCTCGTCTGCAACAACGAGTGCAAGCCCGGCGAGACCAAGACCGCCGACGACGGCTGCAACACCTGCGTCTGCGGCGACGACGGCACCTGGGCCTGCACCGAGAAGGGCTGCGCCACCGAGTGCGCGGCCCAGGATGCCAAGGGCGTCGGTGCCTGCGAAGCGTTCTTCGGCTTCGCCTGGAACGGCAAGGACTGCGTCGGCCTCAGCGGCTGCTCCTGCGAGGGCAAGGACTGCGACAAGACCTACCCCTCCCCCGAGGAGTGCAAGAAGGCCCACGCGGCGTGCGGCACCGGCGTGGAGTGCTCGGTGGACAGCGATTGCCCGCCGCCGCCTCCGGTCTGCCATGTTTGCGCGGATGGTACCGAGATCTGCCCCTCCGTGGCCTGCATCAACGGGATGTGCGTGATGTCCGACGGAGACTGCGCCGGAGGCGGGATCGGCCCCGGCCTCCCCTGCGACAAGCCCGGCGTCGAAGCTCCCGCCGATGACGGCTGCAACACCTGCATCTGCGGCGACGACGGCACCTGGGCCTGCACCAAGAAGGCCTGCTCGGAGCCCTGCGAAGGCCCCCCTCCGCCGTGCGCGGCGCCCCCTCCCGGGTGCGACTACGTGGGCGGCGGCTGCGTCAACGGAGCCTGGACCTGCGGCAAGCTCGTCTGCAACAACGAGTGCAAGCCCGGCGAGACCAAGACCGCCGACGACGGCTGCAACACCTGCGTCTGCGGCGACGACGGCACCTGGGCCTGCACCGAGAAGGGCTGCGCCACCGAGTGCGCTCCGCAGGACGCCAAGGGCGTTGGCCCCTGCGCAGCCTACTTCGGCGTCGCCTGGAACGGCAAGGAGTGCGTGGGGGTCGGTGGCTGCTCCTGCGAGGGCAGCGACTGCAAGAACCTCTACAGCAGCACCGAGGAGTGCGAGAAGGCCCACGCTGCTTGCAACGCTCCGCCTACGGCATGCAAGACCGACAAGGATTGCCCCCAGCCGGTCAACCCTGCTTGCCTGAAGTGCCTGGGCATCAACACCTGCCCCAAGAACGTCTGCGACATGGGGACCTGCGTCTACGTGCCGCCCTCCTGCGGGGATTCCTGCGAGCCCCAGGACGCCAAGGGAGATGGTGGCCTGTGCGACGCCTGGTTCGGTTACTTCTGGAACGGTAAGTCCTGCGTCGGCTTCAGCGGGTGCGGGTGCGAGGGGGAAGATTGCGGCAAGGCATACCCCTCGCAGGCCATCTGCGAGAGCATCCACGCGGTTTGCAACTGATTTCGCGCATCACCTGGCGCTGACGGCGGGGCGGCGCTTGCGCCGCCCCGCCTTGCGTCTGGCTCCCTGGATGGGTGGTCTTGCGGTTTGGGTGGCCGTACACTGCCTCAGCAGCCCAGGACGATGACGCGGGTGTCCCCTCGGCGGTGCTCTCGCTCGAACACCTTCTCTTCCCACCCCACGCTCGTTCGCCTGTCGAACAGCACCACCCACCCCTCCTTCAACCCCAGGCTTTCCATATACCTCCCCACCTGCTCCACCGCCTTCCCCTCCGTTCGCTCGTCTCTCCTCACTTTCACCTCGATGGCGTGGCGTTCTCCCTTCCACGTCACTAGCAGATCGAGGGCGCCGCGGCCCAAGGCATACTCCCGGTCGATGCGACCCCCGCCGTTGATGACGCACTGGAGGAAGGCCATGAGCATGAGGTGGGGGCCGGCCTCGCGGTAGTGGAAGCCCTCGGCGGCCAGGTGGCCATCCTCACGCCAGAACTCCTGCCACGCTGCCATCAGCCGGGGCATGTCGGGCCTTGTTCAGAAGGCCGACCACGGGCCCGCCGACGAGGCCGCCGGGGTGAACC
>CAZSDX010000147.1:0-12887 GCA_964605685.1 uncultured Polyangiaceae bacterium
CCCCCCGGGCGGCGAGCAGCGGGTGGGCGCACCGGAGCAGGCTCCGCAGCACGCCCGCCCGGAGCGCCGCCGGTTCCGCGTCGGGGAGCAGCGCCAGCAGCAGCTCGGGGAGCAGCCTCTTGCCTGGCGCCAGGAGGCAGGCGGGCCTCTGGTAGCGCCGGCGCCACCGCTCCTCCATCGCCTCCACGGCCTCGGTGCACCCGGCGGGGAGCTGCCACCGCTCCTCGCCGCCGATCCGCGGATCTCCTTCCTGCTCCCGGGGCCTCTTCCCCAAGGCGACGGGGGCCACCTGCCAGGGCTGAGCGACGGATTTTTCCAGCACCCGACGCAGCCCCAGCAGCAGCTCGCTCCAGTCCTCCGGGGTGGCCACGGTGGTGAGCCGAAGGAACGCCGCTTCGACGTCGTCCACGCCTGCACCGAGGCGCAGCAGCTCCCGGGCCTTCGGGGTGGGCTCGGGGGTGAGCGCACCGAGGAGCACGCCGGTGAACCAGGCAGGGCGAGCGCGCTCCAGGAGCTCCGCTCGCTCCTCCTCCGAGGAGGCGCTCCAGAGCACCCGGAACACCTGCGGCCACCGGGGACGCAAGGCGGCCTCACAGACCCCGTCCGTCCCCCACCCGGAGCGCCGCAAGAGCTCCTCGCGGCTGACCGGGGAGGCCACGACCTCCAGCAGATCCAGGCTCTCCTCGGGGTAATCGTCCAGCCTGGCCAGCGCCAGCGCCTCCAGGTCGCGGTGGGGCGCCGAGGCGAGGTCGAGGGCCAGCCCCCGGAGCACCCGGAGCGCCGCGATCACCACCGAAGGGCGTCGCGCGAGGGAACCCACCCGGAGCAACAGGGGGAAGAGGCCCGCAGGGGGACGGGGGGAGCGGAGCCAGGCCGCCAGCAGCGGGACCAGGCGCTCCCAGTCCGGATCGCTCGGGTCCAGCCCCTCGATCCGCGCAAGCACCCCGCGCCGCGCCACGAAGCAGAGCCCCGCGAGCCGATTGGAGTCAATGTTGACCCCTTTGGAGAGCAGGCGCAGCAGGTCCACCGCCTGCTCTTCCTGGAGGAAGTGGCCGCGGTGGTGGAGTTCGACGAGGGCGGAGAGGACGGGCTCTGCGAGGGTGGCGGGGTGCTCCAGGGCGAGGTCGAGGAGAGGCGCCAGGGAGGAGCCGTCGCCGACGCGCCCCGCCCACCGGAGGAGCGCCTTCTGTCGGGCCGCTGGTCCCTGGCGCAGCAGGGGGAGGAGGGACAGCTCGCCGCGGACCGCCGCCGCATCCACCGCGGCGCGCATCTCGTCCTCGTCGTCGGCGTCGATCCTGCGGGCCAGGAGGTTGCGGGGGACAGGCAGACCCGCGGCCCAGGGCGCCGCCAGGGAACGGAGCGCCTCGGTGCGCAGACCGGTTTCCGGCGAGGAGAGGAGGGAGAGGAGCAGCGCGTGGGCCTCCTGGATGGCGCAGAACCCCCGGGCAACCGCGTCCTTGAGGGCCCGGAGCGCGTGGCTCCGGGGGGCCTCGTGGGGCACCGCCAGCAGGGTTCGGATCGTCGCCAGTGGTTCCGGGGAGGAGAGCAGATCGAGGCCCGAGAGGACGGTCTCCCAGGGGATCTGGCTTGCGGTGACGCGCTCCACGGCGGCGCCAGGCTCCAGCAGGAGAGCGAGGCGGGTCCAGGCGAGGAGGCTGGCGGCGGGGAGAGCGGCGGGGAGGGGCGGGAGGGAAGGGGAGGGGAGGAGGGTCCAGGCCCGCAACAGCAAGGCGCACTGGAGCGGGTGGACCTCCGGATGATCCGCCGGGGCGAGGGGCCAGGAGGCGGCGACGGTGCGCTGTTCCTCGATGGAGGCGGCGGCGTTGAAGGCGCGCTCCCGGTCGAGCCAGGCGGCCATCTCGGTGGGGAGGGAAGGTGGGGAGGACACGACCCAAAGGGGGGGCTGAGGTTACTCGGCGATGGCGTCGTTCCCGGTGACCAGGGCCAGGTTGGCGATGGCGAGGTTGTAGTCCATGAGCGCCGCGAGGTAGCTGTAGCGGTGGAGGGCGTACTGGCGGGCGGGGTCGATCAGCTCGCGCTCCTCGGCGGTGCCGATGTCGATGCCCTGGGCGACGCGGATCATCCACTGGCGGGCCAGCTTGCTGGCACGCTGGAAGGCGTCGGCTTTCTTTTTCTGCTCGACCGCCTCCGCGTGGGCCTTCTCCACCTCGGTGGCGACGCCGCTGGTGGCGAGGCGGGCGGTCTGCTGCATCTCGTCGAGCTGGGCCTCCGACTGGCGAATGCGGGCCTGCGCCGGGAGGAAATCGAGGGACCAGCGCACCCCGAGCGCCAGCCCGTAGCGGAGGAAGTTGGCGTCGTCGCGGACGAAGGGGTTGAGCTGGTCGGTGATCTCGGGGGCGCGGCTGTAGCTGCCGAAAAGCGAGACGCCCACGTCGGGGAAGAGCTTGGCCCGCGCCAGGTCGACCTGGGCCCTGCGCGCCACGAGCCCCGCCCGGGCCATCTTCAGCTCCGGGCGGTGGCGGAGCGCCGCCTGCTGGTAGTCGTCGAGGGCCGCGAGCTCGTGGCGCGGCGGCTTGAGCGGCTCGGCGGACACCTCCAGCGCCGCGACCCCGGTGTAGAACCGGAGCGCCGCCAGCGCCACCTGCTCGGCCCTGTGCGCCTCCGCGGAGCGCCCCTCCAGCTCGGCCTGCGCCATCTGGAGCCGGATCAGATCGATCTCGTCGCCGTCGCCTTCCTCGACTTTCTTCTTCAGCGGATCGAGCGCCTTTTTCAGCTTCTCCTCGGCCTCCCCCAGCAGCGCCTTCGCCTCCCGGGCGAGCTGTACCCCGAAGTAGGCCCGCCGCACGTCCATCTTCACGGCGTTCCGGGCCTTCTGGGCCTCCCCTTTCCCCACGTCGATCTGGGCCTCGGCGGCCCGCCGCAGGCTGGTGATCTTCCCGAAGGTCCAGAGGGGGATCGTCCCCGTCAGGCTGGCCTGCCACGCCATCCCCAGGTTGGCGTTCAGCCCCACCTCCCGGTCCTGGGTGTAGATCTGGCCGCCCCGGAAGGTCGGCGCGGGCCCCGCCCCCGCCGTCAGCGTGAAGGCGGAGAACGGCGCCGTGCGCGCCTCGTCGAGCTGGGCCCGCATGCCCTCCAGCCTGGCCTGGGCCGCCAGGATGTTGGGGTGGTTGCGGTCGGCCAGGTCGAGGCACTGGCGCAGCGTCAGCCCCCGGGACGGAGGCGGGGCCGCGTCCCCGGGATCAGAAGGGGGAGGATCATCTGCCCGGGCGACAGCGGGCGCCGACAGGGCCAGCAAGCCCAGGAGCGCCGCCCAGCCAGGGCGCAGGGAACCACGCGCGCGTTGCACCGCGCGAAGCTACCACAGGGGGCGGCGCTGTCAGGCGCGAACGGCGGCGGGCTAACTTGTCGGAGCGGGGGGCGAGGGGGTTCCCGTAGCGCTTGAGCACCCGGCGGAAGTTGGAGCGATCGAGGCCCGCGCGGCGCGCCGCCTCCGAGATGTTGCCCCCGGTGCGGCGGAGCAGGGCCCCCAGGTACGCCGCGTGGAACGAGTCCAGCGCGCGCTCCTTGGCGTCCGAGTAGGGGAGCTCGTCCCAGCCGGGGGGGAGAGAAAGGCCGGTGAAGTCGTTCTTGGTGGTCATGGCTACCTCGTGATTTTCTGGGGTGAAGTCGGTGGTTGGAGGGGCGAGTTCGCCGGGGAAGATGGTGTCTCCCCGGCAGAAGAGTACGGCTCGTTCGATGGTCTGTTTCAGGTCCCGGATGTTTTCAGGCCAGCTCAGCGCCCGGAGCTGCCTGAGGGCCTCCGGGCTGATTCGCTTCACTTCCCGCCGGTCGCGTTGCGCCGCCTGGAGGAGAAAGTGGTGAGCAAGGTTCGGGATGTCTTCCCGGCGTAGTCGCAGCGGTGGAACATGGATCTGCACGACCGTCAGCCTCGCGCAGAGCTCGGGGCGGACGCGTCCCTCTCGCGAGGCCTTGTACAGCGGCTCTGCAGAGGAGGTGACGAGAGCAAAGGTCCGGGTGGGGAGATCGACCAGATCCTCAAGCAAGAGCTGGGCCGTCGTCGGCAGGGCGTCCACATCGCTCAGGTAGAGCGTGCCGCCGCGCACCCGATCCAGCACCTCGGAGCCCGGCGCCAGCGCCCCCTCGGGGAGGGAGCCTCCGGAGAGCTCGATCCAGGGACCGCCCCCCCGCAGCCCGTGGATGTGGTGGGCCAGGAGCCGCTTGCCGCTCCCCGGCTCGCCCCACAGGTGGGCAGGTCTCGCCGAGGTCGCTGCCACCGCCGCCTCCCGCAAGGCTTGCTTGAGCCTCCGGTTGCTCCCCACGATCACGGCTTCCTCGCCGCCTCGCCTCGCCAGTTCCTCCCTCAGCCGCCGCTGCTCGCTCGCCCGCAGCATCGCCGCCGTCGTCTGGAAGACCAGCCCGGGCCCCTTCTCCACCGCTCCCCAGGCTCCCTGCGAGAGCAGCTCCTCCGTCGCCTCCCCGGGCGCCGTCACCGCGATCACCTCCGGCGGCGAGGCCAGGCGCCTCAGCGCCGCCAGCAACGGCTCCCCTCCGGGCCCCCTCAGCCCGGCGCTCACCACCGCCACGTCCAGCCGCTCGCTCCGCGCCAGCGCCAGCGCCGCCTCCGCGCTCTCTGCCGTCAGCACCTCCTGCCCCCCCGACAGGAGCGCGCGCGCCAGCTCCCGCCGGCTCGCCGCCTCCGCATCGGCCACCAGTACCCGGATCGGGGGGGGGGTCAAGTTCGCCATGCCGTTGCGTTAGGATGTCATGCTCTCCCCCGCCCGTTGCGTCTTTTTTGACTGACGCAAAACCTTCCCACAGCGTCTCATTTCCCGGACAAAGTCGGGGAATCCTGGCACCCACGCAAATCAGGGTCAAAAATGCACCTCCCGGGGGTCAAGGGGGGGTCTCTGAACACCCTTTGTCAGGATGTTTTTTGTCCTGGTTCACCGCGGGGCCCCGGGGAGGCCGGGGAGTAGATGTGGCCCTGCTGCTGGAAGACACAGACGCGGTTGCCTCCGCCCTGTTTGGCCTGGAAGAGGGCGTCGTCGGCGGCACGCAGCAGGGCGTCCTTGGTGCGGACATCGCGGGATGGGTAGAAGGCGATGCCGAGGGAGAAGGAGGCGGCGAGGGCCTTGCGGGCCTGGTTTTCCCGCAGGAGGCGCTCGGCGACGGTGAGGGCGCCGGCGAAGTGGGTGCCCGGCATGAGGATGATGAATTCGTCGCCGCCGAAGCGGGCCAGGACGTCCGTCTCGCGGATGCACTGGCGGATGAGGTCGGCGGTGGAGCGGATGAGGGCGTCGCCCGCGGCTTGGCCCTGGCGGTCGTTGACGGACTGGAGGCCGTCGATGTCGAGGAGCGCGCAGGCCAGCGGGGTCTGCTGGCGCTCGGCGCGCTTGAATTCGATCGAGAGGCGGCTGTGGAGGTGGCGGTAGTTGTAGGCCCCGGTGAGGGCGTCATGCTCGCTGGCCTCTTCGAGGCGGCGCCTGGCCTCGGCGACCTGGTCGTGGAGGCGCTTGATGCGGAGCATGGCCTCGACGCGGGCGCACAGCTCGGTCTCGTCGAAGGGCTTGGCGATGTAGTCGTCCGCGCCGAAGCGGAGGCCCTCGACGCGGCTCTGGGAGTCGGTCTTGACGGTGACCAGCACGACCGGCAGGAAGGCCTCGGCGGTGAGGCTCTTGATGATGCGGCAGGCGTCGAGGCCCGACAGCCGCGGCATCATGATGTCGAGCAGCACCAGGTCGATCCCGCCCTTGCCGACCAGCTCGACGGCCTGCTGCCCGTCCTCGCAGGTCTCGACGAGGTGGCCCTGGCCCCGGAGGATCGCGCTCATCCGGTCCCGGGTGAGGCGGTTGTCGTCGGCCACGAGGACGCGGGCTTGCTTGTCGGACACGGCCCGGAGGGTGCCTTCGCCGTGGCAGGGGCGCAACGGGATCGGGGACTCCTCGCAGGGCAACGATCCCCTGTAACCCATGGAGATCACTTGTCTTAAAAAGGTACTTACGGAAAACGTACGCCGCGAATTTGGCCCTCGCGGAGCGGCTCTGGCAGCGTCGGTCGGGTCTGGGCGGTTCCCCCGCGCCAGCCTCTCCCGGAAGCCACCATGAAGAGCCGGAACAACGACCCCCAGGGCGGACGCCCCAAGCACGACGAGCCGGAGATCGTCGTCGGCCTCGACATCGGTACCACCAAGGTGACCGCCGTGGTGGGGGAGGTCGACGACGGGACGATCACCATCCTCGGCGTGGGCAACGTCCCGTGCCGCGGGCTCCGCAAGGGCGTGGTCTCCAACATCGACTGGACCGTGCGCAGCATCCGCGACGCCATCGAGGCGGCCCAGCAGATGGCCGGCGTCGAGATCCGCACCGTCTACGCCGGGGTCGCCGGCAGCCACATCCGCTGCCAGCCCAGCGACGGCGTGGCCGCGGTCGGCGGCGGCGAGGTGCAGAAGGGCGACGTGGACCGGGTGCTGGAGGGCGCCAGGGCCATCCCCGTGGACGCCGACCGGCAGATCCTCCACGTCCTCCCCCGGGAGTTCATCGTCGACAACCAGGACGGCATCCGCGACCCCATCGGCATGAGCGGCGTGCGGCTCCAGGCCAAGGTCAACCTCATCACCGCCGCCACCAGCTGCGTCCAGAACGTGGTGCGCTGCGCCGAGCGCTGCGGCCTCACCGTCGCCGACGTGGTGCTCGAGCCCCTGGCCAGCGCCGAGGCCATCCTCTCCGAGGACGAGAAGGAGATCGGCGTCGCCATCATCGACATCGGCGGCGGCACCACCGACCTCCTCCTCTGCGTCGACGGCGGCATCGCCCACACCAGCGTCATCCCCGCCGGCGGCAACAACATCACCAGCGACATCGCCGCGGGCCTCCGCACCCCCATGGCCGAGGCCGAGCGCCTCAAGCGCAACTTCGGCTGCGCCCTGGGCCGCATGGTGTCCGACGACGACGAGGTGGAGGTCCCCGGCGTCGGCGGCCACCCCCCGCGCCGCGTCGCCCGCCGCGTGCTGTCCGACATCATCGAGCCCCGCGTCGAGGAGATCTTCGCCGTGGTCCGCAAGCGCATCGAGGACACCGGCCTGCTGGAGCAGCTCTCCGCCGGCGCCGTCCTCACCGGGGGCGCCGTCCTCATGGAAGGGATGCCCGAGTTCGCCGAGGAGATCCTCGGGATGCCGGTCCGGCTCGGCTACCCGGTCGGCATCGGTGGCATCACCCAGCTGGTCCAGGGACCCCAGTACGCCACCGGCGTCGGTCTGGTGAAATACGGCGCCGAGGCCATCCGCAACGCCCGGAGGGTCAAGGCCCTCCAGGCCCCCATCCCCAGCCAGCGCCCCCTGCGCGAGCTGGACGAGGCCCCCCGCTCCGGCGGCGGCGCCAGCAGCAACGCCGGGGGCGCCAGGAAGCCCCCCAAGCCGCCGAGCAACCGGTTCTGGGACTGGCTCCGGGCGGCTTTTTGATCCGAGCAGAGACGGGCACAAGCGAAGCAATCAGGGACTGTAGGGAGACGACGATGAGCTTTTCGATCCAGTTCGCAGAGGAGACCACGGAGAACCAGCCGCGCATCAAGGTGATCGGGGTGGGCGGCTCCGGCGGGAACGCCATCAACACCATGATCAACTTCGGCCTCGAAGGCGTCGAGTTCATCGTGGTCAACACCGACGTCCAGGCGCTCGCCGCCAACGCCGCGCCCCTCAAGCTCAGCATCGGCAACGGCATCACCCGCGGCCTCGGCGCCGGCGCCGACCCGGAGAAGGGCCGCAAGGCCGCCCTCGAGGACGCCACGCGCCTCAAGGAGATGATCAGTGGCGCCGACATGGTCTTCGTCACCGCCGGCATGGGCGGCGGCACCGGCACCGGAGCGGCCCCCGTCATCGCCCAGATCGCCCGCGAGGAGGGCGCCCTCACCGTCGGCGTCGTCACCCGCCCCTTCTCCTTCGAAGGCAAGCAGCGCTCCCGCCGCGCCGAGTCCGGCCTCTCCATGCTCAGCGAGCACGTCGATACCCTCATCACCATCCCCAACGAGAAGCTCCTCGGCATCGCCGACGAGGACCTCAGCTTCATCGACGCCTTCCGCAAGGCCGACGAGGTGCTCTACCAGGCCGTCAAGGGCATCAGCGACCTGGTCACCCAGAGTGGCCTCATCAACGTCGACTTCGCCGACGTCCGCGCCATCATGCAGAACATGGGCCGCGCCCTCATGGGCACCGGCTGCGCCAAGGGTCAGGGCCGCGCTCGCCTCGCCGCCGAGATGGCCATCTCCTCTCCGCTCCTGGACAACATCTCCGTCGCCGGCGCCACCGGCGTCCTCATCAACTTCGTCGGCGGCCCCGACATGAAGCTCCGCGAGGTCAACGAGGCTGCCAGCATGGTCCGCGAGCAGGCCAGCGACGAGGCCAACATCATCTTCGGCGCCACCATCGACGAGACCCTCGGGGACATCGTCAAGGTCACCGTCATCGCTACCGGCTTCGACATGGAGCGCATCGTCCAGCCCGAGGCCCCTGCCGTCGCTGCTGCGGCTCCTCCCGTCTCCAGGCAGCGCCCCCAGGCCATCTCCACCACGCCCCCCCTCTCCTCCACCCGCCCGGCCGCTCCCCCCACGCTCCACGTCGCTCACGGCGTCTCCTCCGGCGCTCCCCTCGGCGCCACCCTGCGCCCCGCAGCCCCGCCCTCCCAGCCCGAGCCCGCTCCGGTTTACTCCCGCCCCGCTGCGCCCTACACCACGCGCAGCACCACCCACGGCGCCCGCGCCTCCGCCATGCCCGAGCTGGACCACGACTGGGACACCCCCGCCTACCAGCGCCGCCAGGGCGGCTGAGCGGGGCCCCTCGCCGCCTGGCCTCCCGTGGTGTAGTCCCGGGAGGGCATGAGCGGCGACTTCGTCCACCTCCACGTCCACACCCAGTTCTCGACCCTCGACGGCGCGCTCCGGGTAAAGGACCTGCTCAAAAAAGCCTCCGGCATGGGCATGCCTGCGGTCGCCATCACCGACCATGCCAACATGTTCGGGGCGATCCAGCTCTACAAGTACGCCAAGGACTTCAACATCAAGCCCATCCTGGGCTGCGAGATCAACGTCGCCCGCGACGCTCGCCCGGGGGCTCCCTCCCCCGTCGACCACCTGGTCCTCCTCGCCGCCAGCGAGGAGGGCTACCACAACCTCGTCCGCATCGTCTCCCGCGGGCACACCCACCCGGCCAGCGAGGCCGCCCCCAGCGTCCGCCTCGACACCGTGGCGCAGCACGCGCGAGGGCTCGTCTGCCTGACCGCCTGCATGGGCGGCGTCCTCCAGCAGCGCGTCCTGGAGGATGGCCCCGACGCTGGCCTCGCCTCCCTCGACCGCCTCCGCGAGATCTTCGAGCCGGGCCACCTCTTCGTCGAGCTCCAGGACCACGGGCTCCCTGAGCAGCCGGTCGTCAACGGCATTCTCGCCGACCTCGCTCGCCGCCTCGACCTCCCCCTCGTCGGCAGCAACGACTGCCACTTCAAGGGGCGCGAGGACGGCGAGGCCCAGCTCTACCTCCAGTGCATCCAGACGGGCCGCAGCATCGAGGAGGTCCGCGCCTCCCACCACGGCTCCTTCGAGATGTTCCTCAAGAGCGGCGACGAGATGCGCGTTGCCCTCCGCGACTACCCCGACGCCTGCTCCAACACCCTCCGCGTCGCCGAGATGTGCACCGGCTGGAAGCTCAAGCTCGGCCACTCCATGCTCCCCAGCTTCCCCCTGCCCGACGGCTTCGACGAGGGGAGCTACTTCTGCCACATCGCCCGCGAGGGGCTCGACCAGCGCTTCAAGGAGTTCGAAAAACTCGGAAAACCCTTCGACGCCCAGGCCTACCGCGACCGCCTGGAGACCGAGCTCCAGGTCATCTGCAAGATGAAGTTCCCCGGCTACTTCCTCATCGTCTGGGACTTCATCCGCCACGCCAAGGTCCACGGCATCCCCGTCGGACCGGGCCGCGGCTCCGGTGCCGGCTCCCTGGTCGCCTACTGCCTGCGCATCACCGACCTCGATCCGCTCCCCTTCAACCTGCTCTTCGAGCGGTTCCTCAACCCCGAGCGGGTCAGCATGCCGGACTTCGATATCGACTTCTGCATGGACAAGCGCGACCGCGTCATCCGTTACGTCACGGAGAAATATGGCCGCGATAGCGTCGGCCAGATCGCCACCTTCCACGAGCTCAAGGCCCGCAGCGTCATCAAGGACGTCGCCCGCGCCATGCAGTTCCCCGCGGCGGAGGCCGCCAAGATCGCCGCCTTGATCCCCATGAAGGGCCCCGGGGCCACCTACACCCTCCCGGAGATGATCGAGCAGAACATCGAGCCCAAGTTCACCGCCCTCCTGGCGGAGAACCCCCAGATCAACGAGATGGCCCAGCAGGCTCGCCTCCTCGAAGGGCTCACCCGCCACGCCGGGATGCATGCCGCCGGCGTCGTCATCAGCGAGGGCCCCCTCTGGGACCACGTCCCGGTCTTCGTCAACGGCGCCACCAGCCCCGAGGGGCCCGCCCCCGACGCGGTGCTCGTCACCCAGTACTACAAGGAAGACGTCGAGCTCGCCGGCCTCGTCAAGTTCGACTTCCTCGGCCTCAAGACGCTCACCGTCGTCGACATCGCGGTCCAGCTCGTCAACGGACGCCCTGACTTCCAGGGGAAGTCCCCCTTCGACCCGGCGGCCGTCCCCCTCGACGACCGGGAGACCTACGAGCTGCTCAGCAGCGGCGAGACCATCGGCGTCTTCCAGCTCGAATCCAGCGGCATGCAGAAGCTCTTCCAGGACCTGAAGCCCACCCGCTTCGAGGACATCGTCGCCGCCGTCGCCCTCTACCGCCCCGGCCCCCTCGAGACCGGCATGGTCAAGGACTTCGTCGAGTGCAAGCACGGACGCCAGCCCATCAAGAAGATGCACCCGCTCATCGACGAGCTGCTGGAGCCCACCTACGGCGTCATCGTCTACCAGGAGCAGGTCATGCAGATCGCCCAGCTCCTCGCCGGCTACACCCTCGGCGGCGCCGACCTGCTCCGCCGCGCCATGGGCAAGAAGAAGCCCGAGGAGATGGCCAAGCAGAAGAGCATCTTCGTCGAGGGCGCCGTCAAGAACGGCGTCGACGCCGCCGAGGCCTCCAACATCTTCGACCTCGTGGAGAAGTTCGCCGGCTACGGGTTCAACAAATCTCACTCGGCGGCTTACGCGCTCATCACCTACCAGACCGCCTACCTCAAGGCGCATTACCCCGTCGAGTTCTTCTGCGCGCTCATGACCGCGGACAAGGACAAGAACGAGAAGGTGGTCCGGATGATCGCCGAGGCGCGCTCCTGGGAGGTCGAGGTGCTGCCGCCGGACATCAACGAGAGCAACACCGACTTCAAGGTCGTCTACGGCAACCCCAGGGGCGACCACAAACCCAGGGCTCGCGCCCGGATCAAGGATCCCTTTCGCCCCATGATCCGCTTCGGCCTCGGCGCGGTCCGCGGCGTCGGCGAGGCCGCCCTCGACGCGGTCTTCGAGGCCCGCTCCGCCGCCGGCCCCTTCAAGGATCTCTTCGACTTCGCCTCCCGGGTCGACGCCCGCCGCCTCAACCGCGGCGTGCTGGAGGCCCTCGTCCACTGCGGCGCCCTCGACTCCACCTTCCCCGAGGGGGTCACCCGGGCCCAGGCCTTCCGGGCCATCGACACCGCCCTCGACCACGCCCGCAACGCCAGCCGCGACCGGGAGCGGGGCCAGACCAACCTCTTCTCCCTCCTCGCCGACGACGGCCCGGCGGTGTCCTCCGCCGCCAGCTACCCTGCCGCTCCCCCCTGGGATCTCCGGGAGCTCCTCAAGAACGAGAAGGACTCCCTCGGGTTCTACGTCTCCGGTCACCCCCTCGACCGCTACGGCAAGGACATGGGGCGCTTCGGCGTCGTCCCCATCTCGTCCCTCTCCAGCCGCGAGGACTGGGCCGCCGTCAAGGTCGCGGGCATGGTGGAGAACTACAAGGAGAAGATCCCCAAGGGCACCAAGACCAAGATCGCCTTCTTCGACCTCGAGGACACCTCCGGTCGCGTGAGCGTCAAGGTCCGCGACCGGGCGCTCGCCCAGTTCGGGGACCTCCTGGTCCGGGGCGAGCCCCTCCTCATCAGCGGCAAGCTCTCCTTCCCCCAGGTCGCCGAGGACGCCGACGAAGGAGACTCCGGCCCCCGGGAGCCCACCCTCCTCATCAACGAGGTGCAGCTCCTCACCGACGCGATCCGCGCAAGCACCCGGGTGATGATCCTGCGCCTCCCGGGGGACCGGGTGCGCCGCGAGCAGATCGCTCAAGTGCGCCAGGTGCTCCAGAAGCACCAGGCGGGGGGCACCTGCTCCGTCCAGATCGTCGTCGAGGTCAGCAGCAACGCGGAGGCCATCCTCACCCTGCCCACCCGCGCCACCCCCTCCGACGAGGTGCTCGGCAGCCTCGAACGGATCTTCGGCGAGCGCCTCGTGGAACTCCACTGAAAGGATCCCCATGGCCCCGTTCTTTCCTCCGCTGATCGTCGGGACCTGGGCCTGGGGGGACCGGAAATACTGGGGCTACGGCGGTCCACGCCTCGGCCCCGATCAGGTCGTGGAGACCTTCCTGGAGGCCACGGACCGGAACCTCGATTTCTTCGACACCGCCGAGGTCTACGGCGACGGCGAGTCGGAGAAGATCCTCGGGTGGCTCGCCGGCAAGAGCGGGCGGACCCTCCGGGTGGCCACCAAGTTCGGACTCCTCCCCGGGCGGCCCGGCGCCCGGGCCCTCCGCCCCGCCCTCGCCCGCAGCCTGGCCCGGCTCCGGCGGACCTCCGTCGAGCTCTACCAGATTCACTGGCCCGACCGCACCATGGCCTCCCTGGAGGCCCTGGCCGACGCCCTGGCCGACGTCCACGATGCAGGGCTCTGCGCCCGGGTCGGCGTGAGCAACT
>CAZSDX010000147.1:12922-13160 GCA_964605685.1 uncultured Polyangiaceae bacterium
CCGGGGGCTCGCCCTCGCCTCCAACCAGGTGCGCTACAGCCTGCTGGATCGCTCCCCGGAGCAGAACGGCGTCCTCGACGCCTGCCGCCAGATCGGCGCGACGCTCCTGGCCTACAGCCCGCTGGCCCAGGGGGTGCTCACCGGCAAGTACCACGACGCGCCGGCTCCGCCCGGACGGCGCGGCGGGGAGCCCTGGTTCGCCCCGGCGCAGCTCGCGGCGGCGCGCGGGCTCGTGGGC
>CAZSDX010000148.1:0-13145 GCA_964605685.1 uncultured Polyangiaceae bacterium
AGGAGGCCACCAGTTGCATCGTAGCATCGGCCAGAGGCTCTTGCCGAAGACGAGCAAGCAGTTCGGCGATGGCGCGGCGCTGGACCTTGCCCTTGCCGAGCAGCCGCAGCCACAGCGTTTCCTTACCGGCGGGCAGCTCCTCGACGACGACGAGCACGACACCGAGGGCTTCCACCAGCGGGTAGACGCCGCCCTTGGCCCGCCCGGATACCCCACAGGCGCGCTTCTTGTCGGGGGAAAGGCTGGGGGTGACGAGGCAGACCAGGGGCCGGGCAACGGAATCGGCAGGGAGCTGGTTGCGTCGTGCCTCGCGGAGCCCGCGGGCGTACAGCTCGATGCGCTTGGCCAGGGCGCTGTCGAACTCCGGCAACGTGAAGGGGTTGCGGAACAGCTCGAAGAGCACGGTGCCGCGGGCGAGCTGTCCCAGCAGGCCGAGGCGCCTGCGGTAGGCGTTGTTTTTGCGGCGCTCGACGAACAGCACATCGCCGCGGCGGGCCTCGCCCCGGAGATGAGCGTCGAGGGAGACGTCGCCGAGCGGAGAGAGCCAGAGATGGAAAGCGCCTTTGGCGAGGTCGTCGTGGCGGTGGCGGCTCACCCACGGGAGGGTACCACGAGGCTTCCTGGTGCCTGGTGGCCGTCAACAGGGGACGAGGCTCACGAAAAGGACCAACGAGGCTAGTCCACAGCATCCGGGAACGGGGAGAGGGCAGCCTCGGGGCTGGTCGATAGCGTTCGGGAACGGCAGGGAAGCATCTCCGACTCGACGTTCGCCATTTTCTGTGGAGGGCTCCGGTCGGCTCCCGGCCTCCGGCCTCCGGTTCCCGGCCTCCGGGCCCCGGGTCCCGTGAGCGGGTGCCGGACACGTAAGCGTGAACGCGAACGAAGGGTTCCCCCGCACGCTCCCTCCCCCCTCGCAGATGGTTTCCGCCCCGCCAGACAGCCCGTCGGCCCGGAGGGTGGATGGCTCGGCAGGGCCTTGGGGCCGTGGCTCGGACGCTCACGTTCACGTGTCCGTGTCCGGGAACCGCTCACGGAACCCGGAGGCCGGGAGCCGGAGGTCGGAGACCGGAGACCGGAGACCGGAGACCGGAGACCGGAGGCCGGAGGCCGGGAGCCGGAGGCCGGGAGCCGACCGGAGCCCTCCACAGAAAATGGCGAACGTCGAGTCAGAGGCGGACGTCGACGTAGGTGGAGCGCTTCAGCTCGTCGAGCCACTGGCGCCGCGCCTTCTGGAGCCGCTCGGTGTAGACCTCGGAGGCAATGCGGTCGTGGGCCTGCTCTAGCGGAGGGAGTCGGCTGGGGTCGCGCTCGACGACCCGGAGGATGACATAGGCGTTGCTGTGGAAGATCGGCGCGGAGATCTCGCCGACCTCCAGGTTCATGGCGGCGTCTTCCAGGGGCTGGGCGAGGCGCCCCGGCTTGAGCGCGCCGAGGTCGCCGCTCTTGTCCCTGGTCTCGCCGTCGTCGGAGTAGGCGGCCACGAGCTGGGCGAAGTCTGCCCCGGCCCGGGCCTGGGCGACGATCCGCTCGGCGAGCTGGCGGCGCTCGACCTTGGCCTCGTCGGAGGAGGTCGGCGGGACGACCAGCACCAGCCACTGAGGCCGGAAGCCGAGCTGGCGGCGCTCCTCGCGGCGCAACTTCTGGTAACCGATCTTGACGTCCTCGCTGGAGATCCGCACCCGGGGCATCACCCGCAGCGAGAGCATCTTCTGTTCGAGCACCTGGCGGGCCACCTGGGCACGCAGCTCGGCCTCCGAGATGCCGGAGCCCCGGGCGGCCTTGATCAGGTCATCCGGCGAGAGCCCCTGCATGGCGGCGAGGTTACGCATGCCGTTGTCGACCTCGTCGCTGGTGATGCGCTTCTGGGCCCGGTCGGCGGCGAGCTGGATCAGCTTCTCGTCGACCATCTGCTGGAGGAGCTCCTTGTACATCTCACTCTCCACCGCGGAGCGCTGGGGGCCCGCGGGGACCCGCTCGTAGATCTGGAGGAGCACCGGCCGGGCCCGCTTCCGCAGCTCGGAGAGCAGCACCGCGTCGCGGCCCACCACCGCCACCACCCGCTCGACGACGCCGGCGTGCGCCGCGCGGGGCTCGAAGGCCAGCGGGAGCGCCGGGAGCAGGGAGGCAAAGGCAAGGACAAGGGCACCAGGGAGACGGCCACGCATCGGCGCCGGGTGTAGCACAGACAGGGCGGCCCCGGGGCGTTTCCTGTCCGGGATTCAGCGCCCGGGGGTCTCCTTGGCGCCGTGGAGGATCGCCTGGATCTTGATGGAGCGGCCGACCGCCTCGACGACGCCGCCGCGGGTCATCAGCTCGCAGGCGAAGAGGTAGCGATCATCCGGGGTGGCGAGGGAGACGCGGTCGATCTTCCGGAGCACCTCGTCGATGAGCGCCTGGCCCTTCTCCGGGCCCAGCAGGTTGAGAATCTTCTGGAGTGCTGGATCCGCTCGCATCAGCCCTCCGCGAAGGACACGGCCTTGGCAGCGACGCGGCCCAGCGCGTCCGGGTGGACCTTGGCAATGATCTCGCGGAACGTCTTGTTGTTGAGCCCGGCGAGGAGGAAGGTATTCCGGTAACCCTGGTGCTGGGAGCGTACCAGCCGCCGGTTTTCCTCCTCGGAGAGCTGGCGCTGGAACTTCCTGGCGAACGCGTCCGCGTCCATCCTCGCCTGCTGGGCGAGCAGCCCGTCGAAAGCGTCGAGGATCCAGAAGTACTCGTCGAGCCCCTGGATGATCTGCTCCGGGGTCGACTGGTCGAGCACCTTGTCCAGCTCCAGGGCGTCGATGCGCGCATGCTGGGACTCCTCCAGCCAGTGGTGGTGGAGCATGCTGGCGAACAGCGGATCGATGCCGCTGTTGTCCCGCACCGACTCGACGTAGTGCGCCTGGGTCATCAGCTCGATGTGGAGGGTCGTGGTGAGCACCGCCAGCGAGCTCTTGCCCAGGATGACCCCGGCCACCGAGGCGGCGGTGGACAGCACCTCGCAGGGCCCCCCGAAGCCCTCGCGGAAGGCGGCCATGTAGCGGTGAAAGAGGGTCTGGTGCTTGACCTCCTCGTCGGCGAAGCGCACCAGCGCGCGGATCGCCAGGTGGTCGCCGAACAGCTCAGCCTGGGCGAGCTGCACCGCCAGCGCCAGGATGTACTCCTCGACGAAGGCGAAGAGGTTGATGTAGGCGTTGCCCGAGATCTGGTTGAGCGCCCGGTGCTCCTCGTCGGAGAGGAACGGGAGGCGCTCGGCCCCCGCGAGGGACTCCGGCAAGAAGGGCCTGGAAAAATCCAGCTGGGTGCCCCTGGGCATCACGTCATCGAGGCGCCAGGCGACCTTCTCGGAGTTCTGGATGCAGGTTTCGTAGGTGTACGGCAGGTCGAGCATGGATGTGGCCTCCCTTCTGTCATGCTCGCGCCACATGGATGTCACGTAAAGGGCCAATCAGTGCCAGCAGAGGTCGGCGGGGGGACCGCTCTTGGGGTACCCCTTGTCGGGGGCGAAGAGCCAGGGGTCATCCACCGTGGCGCCGCTCTTGTCCTGGGCGTTGGTGTCGACGCAGATGTTGTTGCTGCCGTCCTTGGTGGGCTTGGGCTGCTTGCTGGGGATGGGCTCGATGGTGCAGGGGTCGTCTTCCTTGCCGTTCCAGGTGATGCGGGCGGCGTTCCAGAAATCGCCCTTGAAGAAGGTGGCACCCTGGGGGGGGTTGAAGGCGGTGGTGAGAGCAGGGAAGAGGGAGGCGGGGGTGGTGGTCGGGTCGTAGCCGAGGGCCAGCTTCCGCTCGCCGTTGCAGTAGATGTTGATGTGAGGGCGGTTGACCTGGCCGCCGTAGAAGTGAGCGCCGACGAGGAAGGCATCGCCGGGCTTGGGGTTGTCGAGGTTGATGTTCTCGGGGCCGCAGTAGTTGAACGAGGGGTTGTCGAGGAAGCTGGGGGCGTTGGGGTCGGTGATGGTGACGTTGCAGCCGAGGTTGTCCCGGTCGAGGCGGGGGTTGTCGCAGGGCTGGTTGGCCTCGCGCAGCGAGCCCCAGCCGTGGCAGGTGGCGAAGTCGCTGGGCGGGTAGCCCCAGCCCGGCGCAGGAGCCGATTTCCCGAGGCAGAAGCCGGTGTTCCCGGTGCGGCACCCGGAGTCGCAGGCGAAGTAGCAATCGTCGCTGGTGGGGGCCGGGCCACAGCTGTTGAACCAGCCGTGGGCGCCCTGGGCGGCGTTGGGGGGCTTGCCGCAGGTGTCGACCCCCTGGAGCCTCGCCAGGTGCAGGTCCACGTCGCTCGACGAGAGGCCGAAGCCGATGCCGGAGTCGTCCTTCATGTCCCAGCACATCTCCGCGCGGAGCCCCGGGGCGCGGACCTTCACCTTGACGGTGCAGAAGTAATCCTTGCCGTTGGCCTTGAAGGCGCCGGAGACCACGTAGTCGCCGGAGAGGGCGAAGGCAGGCCAGATGACGTGGTGGTTCTGCGCCGGGTCGGTGAGGATGCCCTTCTGCTTCTGGTTGGTGCCAAGATCCTTGAACTCGGCGCCGATCCGCTGATTCTGCTGGGTGTTGGGGCCGTTGTAGAGGGCAAAGGTGACGTGGGGCAGGATGTTGTCGCAGTCCCCGCCGGTCACCGCCCACCACCAGCCGCTGGTGGCCTTCGCCGGGTCACCCTTGGTGATCCACGTGTAACCGTCGATCACGAAGGGCTCGTTCGGCTTGGGATCGTACGGGTTGGGCTTCTTCTTCTCCAGGTTGGTCGGGTCCGGGTAGGGGGAGGTGACGATGGCCTCCGTGGGGCAGGTCACCTCGATATCCTGGCAGCCGCACTCCTCGCTCTTGCTGTTGGCATCCTTGCCGTCGCAGTCGTAGTCCCCCGGCGCGCAGATGTCGTCTGCGAAGGCGAACTGGGCCCCCTTGCAGAAGCCGTCCCAGGTGCGCTCCGCCAATTCTCCGCCGCCCTTCTTCACGCAGGCGGTCGTCCCCTGGGCGTTCTCCTTGCACCAGCCCACCGGCTTTCCGCTCGCATCCGCCTGGCTCGACGGCACCAGGTAGCAGGGCCGGGTCGTCCCCACGGCAAACTCGGGTCCGCAGGAGCACCCCTCGTCCACGAGGCCGTCGCAGTCGTCGTCGTAACCGTTGCCGTGCGCCCCGTTGGGGAGCGCCGGGTTCAGGTCGCTCTTGCCGTCGCACTCGTTCGCGGTGGCAGGGGCGCAGACGCGGGGCAGCGGTCCGGGCCCCTTGGGCGCCTCCGGGAGGCAGCCGCCGTCGGTCTCCACGTCCGGCTTGGCATCCTGGAGCGTCCCGCCGTCGGTCTCGGACCCCGCCGCTCCCGCCGAGCCTCCCACCGGCGTGATCACGCTTCCTCCGCTCCCTCCGTCCCCGGTCCCGCCGCCTGCGCCCGCGTCGCTCCCGCCGCTGCCGGCGTCGCTCCCGCCACTGCCCGCGTCGCTTCCTCCGCTCCCGGCCGTGCTCCCTCCCTGCCCGGCGGTGCCTGCGCTCCCGCCGGAGCCGCCCTTCCCGCCGGCGGACGAGCCGGCGCTGCTGCCCCCAGCGTTGTTGCCGCTGCTACCTCCGGCGCTGCTCCCCCCCTGGCTCCCGGCGGGGTTCGTGTCGCTCGCGGAGTCAGCGCTCCCGGAGCAGGCGACGGTGAGCGCACAGAGCGCGAGCAGCGACAACGACGGGACCAAGCGATTTCGACGACGAAGCTGTGCCATGATTCGGCCTCCACGGTGAATTGAAGAGCAATTCCGTTCACTTTGCAAGGATTTAGCCACACTTCATGGCCCCCCTGGCCCGTGGTAGGACGGCGCAGGAACCGGAGGTCTTCGCCTTGGATGATGTCCCCCCCGTCGTGATGCAGGCTGTTTCTCCCCCGGGGGCCTCCCCCGCGGAGCGCGCCTTCGCTGCGGAGTCACGGAAAAAAATGCAGAGCGAGGAGGCGCGCCGGAGGACCGAGCGGCTGAGGACGCTCTGGGGGCGAGGGGTCGTCGTGGGGGGGACCATGGGGGTGGGCGCGCCGGCGGGGCTGGCGGGGTTCACCGCGCAGCTCAACCCCTCGCCGTACTGGGGGGTCTCCTGGGCCGGCGGCGTCGGCGGGCTGGGGACGGCGGCGGCGGTGCAGGGCTGGTGGAGGCCCCTGATCCCGGGGGACGAGTGGGCCCCCACGGCGAGCGCGGGGTTCTCGGTGAACGTGATCCCGGCGGATCAGCGGGCGCTCCCGGACCGCCAGCTCCCCTTCGCCGCGCGCTGGTTCAACGTGGAGGTCGCCAGCGAGTGGCGGGTCGCCTCGGGGCGGCTGCTGCGGGTGGGGCTCGGGCATGCGTTCCTGCTCAACGGGGGATCTTTCCGGTGCCGCGAGGGCGCCGATGGCCCCTGCGACGCGGCCTCCGGGGACAACGTCCCGGGGTGGGCCCCCTACGGCGGGGGTATCGTCCGGACCCAGGATCTGATCGTGGCCAGCGCCCAGGGAAAGCCCATCCATCTCTGGTTCTTGCACGTCGATTTCGGCGCCATCTTCCCCTTTTTAACATGGAAGTTCCCTACATAATCCGGGGGGCTAGCGGAGGCGGTCGAGCGGCGTTACCTTGCCGCCTCTCATGGAGCCTTCGCCAACGCTGCTCACCGATCGCTACCAGCTCACGATGCTGGCGGCCTACGCCCGCTCCGGCCACGCGCAGCGCCGGGCCGTCTTCGAGCTGTTCGTCCGCCGCCTGCCCCCGAGCCGGCGCTACATGGTCGCCTGCGGGGTCGGGCGCGCGGTCGAGTACCTGAGGCACGTCCGCTTCTCCGGGGAGGATCTCGCCTACCTGGAGGCGGACCCGGCGCTCGGCCCCGCCCTGAGGGAGCCCCGGGTGCGGGCGCTGTTCGAGGGGCTGCGGTTCCAGGCCCGGGTGGCGGCGATCCCGGAGGGTCGGATCGTCTTCCCCTTCGAGCCGCTGATCCAGGTCGAGGGGACGCTGGCCGAGGCGCAACTCGTGGAGACCTTGCTGCTGTCGGTGGTGAACCACGACACCCGGGTGGCCTCCAAGTGCGCCCGCATCGCCGAGGCCGCCGGTGACCGGGAGTGCTTCGAGTTCGGCACCCGCCGCACCCACGAGATCGCGGCGGTCCACGCGGCCCGCGCGGCCTACGTCGCCGGCTTCGTCGCCACCTCCAACGAGGAGGCCGCCCGCCGCTACGGCGTGCCGGTGCGGGGCACCATGGCCCACGCCTACATCCTCACCCACGCCGCCGACCGGGGCGAAGAGGGCGAAGAGGAGGCCTTCCGGAGCTTTGCCGAGGCCTTCGGCGGCTCGGCGGTGTGCCTGGTGGATACCTTCGACACCCTGCGGGGCGTAGACCGCGCCATCGCCACGCTGGGCCCGGGGCTGGCCGGGGTCAGGCTCGACTCGGGCGATCTCGCCGCGCTGGCGACGGAGTCGAAGGCGCGGCTGGAGCGCTCCGGGCTGGGGAAGGCGAAGATCATCCTGAGCGACGACCTGGACGAGTACAAGATCAAGGCGCTGCTGGATCAGGGGACGCCGGTGGACGCCTTCGGGGTGGGGACGATGGCGGTGTCGACGCCGGACGCGCCCTCGCTGGGCGCGGTGTACAAGCTGGTGGCCCTGGAGGACGACCGGGGGCAGATGCGGGCGGTGGAGAAGCGGGCCAGCGGCAAGGGGTCCGCGGCGGGTCCGAAGCAGGTGTACCGCCGCCCCGGCTCCCTGGAAGGGACGGTGGCGCTGCGAGGCGAGGCCGTGGAGGGAGAGCCGCTGCTGACGCCGGTCTTCGAGGGAGGCAGGCCGGTGGGCGATCTCTCCCTGGAGAGCGCGAGGAAGAGGCTCCGCGACGATCTGGCCCGGGCCGGGGCGAGGATGCGCTCCCTCGACCCCCGGGGCGATGACGAGGGCTTCCCCAGCCGCCGCACCGAGCGGCTCTGGCAGCTCCACCAGCAGATCGAGCGGGAAGGCAACGCGCCGCTCTGAGCGAGGTACTCCATGCGAACGATCCTGATCGACGTCGACACGCAGCATGACTTCTGCCACCCCTCCGGGGCCCTGTTCGTCCAGGGCGCGGAGCACCTCCACGAGGCGTTCCGGCAGCTCACCGCCCGGGGCGTCGCGGTGGGGGCGCCCATCGTGGGCTCCGTGGACTCCCACGCCTTCGATGCCTGGGAGTTCGCCGGCGCCCCGGAGACCGGCCCCAACGGCGAGAGCCCCGGCTTCCCCCCCCACTGCGTCAAGGGCACCGACGGCTGGCTCAAGGTGCCCGGGACGCTGGCGCCCCGCTTCCGCTTCATCCCCAACGTCCCGCTGGGCGACGACCTGCTGGCCCCGCTGGTAGCGCGGCACCAGCCCCAGCAGCTCCTCCTGGAAAAAGAGGTCTACTCCCTCTTCGCCAACCCCAACGCGGCCCGGCTCCTCGACCTCGTCCGCGAGGGCGCCGACCAGGTGCGCTTCCTGGTCTACGGGGTGGCCCTCGACTACTGCGTCCGGGCCGCCGCCCTGGGGCTGGTCGACTACCTCCACCAGCGCTCCGTCCCCGGCGAGGTCCTGCTCTGCGTGGACGCCACCGCCTCGGTGATCCCCGCCGGCGGAGAGAAGGCCCTGGGCGAGTGCCAAGCCCGCGGCGTCCGGACCATCACCACCCGGGAGGCGCTGGCCAGCCTCTGAGCGGCCCGCGATCCCCTTGGACGATCTCTGCGCGATCGCCGTCACGCTCCTCCCTGCCCGCACCGCCGAGGCTACCTACCGGACCGCCCCCGAACCCCAGGCCCAGCTCGACCAGCCGACGCTCCTCTGGCTCGCCTCGCAGCTCGGTGTCACCGCCTACGACGCGCGCATGCGCCTGGCCGGGCCTCCTCCCTGGTTCGTCGCGCGCCTGGCGGCCCCCGGCGCGTCCCGCCTGATGGAGCAGCTCCGGGAGCGAGGCTTCGGAGCGATCCTGGTGCCCGTCGCCGCCTGCATGCCCAGGCGCCTCCCCCCGGGGGTGGCGCTCCGGGCCGGCGAACAGGCGCTCGAAGACACCGCGGGCCGCCCGATCTTCCCCTACGACGCGGTGCGCCTGCTGGTGTCCGCGACCCTCGACCGGGAGCACGGCGCCGAACGCGTCGAGGAGGTGATCGTCGGGGGCCGCTTCAGCCGCGGCGGCCCCACGACAGTCGAGGTCAGCCGCTACCAGTACGAACGCCAGCAGGCCCGGGCCCTCTACGTGTTCCTCGACGGAGGCCCCCCCGGGCTCTGCTTCACCCAGAACAACCTGGCGATGCCGACCCTCCCGGCGCGCACCAGCCGCGAGCGGATCGACGGCTTCTTCCAGTTCCTCCGGGGGCGCTGCGCCCGGGCCCGGGTCGACGAGCGGCTCGCCCTCTCGCCCCGCAAGCGCTCCTCCTTCCAGGTGCTCCCGCCCACCAAGCAGAGCCGCGACGCCGTGAGCAGCAACGCCAGCGAGACCGACCTGGCCGCCTGCGCCCTTGCCCTCGCCTGGGAACAGGGTCAAATATAACCCCATCCGGACGCCTGCCACCGCGCGGGGCTCACCTCCCCTGCCCCGCCGACGAGGAGCGAGCGAACCCCCGCATCGCCTCGGCGGTGGCGTCGTCCCGGGGGAACCAGAGCTCCACGCGGAGCTCCCCCGCGGCCACGTTCTGCGGGGCCTGAAACGCCGTGAGCATGGTGACAAACCGGAGGTCCAGGGGACCTCGCCGCAGGTGCACCACCAGGACCGGCTCCGACGGGACGCTCAGGTCCACGTCGCGCCACCCGGGGTCCACCGTCGGCATCTCCAGCAGCTCGTCGAGCAACCGACGAAGCGCCTCGTCCCCAGGGTCTTCCATGACCTCACGCTGGATCCTCCAGAGCAGCGCGCGGCCGATCTCGTGGAAGTTCACCAGGGAGGGCTGCGCTCCGTCGGGGTCGAAGGTCCACCGGGCCAGGTTGAGGTCCAGGCGCGCCAGGGTCGCGGCGTCGACCCCGGGAGGGAGCGGCCGGGGAAGGACGGCGGCGAGCAGGGCCAGAGCGCCGCGGTTGAGGTCCCGGATCCGGTAGGCCTGATCGAGGACGATCAGGGGGTAAGGCTCCTGGTGAGCCTTGAGGAGAGCAAGCGCCTGCGTGACCACGGCGGGGAGCTCCTGGGCGGACTCCTCGAAGGCGGGCGGGTGCCCCGCCGCCTGGAGCATGGCGTTGACGTGGCGCAGCGGGACGCCGAGGGCGGAGGTGAGGCGCAGGATCATCCCGGGGCTCGGGCTGGAGCGGCCGGTCTCGAGGAAGCTGATGTGCCGGGCGGAGACGTCCGAGGCCAGCGCGAGATCGAGCTGGCTCAGGCCGCGCTGCCTGCGCCAGTGCTTCAGGAGGGCCGGGAAGAGACCGTGCTGGGGATCGGTGCTGGTCACGAGGTGCTCCGGGAGGCAAGGGCGGCAGGAAGCCCGCGGAGCAACGGTACCGGGGACATCCCGGGCCGGTCACCTACCTGCGCACGTAATGGCGAGGAGCGAACAGGAGCCCCAAGGTCGACGCGCCCCGGGACGCCCCCGGGTGTTCCGAACGATGGGAGCCTCACGATGAATTCTCTGACCGCCGCTGCCGCCTCCGATCTCTTCCGCCGTCCCCCCGAGCGCCTCCTCGACGTGGGCGCCGGGCAGGCCGCCTACCGCCGCGTGGGCCAGGGCCCCGACGTGCTCTTTGTGCACGGCTGGCCGGTGAGCGGAGCGACCTTCCGCACGCTACTGCCCTTCCTGGCGCCGCACTTCACCTGCCACCTCATCGACCTGCCCGGGGCCGGAGATAGCCGCTTCGACGCGGGGACCTCCATCACCCTCGCGGATCATATCCGCAGCGTGAGGCGGATCCTGGACCTGCTCGATCTCCGGGACGTCGCCGTGGTCGGCCACGACAGCGGAGGGATGTTCGCCCGCCACGCGCTGGCGGAGGACCGGAGGGTGCGCGCGATGGGACTGATGAACACCGAGCAGCCCCAGGGGTTGAACTGGCGCTTCAAGATGTTCCTGCTCCCGCGGGGGCTGCCGGGCTTCCGCGCCGCCCTGGGCTGGTCGGTGGGGCAGAACTGGCTGCGCCGCAACAAGTTCCTCCTGGGCGATGCCTTCGCGGATCGAAGCCACCTCGACGGAGAGTTCGACGAGTTCTTCCTGCAGCCGCTCCACCGGAACCCCGCTCGCCTGGACGCCGCCATGAAGCTCCTGCTCAGCTTCGAGGAGCGGTATGTCCTCGATCTGGCCAGCATCCACCCGAAGATCCGGGTACCGGTGCAGCTCGTGTGGGGCGACCAGGATCCGTTCTTCCCGCTGGAGTGGGCGAGGGAGATGGTCGGAACCTTCCCCGACGCTCGCCTCCATGTGGTGGAAGGGGCCGGCCTCTTCGTCCACGAGGAGCGCCCGCAGGAGGTCGCCGAGGCGCTGCTGCCGACGCTCCTCGGCCGCCGGTGATCCGCGGCGTGACCGGCGGGTTACCTCGCCGTCGCCTATTTCTTCCGGGGGGGCGCCCGGTGAGGAGGCCGGGGGGGCTTCCTGGCGTTGGCGCTGGGAGCTGCGGAGGCGCTCTCAGCGGGAGGCACCGGCGGCTCGGGGGCCGAGAGCGCAGGAGGCTCGGAGGCGACCGGCGCGGACACCTGGGAGGGTGCTTGGGGTTCCTCGGGGGGCGTCGCTCCGCAGGAACGAAGGGAGGCGATCCCCCAGAAGATCGCCAGCCAGAGCGGCAACGACGCCAGCACGAGCAGGAGGATCTTCCGCTTTTCCTTGGCGACCACGGTCTGCGATCCGTCGGGCGTGGTGCCTCTCCCCCCGGCCCCCTCCCCATCTCCCGTGGGGAGGGGGAGACTTCCGGCAGGAGCCGCAGGAGCGAGAGTGGGAAGGGGGGGACTTCCGGCAGGAGCCGCAGGAGCGAGAGCGGGGAGAGGGGGACTTCCGGCAGGAGCCGCAGGAGCGGGGGAGAGCGCGGGGGCGAGGGGGGGCGAGGGGGAAGCCGGAGCCGCAGGAGCCGCGGGGGCAGGAGGCGACAGGCCGACGAAGGGGAGGGAGGGAGGGAGGGCGCGGGTGACGTCGTCCTCGTCGAAGCGAGCGCGCTCCAGGGCGCGGGTCTGGGCGAGGTCCGTATCCCAGGAGGGAGAGGCGACCGGAGGAGATACGACCCCCGGGGAAGGCTCGACGGGAGGTGGACGGATGGAGGTGGGGAGCAGCTCGCCGCCGAGCTTGTTGTAGGCGTCGCGGACGGCCTCCTGCATGGAGTAAGCGTCGGGCCAGCGGTCGCGGGGGAGGAAGGCGAGGGCGCGGTCCACCAGGGCGATGACGGAGGCAGGGAGGTCCGGGCGGAGCTGGCGGAGGGAGCGCGGGGGTCGGGAGGTGACGGCCTTGAGCTGGCCGTCGAGGGTGGACTCCTCGTGGACCGGGTGGCCGGTGAGGAGCATGAACATGGTGGCGCCGACGGACCAGATGTCGGAGCGAGCGTCGACTCCATCCCACTTCCCGCGGGCCTGCTCGGGGGGCATGAAGTCGAGGGTGCCCATGAGCATGTTGGTGCGGGTGAGGCCGGCGGAGTTCCTCGGGTCACGGACGCGGGCGAGGCCGAAGTCGAGGACCTTCAAGGTGGCGTCGCGGGTGAGGAAGATGTTCTCGGGCTTGATGTCCCGGTGGATGACGCCGACGGCGTGGGCAGCGCCCAGGACATCCAGGGTTTGATCGACGATCCAGAGGACCTCCTGGAGATCGAGGCGCCCCCCAGAGGCGGCCCGGCGCTGCTCGAGGTTCTCCCCTTCCAGAAGCTCCATGACGAGGTAGACGCTGCCGTCCTCGGTCACGTCGTCGTCGAGGATCGACACCACCCCCGGGTGGTTGACCTTGTTGGAGGCGTAGCCCTCCCGCAAGAACCGCGTCTTGACCTGGGAGACCACGGAGAGCTCCGTGTGGAGCATCTTGACGGCGACGCGCTTGCCGTTGTTCCGGTGGGTGGCCAGGTACACGGCCGCCATGCCGCCGACGCCGAGGAGCGCGTCGATGTGCCACTTGTCCTTGAGCACACCGCCGACCCGCGTTTTGGCGCGCTTGAGACGGTCTTCAAGGGGGTCGGAGGTCACGTCCGCACACCTTCTCGCGTTTCGGCCGGGAGCGTCAAGGTGCCGAGAGCCGGGCGAGGGCCGCGGCGACGACCTCCCGGAGCCCCGGCGGAGCGCGGCGGGCGGCGAGGGCGGGGGCCTCCC
>CAZSDX010000149.1:0-13144 GCA_964605685.1 uncultured Polyangiaceae bacterium
TGCGCCGCCGGTCCCGCCGGTACCTGCGCCGCTCGCACCGCCGTCGCCCGCCCCACCGCCGCTCCCGCCGGCGGAGATCCCGCAGGAGACGAGGGCGGTGCCGTCGTTGAGGGTCTCACAGGGGGAGGTCTCCAGGCAGGTCAACTGGCCCAGCGTCAGGGTCTCGCAGAGCTTGGAGCAGAGCTTGGACGCCTCGCCCTGGCTGACGCCGCAGGAGGTGGCGCGGACCTCGCAGCGAGGCCGACAGTTGGGGGCCACGCCGGAGCCCCCGCTGCCCCCGGCGCTCGTGCCACCGGTCCCTGCGCTGCCGCCGGTGCTGGAGGGGGCCACCGCCGGATCGTCGTCGTCCGAGCCGCAAGCCACGAAGAGAAGAGCGGAGAGAACAAGCAAGGGGCCGCTGGAGAGGCGCATGAACGGGTATCGTAAAGGAACGGCGGGCGGCCTCCAGGGGAAAGGAGCCCCGGGAGGTCTGTCACGCCTTCGTGGCAGTACCGTCGCCTCCGGAGGGGGTCTTCCGCTACCATGCGGGTCGTGCGAGCCAAGCTGATCCCGTTGCTCCTTGCCCTGGCGGCCTGCGCCTCCGGGAGCGAGGAGAAGCGTTTTCCCTACACCACGATGGCCCTGGCCCCCCCGGCGAGGCCCGCTGCTACCCCGGAGCCTCCGGATGCGCCGCCTCCGGCCCCGGTGTCGGCGCTGCCCCTGGACGTCGATCCGGTGGAGGTCGGGCTGACCGCCGAGGGCATCACCCGGCTCTGCGACGGGAGCCTGGAGCGGGCCCGCCAGCTCACCGAGGAGATCCGGGCGCTCAAGGGCGAGCCGGACGAGAAGCTGACCTGGGCGGCCACCCTGGGGAAGCTGGACGCGGCCACCCTGGCGCTCCGCAACGCCGCGGATTTCCCCGAGCTGATGGCGGCGGCGCACCCGGACAAGGCGGTGCGCGACGCCGCCAAGGGCTGCGATCCGAAGGTGGAGCGCTTCGTCACCGGGCTCTACCTTGACGCGGATCTTGCGGGGATTTT
Source organism: uncultured Polyangiaceae bacterium (assembly GCA_964605685.1). Taxonomy (GTDB): domain Bacteria; phylum Myxococcota_A; class Polyangia; order Polyangiales; family Polyangiaceae; genus JANWXX01. Next base: position 1,020 of record CAZSDX010000149.1, read on the forward strand.
CAAGCGCTATGCGGCCCGGAAGGAGGAGCGCACCGGCCCGCAGAAGCGGCTGCTGGAGCACACGCTCCGGGACTACCGGCGCAACGGCCTCGACCTGCCGCCGGAGAAGCAGACCCGGCTGCGGCAGCTCAACGAGGAGATCGCCAAGCTCGCCCAGCGGTTCCAGAGCAACCTGGCGGAGAGCACCCTGTTCATCGAGGTGACGCCGGAGCAGCTCAAGGGCCTCCCGGACGACTACATCGCCGCCCACAAGCCAGGGGAGAACGGGAAGATCCGCATCACCACCGACTACCCAGACACCTTCCCGTTCCTCCAGTTCGCCGCGGACCGGAAGGCGGCGCTGGAGCTGCAGAAGCAGTTCGACAACCGCGCCGCGGACCGGAACGTTGCGGTGCTGGACGAGCTGCTCAAGCTGCGCCACGAGAAGGCGCAGCTCCTCGGCTACGCGACCTGGGCGGACTACATCCTCGAGGTCCGCATGGCCAGGGATGCAAAGACGGTGGCCTCCTTCCTCGAAGGGCTGCGCAAGCACCTCAAGGCCCGGGGCCGCGAGGAGTTCCGGGAGCTGAGCGCGATGCACGAGAAGCTCGGCGGCAAGAAGGGCGAGCCGCCGCCGCTGTCCGACCGGCTTTACCTGGAGGAGCAGGTGCGCAAGGCCCGCTACGGCGTCGACTCGAAGGAGGTGAGCCAGTACTTCGAGATCAACCGGGTCAAGCAGGGCATCCTCGACATCACGGGGAAAATTTTTGGCCTCACCTACCGGGAGCTCAAGGCGCCCGCCTGGCACCCGGACGTGCAGCCCATGGAGGTGCTCGGCAAGGACGGCAAGGTGCTGGGCCGCTTCTACTTTGACCTCTACCCCCGGGCCGACAAGTACAAGCATGCCGCCGTCTTCAGCATCCGGGAGACCTACCGCGACCCCCAGGGAGAGCGGTTGATGCCCATCGCCGCCATCGTCTGCAACTTCCCGAAGCCCGGCGACGCCCCCGCGCTGATGAGCCACCAGGACGTGACCACCTTCTTCCACGAGTTCGGCCACGTGCTCCACCACCTGCTCAGCGAGTCCGAGCTGGCCAGCTTCGCCGGCACCGCCGTCGCCCGGGACTTCGTCGAGGCTCCCTCCCAGATGCTCGAGGAGTGGGCCTGGTCGAAGGAGACCCTCGCCCTCTTCGCCCGCCACCACAAAACCAACGAGCCGCTCCCCGACAAGCTGTTCCAGGCCATGAAGAAGGCCCGCAGCTTCGGCCGCGCCGTCTCCACCCAGCGGCAGATCTTCCTCGCCTCCCTCGACCAGGCCTACCACACCCGCCCCCCGGGCTTCGACACCACCAAGGTCCTGGAGGAAGTCCAAAACGACAACATGCCCTACCGCTACCTCCCGGGCACCCACTTCCAGGCCACCTTCGGCCACCTCATCGGCTACGACGCCGGCTACTACGGCTACCAGTGGGCGCTGTCCCTCGCCCGCGACCTCTTCACCCGCTTCCAGCGCGAGGGCCTCCTCAACGAGAAGACCGCCGCCGACTACCGCGCCGCCGTCCTCGCCCCCGGCGGCAGCGACGAGGCCGCCCGCCTGGTCGAGCGCTTCCTCGGCGCTCCCCCCTCCGACGAGGCCTACAAGCGCTTCCTCGTCGGGGACGAGCGCCCCCCGCCTCCCCGCCGCAAGAAGTGACCCTCGCCTCCGCCCCGGGATCGGGGAGCCTCTCGGCCTCCTTTCTGTCCTGAACGGAACCCCTTTCATCTCCGAGAGGATCCTCCCTTTCCCAAGGATGTAACCTACTGAAATTGCTTGACTGAGATTCTGGCACGGCACCTGCTTCAAGAAGGGACCAGCGCCCGGATGCCTGACGGTTTCCCCCCCTCCCCCCACCGTCGCCCGGGCGCTTCTTATTTTGTCTTTGGCCGGGTTGTTCGCTCCTCCCAGACCACCTCCGGCTAGACTGGGGCGACCATGAAGACGTTTCCCGGGTGGCTCCGGTACCTGGTCATCGCCCTGAGCGGCGCTGCCGGGCTGGGGCTGCTGGCGGGGCCGTCGCACCGGATGTTCCGGAAGTACGCCAGGTGGCAGGAGGCCCGGTGCGTCATCCAGCGGGTGGAGGTCGTCGAGGAGCAGGACGACGAGGGGAAGAAGAAGCAGCACGCGGTGGTGACCTTCACCCTGGAGCGGGAGGGGCGCACGCACCTGATCACCGAGCGCGACCCCCGCAAGGCAGGGAAGCCGGAGCAGGCCGCCGCGAAGCTCCCCGTCGAGGCCCGGGTCTCCTGCCGTTACGATCCGCAGAACCCGAGCCTGGCGTCGCTGGACGTCGCCGCCTTCCCCTTTGGGGTGCTGCTGGCGGGGCTGGTGCCGCTGTCGTGGCTGCTGATCGGCCTGGGGGGGATCTGGGCCCACATCCCCCGGGGTCAGCTCTCGGCGCGCGCCATCCCCCGGGAGCTCGCCTTCCGCCTGGAGCCCACGTCGCCGGGGGACGACGAGGTCTTCACCTCCTGGTTCGGCATCTTCTTCGGGCTGTTCTGGAACGGCGCGCTGACGCCTTTCTTGCTGAGCGCCCCGGAGACCCTCCCCTGCCTGAGCCTGCACCTGGGCGTCGGGGGCTTCTTCACCTGGGCCTGGGCCAAGCCGGTGCTCCAGCGGCTGCGGCTGGGGGATACGGTGGTGGAGGTCTCCCGGGAGGGGTTGTTCCCGGGGGCCAGCGTCGACGTGAAGGTGGTGCAGCCGGGGGCCGCGTCGATCCGCTCCTTGCGGGTGGATCTATGCTGCGAGGAGGTGGCCGAGTACACCGAGGGGACCAACACCCGCACGGATCGCCATGAGGTGACCCGGATCGAGCTGGCCAGCGAATTTGGCGCGAAGATTTCCCTGACGCGGCCGCTGGTGCTCCGGGGATCGGGGGCCCTGCCCCCGGACGCGATGACCACCTTCGAGGCCTCCAACAACCGGATTCGCTGGTTCTTCCGGGTGCAGATCGACGCCCCCGGGATGCCCCCTCGCGAGGAGCAATTCCCCGTCCAAGTCGGTCCGGAGGCGCCCCTGTGATCCGCGTGACCCTCGACAACCCGTCCTGCCACGGCGGCGACCGGCTCCGGGGGACGATCCGGAGCGACGAGGCGCCCTCGCGGGTGGCGGCCTGCTGGTACACCGAGGGCAAGGGCACCCCCAACAGCGGCCCCTACCACCACGCCTCGATCACCCCCGTGGGGCCGGGGTCCTTCGCCTTCGAGCTGCCCCTCCCCCGGGAGCCCCGCAGCTACGACGGCGTGCTGGTCAAGATCCGCTGGAAGCTGGAGGTGCTCGTCGGCGGGGAGGACGCCGAGATCCCCTTCGAGCTGCTTCCTCCGCGCCCCCGCGACGGCGCCCCCTACCGGGAAGGCGCTCGTTGAGCGGAGCACCCAGAAACCCCTTCTGTACCGCGCGGATCGCCCTCCCCTTCCGCGATCCACCGGGGGAGCCTCCCGGCGTCGTCGGGCGGCTGCTCGCCCTGGCAGAAGCCCAGGGAGGCGGCGAGATCGTCGGCCCCGAGGGCACCGGGAAATCCACCCTGCTCCGGGCGCTCCACGGGGAGCTGGAGCGGCGAGGCACCCCCGCCGTTCGGCTGCTGTTGAAGGAGGGCGGTTGGCCTGCTCTCGCCCGGCTCCAAGAGGCGCTGGCCTCCGTCGAGCGCGAGCGGGCGCGGTGGCTGCTGGTGGACAGCGCCGAGCGGCTCCCGGCGGCGGCGCGGTGGCTGCTCTGGAGGTACCTGCGCTCCCGGAGGGTCGTGCTGGTGGCGACGGGGCACCGGAGGCTGGGGCTCCCCCCGCTCCGGAGCACCCGGATCGACCCGGAGCTGGCGCGGAGCTTGACAGGGTACATCCTGACCCGATCCGGTGAAATTCCTGCGCTGGTGGGCGAGGAGGAGGTGCTCCGGGCGCTGCGGGAGACCGGAGGCAACCTGAGGGAAGCCTTCCTGTGGCTCTACGACCGCTACGAGGAGCGCTGGGCGGCCCGGGGTGATGCGGGCCATAGCCGTCGTTTATTGGCGGCCCTGGCGGGGCCGACGCAGGGTGACGGGTATGCTCAAGATGCTTCGTTTGTTCCTTGTTTCGTCGCTCCTTGTGGTAGCGACCGCCTGCGGCTCCAGGGCACCGACCGGGGTGGTGGTGGCGGTGACCAGCGAGGTTCCGGTACCGGAGGAGGTGAACGAGCTGGTCATCCAGGTGAAGTCGGAGGGATCGTCGAAGCTGGACGAGACCTACCGGATCGTGCCGGAGGCGGAGCGGGGCGGGGATCCGAGGGAGGTGAGCCTGCCGGGGACGATCACCCTGAAGCCGGGGGACGAGTCGGTGCTGAGCGAGCCGATCTCGGTGACGGTGCAGGCGCGGCTGAGCAACGGGGAGAACCGATTTGTGCGCCGGGCGACGGTGCGGTTCGTGGAGGAGAAGCAGAAGCTGCTGCGGATGTCGCTCCGCTTTGCCTGCATGGATTTCCCCACGGTGTGCCGGGAGGACGAGACCTGCAAGGCGGGGGCCTGCGTGCCCGCGGCCGAGGATCTGGAGAAGGCGCCGGATTTCGAGGAGACCCAGGTGTTCAGCCGCCCCGGGGCCTGCTTCGACCGGGTGGCCTGCGGGGACGCGAGGTACACGATCCCGGCGGCGGCGGCCTTCGCGCAGGCGGGGACCGAGGACTGCTCGCTGTCGCTGGAGGAGCTGGTGGCCCAGGTGCCCCAGGACAGGGCCCCGGAGGAGCGGGAGGCGATGGCGCAGGACATCCGGGGCGGCAAGTTCAACTTCGGCTTCGTCTGGGCGGCGAACAAGACCGGCAAGTGGACCGTCGTCGATCAGGATCCAGAGGAAGGCTGGGCCTTCACCGACGGAACCCGCACCCGGGTCCGGCTCTCCCGGGGGCTCTGCGACGTGGTGAAGGGCAAGGTGACCCGGGCGGACCAGAGCCCCCTGTTCACCAAGGTCATCCTGAACACGGCGTGCGAGCCCAAGCCGATGGCGATGCCCCAGTGCGAGGCGGTGGACCTCCTCCCCACCCCGCCGGCCAGCTCGGCCCCCCCGGCGCCGGCGGTCCCCTGATCGGACCATTCGCCGCCGGCGCCGGGACGGGCTAAGCTAGCGGTCATGGGCATCTTTGATCGCATGGGGCGGGTCATCTCCAGCAACGTCAACGCGCTGCTGGACAAGGCCGAGGATCCCCGGAAAAGCATCGACCTCCTCATCGCCGAGATGCGCGAGCAGATCACCCTGGCGCGCAAGGAGATCGCCGGCAGCCTGGCCACGGAGAAGCAGCTCGAGAAGAAGGTTCAAGAGCTGGACGCGGACGCGGAGCGCTGGGCCAAGCGCGCCGAGCTGGCCCTCAAGGCCGACGACGAGGCCCTGGCCCGCGAGGCCCTCGTGCAGAAGAAGCGCGTGGTCGGCGACCGGGACCGCTCCGAGGCGATGCTCGCCGAGGCGAAATCCAACACCATCAAGCTCAAGAGCGAGCTGCAGCGCATGGAGCAGCGCCTCGCGGACGTCGAGGCCCGCAAGGGCGTGCTGTCGGCCCAGGTGCAGCAGGCCCGGACCACCACCGCAGGGGCCGAGTCCTCCGGCGGCGGCGCCTTCGACGAGCTGAGGCGCCTTGAGGCCAAGCTCGACCGCACCGAGGCGGAGGTCGCCGCCAGCCGGGAGATCGCCGACGCGCTGGGCCCCGGCACCCGTAGCGGCCTCACCCGCGACGAGTTGGAAGCCAAGTTCGCCTCCCTGGAGCGCGGCACCGGCGGAGCTCGCAAGGGCGGCGCCGACATCGACGACGAGCTGGCCGCGCTCAAGCAACGGGTCCGCGTCAAGTAGGACGTCACCCGGTGGAGCTTCAGGGGCAGAGGGTCGGGGCGTCGACCTCGACGCGCCCCCCGAGGACGCAGGCCGAGAGCCTGGTCCCCTGGCAGGAGGGCGGCGGGGTCCCGGAGCCAGAGCAGTCCGCCGTCGTGCCCGGGTAGATGCACCCCTGGGTACCCTGGGGGGTCAGGCCGCAGGTCCCGCCGAGGCGGGTGCAGTCCCGGTAGCTCACCTGGTCCTGGCCGTCGCAGCCGAGGCGGATGTTCCCCTCGCAGCGGTCGGCGCGGGGGAGCTCCGGCGGGCAGGCGGTGTACGGGCGATCGGTGCATCCGGTGGGGCTCGCCGTGTCGCAGGTGGCGTGGGCCAGAGCGCAGTCGCGGGTGAAGATCCCGCCGTCGGCGATCAAGGTGGCCTTGTCCCCCTCGCAGCGGGTCTCCTTCCACCCGGCGGGGCCCAGGCAGCCGTCCTCCTGGCAGGAGACGCCCTCGCGCTCGATGTCGCAGGCCCGCACACCCTCGCAGGCGGCGGCGCCCTGGACGCAGGCGGCCCAGCGATCCGCGGTCTGCATCCGGTTGGACCAGCCGCTCACCGGGATCGCTCGCTCGGCGGAGAACTCCAGGGCGTCGACGCAGAGCAGGACCAGGTCCAAGGCGGTGCCGGGGTCGATGGCAACGCCGTCGTCGAGGGGCTGGCCAACCTGGCACTCCCCCGCCCGGGCGCAGGCGGCGAGGATCGTCTCCCTGTCCAGCGCCGGGACGCCGGAGGGAGCCCCCGGGAACGCCTCGGCAGCGGTGCGGGCGACGGGGCCGATGGGCGAGCGGGAGGCGGGGGGATCCTCCGGGGTCGAGGAGCAGGCCGAGGCGAAGGACAAGAGCGCGAGGAGCGGCAAGAAGCGGGTGTTCATGGAGACCACAGGGAGCAGGCGCCGTGCCACCGAGCAAGGAAGGGGAAATCGCGAGAAGGTAGCAGGAGCGTGGGCAAGCCCCTGTGGCAAGGAGACAACAGGCTGTGGCGCGAGGCGAACGGCGCGGCGCTGGACGGGGGAGATCCGCCGCGAGCACAATGCGCGGCGCGCAGGCCGTTGCGCGGCGCACCCACGAGACAGGAGACAGACCATGAGGACACGAGCAGCGCTGGCGGTGCAGGCCGGGAGACCCTTGGAGGTCGCCGAGGTGAACCTGGAGGGGCCGAAGGCCGGCGAAGTGCTGGTGGAGATCCGCGCCACCGGGATCTGCCACACGGACGACTTCACCCGCTCCGGGGCGGACCCGGAGGGGCTGTTCCCCGCGATCCTCGGGCACGAAGGGGCCGGCGTGGTGGTGGAGGTGGGCGCCGGGGTGAAGAGCGTCAAGCCCGGCGACCACGTGATCCCGCTCTACACCCCGGAGTGCCGGGAGTGCCCCTCGTGCCTGTCGCGGAAGACCAACCTGTGCACCGCGATCCGGGCGACCCAGGGCAAGGGGCTGATGCCCGACGGGACCTCGCGCTTCTCCACCCTCGACGGTGACCTGGTGCACCACTACATGGGCTGCTCCACCTTCGCCAACCACATCGTGCTCCCGGAGATCGCCGTAGCGAAGATCCGCGAGGACGCCCCCTTCGACGTGATCTGCTACGTGGGCTGCGGCGTCACCACCGGCATCGGCGCGGTCTTCCATACCGCCCGGGTCGAGCGCGGCTCGACCGCCATCGTGTTCGGCCTCGGCGGCATCGGGCTCAACGTGATCCAGGGGCTCCGGCTCGCCGGGGCCGACCTGATCATCGGCGTGGACATCAACGACGAGCGGAAGCCCTGGGGAGAGCGCTTCGGGATGACCCACTTCGTCAACCCGAAGGAGCTGGGCGCGGACCTGGTCCCCCACCTGATCCACCTGACCAAGCGCGGCGCCGACACCATCGGGGGCGCCGACTACACCTTCGACTGCACCGGCAACACCCAGGTCATGCGGGCCGCCCTGGAGGCCAGCCACCGGGGCTGGGGCCTGTCGGTGATCATCGGCGTCGCGGCCGCGGGGGCGGAGATCTCCACCAGGCCCTTCCAGCTCGTCACCGGCCGCACCTGGAAGGGGACCGCCTTCGGCGGAGCCCGGGGCCGCACCGACGTCCCCAGGATCGTCGACTGGTACATGGACAAGAAGATCGAGATCGATCCGATGATCACCCACAGGCTCCCCCTCGACCGCATCAACGAGGGATTCGACCTGATGCACGAGGGCAAATCCATCCGCGCCGTGGTCCAGTTCTGATGGAAACCCTCTCCGAGATCCGGAGCCACGGCGGCGTCCAGGGCGTCTATCGCCACGCCTCCGACGCCTGCCGCGTCCCCATGACCTTCGCCGTCTTCCTCCCTCCCCAGGCGGCCTCGGGCCCCGTCCCCTGCCTCTGGTACCTGTCCGGCCTCACCTGCACCCACGACAACGCGATGACCAAGGCCGGGCTCCAGGGCCACGCCGCCCGCCGCGGCCTCGCCCTCGTCTTCCCCGACACCAGCCCCCGGGGAGATGGTGTCGCAGACGACCCTGCCTACGATCTCGGCCAGGGAGCAGGCTTCTACGTGGACGCGACGGAGCCCCCCTGGGCGCCCCACTTCCGCATGCGCACCTACGTGGTCGAGGAACTGAGGGCGCTGGTGGAGCGCTCGTTCCCGGTGGACCCGGGGCGCCACGGGATCATGGGCCACTCGATGGGAGGGCACGGGGCGATCACGCTGGCGCTGAGCCACCCGGGGAGGTACCGCTCCCTGTCGGCGCTGGCGCCCATCGCCAACCCGACGGCGTCCGACTGGGGGAGGAAGCAGCTGCGGGCCTACCTGGGCCCGGACGAGGCCCGGTGGGCGGAGCACGACGCGAGCCTGCTGGTGGCGTCGCGGGGGTGGGCGGGAGAGCTACTGGTCGACCAGGGGGACTCGGACAAATTCCTGCCGCTGCTGCGCCCGGAGGCGCTGGCCTCGGCGCTGACCGCCGCGCGGGTGCCGCATGTGTTCCGGGTGCAGCCCGGCTACGACCACAGCTATTTCTTCGTGGAGACCTTCGGGCGAGACCACATCGATTGGCACGCGGACCGGCTGAGCACGCAAAAATGACCACAGGCGCCGCAGACCCGAGGCGCCAGCGACCCACCTCAGCCGGGCCGAGGCCCATCGCGGGGAGGCTCGTCGCGGAGGGCGGCGGCGTGGAGAGCGGTCTTGACCTCGAAGGGATGGAGCGCGGGCCAGGCGGCGCGCAGGCGGGCGGCGAAGGCGGCGACGTGGGGGCAGGCGAAGCTGGCACCGGAGACCCGAAGCGTCGTCCCGTCCGGAGAGCGGACCTCGACGTCGTGGCCCCGCGCCAGGAAGGCGACCCGATGCCCCGGGCGGAAGCGGAGCGCGAAGGGATCCCGGGTCTCGAAGCGATCCACGGACAGGAGCGAGGTGCAGGCGGCGGGGTAGTCCGGGGCCCCCTGGTTGTCCGTGGCGGCGACCAGCACCACGCCGGCGACGGCAGCCTGGTCCACCAGGTCGTACACGTCCAAAAGCAGCTCCCGCTTGCGGGTGCCCAGGCTCAGGTTCACCACGTCGAAGCGCTCCCGGATGCAGAAATCGAGGGCCGCGCGCAGGTGCTCGGACGAGCCTCGTCCCTGCTCGTCCACCACCCGCACGCTGGAGAGCGACGCCTCCGGGGCGAGCTCCCGCAGGATGCTCGCCACCGCGGTGCCGTGGTAGTGGGCGTCTCCCGGCGGGCAGCGCTCCACCGCGGTGAGGAGCCCCTGGCGGCGCACGTGGAAGCTCCTCCGGGGTGCGTCGTCCCCGAGGAGCGCCGGGGCGACGCCGGAGTCGACGATGGCCACCCGGACCCCGGAGCCGGGGGGGCAGGCTCGGAGCATCTCCAGGGAAAAAGCCCTCAGACCGCGGAGGCCCGGGGGGCCAGGGAACATGGCGACCAGTCTACCCTTTGTCGCTACAATGCGGGCCCCTTTCTTCAGGAGTCCCCATGCCCATCGTCTGCGCCAGCGCCATCGACCGGGTGACGATCTACGCCCGAGGCGCCGTCGTCACCCGGTCGCTGAAGCTGCCGCCCGCGCTCCCTGATGGCCCCGTCGAGCTGGAGATCCCCGGGGTGACCGCGCTGGCCGAGCCGGGCAGCCTGCGCCTGTCGCTCGACGGCCCCCGGACGGCGCTGTCGGTGCGGGCCCTTCCCGTGGCCAGCTCCACGAGCCAGACCGGCGCCTTGCCGCAGAAGGCCCGGGAGCTGCGCCACCGCATCGACCGGCTCAAGGACGAGATCCAGGCGCTCCAGGAGCGGCGCGAGCGCCTCAGCCAGCTCGCCCCCGACGCCCACCCCGGCGTGGTCTCCGGCGTCGACGCCCGCGTCAAGGCCGCCCTCGGCGCAGGCGCCCTCGTCGAGGAGCTGCTCGCCCGCCTCGACGCCCGGTGGTTCGAGCTGGAGGAGTCCCTCCAGGAGGCCACCCAGCGGCTGGCCGCGATGGAGCTCTCGCTCCGCCAGGCCAACCCCGCGCAGAAGGGGGAAGAAGTCCCCACCCGCTCGCTGCTGATCCGGATCGCTGGCTCCGGCAAGCTGGCTCGCGCCGAGGTGAGCTACGTGGTGGCGCCGGCCCGCTGGTGGCCGCTCTACACGCTCCGGGTCTTCGAGGGGCGCTCCGCCTCCCTCGGGGTCGAGGCGCTGGTGGCCCAGCTCTCCGGGGAGGACTGGTCCACCGCCCAGCTCTCCTTCGCCACCGCCGACCTGGTCCACGACGCTCGCATGCCCGAGCTCCGATCCCTCCGGCTCGGCCGCGCCCAGCCCCCCCCCCGCACCGGCTACCGCCCACCGCCCCCGGGACTCGACCAGCTCTTCGCCGCCCACGATCGCCACTTCCCCGAGCTCGTCCCCCCCAGGCCCATCCCCGAGGACGATCCGGAGGTGAACTACACCCTCCGCGACATCCTCCGCGGAGGCGTGCTCACCGAGGGCGGCAGCCGCCGCGAGCCCATCCCGGAGGGCAGCAGCGTCCCCGAGGAGCTGGACGAGGACGACCTGCTCGACCAGGAAACCCCCGACCCCCGCGCCCGGGAAGGCGCCGCCCGCGCCGAGCCCGAAACGAAGAAAAAGAGCGTCTCCATCCCCCGCGTCCAGGTGCCCGCAGCGCGGGCCTCAGGGCAGGTCAATCTTGCACCACCCGCGGGGAGACCCGGAGGCGGTGGCGGAGGCCGCGGGAGCGGAGCGCCGCCGGAGCCCCCCCCGGAGCCCCTGGAGCCGGACGAGTCCTACCTGGACCTGTCGCGGCTTCGGGTCGGCGGCCCCGACGACCGGCACCGGCGAGGGCGCCTCTACCTGGCCGTGGACGACGCCCGCTCGCTGGCGGCGATGCGAAAGATCGAGGCGGTGCAGCCCCCGGTGAGCGCGGTCCGCGACCCGCGCTACACCCGGGGGCAATTCGCCTACCGCTACGACGCAGCCGCGCGGGGGACGGTGCCCTCCGATGGAGTCCCGCACCTGGTGCCGGTGGTGACGGCGCAGGCGCCGATGCGGGCGACCTTCCGCACCCTCCCCCGGGAGAGCCCGGAGGTGTTCCGCGAGGCGCAGTTCACCAACCCCTTCGACGCGCCGCTGCTGGCGGGCCCGGTGCAGGTGTACGTGGACCACTCGCTGCTGGCGACCACCGGCCTGGAGCGCGTGGGGAAGGGGGGCGTCGTCAAGGTGGGGCTCGGGGTCGAGCCGCGCATCCGGGTGGCCCGGAACATCCAGGTACAGGAGGGGTCGTCGGGGCTACTGGGGGGCGCGACGGTGGTGCAGGAGACGATCCGGATCGAGCTGGCGTCGTCGCTGGGGCACCCGGTGGAGGTCGAGGTGCTGGAGCGCTACCCGATCTCCGACGACAAGCAGATCACCGTGGAGCGGCTCCAGGCGACCCCGGAGGCCCAGCCTTACGACCAGTCGGAGCGAGGAGAGCCCGTGCGCGGGGGGCTCCGCTGGATGGTAACGCTCCCGCCCGGGGGCTCCGCCAGGCTGGAGCACGGCTTCCGCATCACCCTGCCCGCCAAGTTCGAGCTGACCGGAGGCAACCGCCGTGACTGAACCCTCGATGCTCCCGCTGGCCCAGGTGCTCTCCAGCAAGATCGCCCGGGTGACCTTCTTCGAGGACCGGGCCGAGGTGGTGCGGCTGCTCCGCTGCCGGGTGACCCCGGGCTCCTGCCTCGCGGTGGTCACCGGCGTCACCCTGGTGATCGACGACAGCTCCCTGGTGGCGGTGGTCCGCGGAGGGCAGGCGCGGGTGGTGGCCTCCAGCGTGCGCCGGGCGGAGGTGCAGGCGGCGAGCCTCCGGGCCTCGGAGCGCACCGCCCGCGAGGG